>NZ_JAMPLW010000005.1:0-349828 GCF_028477805.1 Providencia sp. PROV268
ATTGGAATGGTTTAACGCCATAGGTAAGCGTGTTGATGAGTGGTTGATGTACTTGACGCAGCGTGGTGTCGCGGAGTGGGATGCGGCGCTATCTTACCCAAAAACGGCCATCGTTCAGTGGAATGGGGTTATCTATGTTTCCAATAAAGAAACGAAAGGGGAGCAACCGGATAAATCGCAAGCTGCATGGTCTACGCTGGGTGTGTTTTTGGGGTTGGGTAATTATTACACTAAAACAGATACGGACACTAAATTTCAACTTAAAGGTAATTATGCACTAAAAGGGGAAAGCTACACTAAAGTTGAATCGGATACTCGATTCCAACCTAAAGGTAATTACCTCCCGTCAGGCTACAGTTATTCAAAATTAGAGTCTGATACTAAGTATCAACCAAAGGGGAATTATGCCCCAGCGGGAGATTATGCAACAAATACGGCGCTAAAAAATGGGTTAAATGGAAAGTTTGATAAAACTGGGGGCGACATAGCGGGTCAAGTATCAATAGGTAATCGACTAACCGTTAATAACTCAACAATTAAAATTGTTGCTACAGATAACTGGCCTGGTATTTCTATTTATAGAAAAAATGGAAAATCAATACGTGCGGAATCATCAAGTAATGAATCTGTAATGTTGGATATTTCATATCGAAATGTAAATAACGAAAGAGAAAATACATTTATCATACCAAAAAAATCTGGAACAGCGATGGTGGTTGGTGATTATGGTATTGGTACAACAGGAAAGATATACTCAGACGCAAACGACATTCCACTTGAGAGTGGGTTTTATGCAGGTGGAGGAGGAAATACAACGGCGGGTAATAATTTTCACAGCTACTCCCCGCTAATCCATGCATGCAGATCTGGCGGCTCAAGTGGCGCTGGAATGACATTACAAATTCAAGGTAACACATCAAAGTTGCTTGCGTACAGACAAAGAAACGAGGGCTCGTGGAGTAGTTGGTTCGAAATTTACTCAACCGGAAACACAACAAAAGACCACAACGGAAATTTAAAAGTTTCAGGTTCATCATCTGAATTAAGTGATTACCCCGTGGGAGCACCTATCCCTTGGCCTCAAGCCACGGCTCCTAGCGGATATTTAATCTGCAATGGTCAGACATTTAATAAAACGACTTACCCCTTGCTTGCTAAAGCTTATCCATCTGGCGTATTACCTGATTTACGCGGTGAGTTTATTCGCGGCCTTGACGCTGGGCGGAATATTGATAACGGGCGAGTAGTTTTATCTGCTCAAACTGATGCAATTCAAAATATTAAAGGAGAAATTTCAATTTCTTCTGAAAAAACACCATCAAGTGGTTCGAGCGGAGCTTTTACATCAATAACAGCAAATGGAACAGTTGTCACATCATCATTTGTAACACGACAAATTCAAAAATTCAGCTTTGACGCTTCAAATAGCGCAAGAACAGCAAATGAAACTCGCCCCCGTAACATTGCATTTTTATATATCGTGAGAGCAGCATAATGAGCAAATATAATTTAGATATTATTACTGGTGTAATTGGCCAAGATGGTTACGTGTCAAACAATGGCTGGGTAAAAACGTATTACATCAATGAAGCAACGCGCGAGTATATCGGCGCGACAATGGAGTATGTCACGATTGGCGGTGGTTTACCTGCCGGCGCTTATTTAGACGCACCGGAATTACCCGAAAAGCCTGACGTTGCAATTATACGAAGTGCTGATGAACAATCGTGGTTGCATGTTGCTGACCATCGAGGGAAAACGGCTTACAACACAGAGACCCGTCAGCCTGTTGAAGTCGATTTTATCGGCGATTTACCTGAAACACTCACACTTTTAGAGCCAAAAACGGAATTCGATGCATGGAACGGTAAAAAATGGGTCACTGACACTGAAGCCCAAAAAGCCGCATTAATCGAGCAGGCTGAACAGGAGAAATCACAACGACTGGATGAAGCAAATAATATGCTGACTTATCTGCAAGACTCCATCGATACAGGACTGGCAACCGATGAAGAAGCCGCAGCGCTGCAAGCGTGGAAAAAATACCGCGTTTTACTAAATCGTGTTGATACTTCTTTAGCACCTAATATTGAGTGGCCGGAAAAACCGTAATTTTTACTTATCCATAGCCGCTTTATGAAAAGCGGCTATTTTAAAATGCATCGGCTATTCTATTTCATAAAAAGCCTTATTATGTCCTTTTAGTCACATTGAGAGAAGCAGCTTTATTCCTAATATAGGCATTCCGATAAATTATTTTTTATTTATGCGGAGTGTAATGACATGGTAGTGAAAGCCACTGATAAGCCCTTTAAACAAGAATAAACTGGACTTTTTATCAAATACACACTAAATATTTTTATATGTCCACCATACTAGTATTACGCGTATCATTTTCCAGTGATTACCAATTAACAGAGTATTGCTAGTTATTCAATTCATAAAATGGCTGATATATTAATTGATAAGCTGGCCTATTTTATAAATATAGCCTTTCTACATCATTAGGCCAGTCATCATATAGATGGTCAGTATAAAGTAAAAAGCATTCTGTGATGACCCTATTAAGTACCTTATGGTGACAATATCCCCTTCCGTTGAACGTACCTCCCAAATATTGCTTTTATAAAGTTTTGTGACTGTCATTGAACAACCGCCCATCACACTCATCGCTTTTTGAGTATCGTTAATAAGATCAAATAGCTCCCCCATTGAGTCGTAAACCTTCATTGTATCGATATGATAATAGTATTCAGGGCTGTTACGTCGAAATCCGCAAGCCACATTAATTTGAAGATCAGTGTAATGGCTATATTTATTGGTTAATTGCTCAAAATCATCCTGATAAGGTCTTTATTGTTATTTGGGCATTGTGTTGCGCTGCTTGGATATAAGGAGCCTCATCGAACTCAAGTAATGTTGCAGCTATCTCTAGGGTTGAGTTCACAATAAAAGCGTATAAAACTGTACCGTAATATTCGCCTTGAGCTGTTTGTACCGTTGCATTTTCTTCTATTTGAAAAGCTTGTTTAAGGGTCAAAAGATGCTTTATCGGGGAAAACAGCGCCTATACTTTCTGTTATTTTTATGAGCTGAGCGCCTGTAAGTTGTATCGATGCCCTTAAAGGATCCTTTAAAAAATACGTATATTGATTATAAAGTTAAGAAGTGATCAGCGATACGTATCACCGTATTTATTCTCCACTGAAAAATAGTGTATTGCGGTAGGAAATAAGTAAATCATCAGATAATTCCTGAAAATATTTCTAATGATATTCAAAAATAATTATCGGCTAATAAAGTTAGGCCTAGTTATTGCTATATCACTTTGAGATTGCTAGAGTCATTTCGCTTAAGCATTTTTATATAAAAGGATATTTTATGGCAAACCGTTCTTACCTTTACAGTATATCTAATCAACCAAGCTCTTATTATGACCGACCAGATATTGCGAATGGACTTTCTGAATGGTCATATGCAATACCAATGACCTATCGTATATTGATGTCTGGAAACCCAAAATTATGTGAGTCACTGCTATATCATGGGTACGATCATGAAGAAGAAGGGGAAAAAACACCTTTTTATGCGTTGATAAGTGATTTTGATATCGGGTTTGCAAGATTAAAGAAATTTTTTACCTCAATTGAACCGTTATTTTTAGAAAATGGTTATGATGCGAGTAAAGAAATCAAAGAAGCCCTTGAATTTTTAGAGCAGCATAAACAGCCATTTTTGCTATTAGAAACGATTGAATTAGATATGATGCTGACGGAAGGAGCGGATAATTTACGTCAAGCAGTTGAAGATGAAATACAAAGATGTTTACTGGTGGGGCGGGGCATTGATGCAATACCAGATGATAAAGAAACGGCAATTGAGGTAATTAAATGGGCAGCATCTGACCCAGAAAATTTATTTTCTGCTATCAATTTTAATAGCGAATGTGACTATGTTGATGCAGGTTATCCGATGGGCTTATCTTATTGGGAATCTAGCCTATATTATAGGATCTTGAATAAAAAAGAGTTCGAAGAAGAGTCATAATACTATTGAAATATCATGCTATTGGGGGATTAATATAGATATTTTCGATACAATCCCCCTATTGTCTGCGATTAACGCCGCGTAGCATAGCGTTTTTTATGCTTAACGAAAGATAATTGATAGTGAGTTAACTTTACGATAAAGAGAGCAAATAGGCTCAGTCAAATAGCGTTATTGCCTTTGTTTCAATTTCCGATAGATGAATGGGCTATATAAAACGATAGCTAGAATGATATAGCCTAATACCCATTTGAGTTGAAACCCATGAAAATATAGGCCAATAAAAGCAATGAGTAATATTGTAATTCTAATACCGAAAAGTTGAAAAAGATTTAACAAGAGTTCAATACAAAAAGCAAAAAACCTAGCGACGGCCTCGAAAAGAGCATCCATATTTTATCCCTATTCTCCACTGTTTTTATTGGCACTCATGGTACAGCATTAAGTTAAATTATCGTAGTGATAAATTGACACAAAATAATTTATCGGAAAAATGCCAATACCCATAACCTATTATCGGCACTTCTCCTGCGCTGACTTTCTCGCCTTGGTCTTGTATCTATTATTCCCCTTTAATCAGGCGTATCGCTAAATCAGGGCTAAAAACCCCTGCTTTAGGGCCGCCATGGCAATTAGCTGTTGGAGAAAAGTCGCCATCTGATTCCCCCGGTGGCTTTATCCAAGCGGTTTTAACGGTTGCTGAAATATCTTTTGGGCCTTCACCTATCTTACGGCCAAGTGGATTGCACCATTGATTTGGCAATGCTGGTGCACCATGACCATTGCGTGAGGTATCAATAATCATATTGGATTTTATCCCTATCAGCGCCATTAAAAATCGATTAATGTCTTCACCATATTTTATAGTGGGCTCGGTCGCATAGTAATTAGAAATATTGAGTGAAAAACCTGAGGCATCTTTTATTCCCGCTGCAATAAGTTGTTCTGCCATTGTTTTTGCGGGTTGCCACTTCATATTGCCAGCATCAAGGTATACATGCGCATTAGGACTTTTTATTTTAAATTGAGTCACAGCATATTTGAGTAAATCTGTTCTATCTTTGCGCTGCAATGGCGTTAGGCAACTCATATCCGCTAAGGCGTCAGGCTCTAAAATAATGGTAAGCTTAGTGTTTGAAATTGTTTTTGTTAATTGATTAATCCATGTTCGATATTTTTGGCTATTAGTAGTGTTGCTGGCGGAGGCTTGGCCTGAGCAATCGCGGTTAGGTAGAGCGTATAACACAAACATAAGCTGAGTTTTTTGCTTATCAGCTTGTGAAATATAACTTGTTATTTGCTGGGCTAATTCAGTCTCATTTTCATGGATTTTAGAAAGCCAAATAGCCGTAGGCACAGACGCTATTTTAGCCCGAATAGCCAGTGCTCTGGGATCGCTCTTGTTTTTTTCTACCCACAATGCGGCAGACGAGGTGGGATCAACGAAATACTCAGTTGCCATTAGGTTTCCGGTATAGCAAGCTGTAATTAAGCTTAAGAAAAGTATTTTATACATAAAATCGACTCCGGATTTAATAAGAAAAAATGGCTATTAATTATTAATATTGGTAAATAGCTTAAATTAATTTCTGCCACAGTTAAAACGATATAAATAGATCGTTATTTAACGTGCCATACTAAACCGGATTGAATAATTCAAATTAACAGCGATATGTTAATAAAAAAGTAAGTTAGAAAACAAATAATAGAATATATTTATATTATAATTTGAATAAGCTGATTTTTTAACATGCCTAGTTAGTAAAGTAAATATACTTACTCGCTGTTATTAAAAATTGTGTTGTTTATCACGGTTTTACATTAATAATCTAAGATGAAATTTAATCAATATATTAATAAGATCTCAATCGATGTTAGATTATAATTTTTAGGAAATAGATAAAAACACACCGAGTCGTTGCTCGGTGTGTGGAAAGGGATTGTGGATTATCAACCGTTAAAAGGTTTGCTCATATTCACGTGCTTTTTCTTCATCATAATTATGTTCCCACTTGGCAATTACCAAGGCTGCGAGGGCATTACCGACAACGTTTAGTGCAGTTCGAGCCATATCGAGAATACGGTCAACCCCAGCAATAAAGGCTAAGCCCTCCAGTGGAATACCGACACTGCCTAAAGTGGCTAAGAGAACGACGAAGGAGACACCAGGTACGCCTGCAATACCTTTAGAGGTGATCATTAAGGTAAATACAAGGATAAGCTCCTGGCCAATAGACAGTTCAATTCCATAGAGCTGAGCAATAAAGATGGCGGCAATACTTTGGTAGAGTGTTGAGCCATCAAGGTTAAATGAGTAGCCAATTGGTATAACGAAACTGGTTACTGATTTAGGTGCACCGTATTTTTCCATTTTATCCATGATACGTGGAAGCACGGTTTCAGAGCTTGCGGTGGAGTAGGCTAAAAGTAGCTCGTCTTTTAAAATTTTCATTAAGGTAAAAATATTAATTTTGCAATAACGAGCGACAATGCCAAGTACCACAATGGCAAAGAACAAAATTGCACAGTGAACCAGAATCACTAATTTTAGTAGTGGTACTAAAGAGGTAAAACCAAAGTTGGCGACAGTCACGGAGATCAGTGCAAAAACCCCGATAGGGGCATACAACATGATCATATTAGTGACGCGGAACATGGTTTCAGAAAAGGTTTGCAAAACGTCTAATAATGGTTGCTTCTTCTCTTTAGGTAATGAGGAGAGGCCCAAACCAAACAGGACGGCAAAGAAAATGACGGGTAGCATTTCCCCACTGGCCATAGAGGCAAAAATATTGCTCGGCACCATGGTTAAAATGGTATTGATAATACCCGAAGGGTGGCTTTCAACTTCTTGGGTGGTTTTTTCATATTGGGAGATATCAACTTGTGTCAACTGTGACATGTCAATACCAACACCAGGTTGGAAGATATTGGCGAAGCTTATCCCGACAACGATTGCAATAGTGGTGATAATTTCAAAATAGAGGATGGTTTTAAACCCGAGCGACCCAAGTTGTTTCGTATTTCCTACCCCCGCGATACCGACAATTAATGTTGAAATAACAATCGGAACAACGATCATTTTAATTAATTGTATAAATATTTTACCCGCGGGTGATAGAACATTAACGATTAACCAATCTTTATATTCTACGCTTTCATGCAAAAAAGCGCCTACGATAACACCTAAAATCAGTGCGACTAAAATTTGCCATCCTAGGCCAAATTTAAATGGTTTTTTTGTCGAAATGTGGTTTGAAGTCATAATGAAATCTCAAATATATTAATAATTTTTATGTTTGTACTTTTTCTATCGCAATTTTTATAGCGAATATTCGTTAAAACTACAACTGTTAGATCGTAAATATTGAGTTGTTTAGTCGATTAATTGAGCATGGCAATCATTATTTATCGTTGATTTGTATTAAATTGTAATAATTCTTTTCATAATTGATTTGCCACGGTGGAGTAAGAATGGGCTTGGTAGTTAAATGCTTAACCATCAATATTAATTAATTGTTTTCGTGGTGTAACTAAAATGTTAAATACTGAGTGAGGATCATTCTAAATAAAACGAATGAATAGATTGTTTCTATTTATCTATTTAATGGATAAGGAAAATAAGTTATAGGCAGAAAAAGGCAATTATAAAAAACTAATTTTTTAAAATGATGTAAAATCTAAGTCAAGGAATTGTGTGATAGAGGCACTTGATCAACAGGGGAGGATGGAGTACCTATTGTATGAGAAAGAAACATAATAGATTATTGATTGAGCTTTGATTAGCCCTGATATGGGTTGACAACTTTTCGGGTGCTGTTTAGAACTTCATTGGGCATTTAGCACCACTGAGATTATGTGTATTTTATTCATTGAGAAATTTTAAGATTAATTGGTGATGGTACTTGGTATGTTTAATCGAATTAACATTTTTATCTTCTCGATAGTATTACTTCCACTAATAGGCATAGCTAATGGGCATGTTAACGACAATTCTAGGACAAATAATGTTTCATCAACTGCAAGTTCAGGGTTATCTCCCGAAGAAGTTGTTGTGAATTTTTATGAAGGCTATCTCAAAAATATAAATGAAGAAAGTCTAGTGGAGAACTATGTAACCCCTGAATTAGCATTAAAATTATACTATTCGTCAATATGTCACTATGATTCGGATGTAGATGAAAAAGAGTTGGAAAAAATTTGTAAAAAAGAACAAGAGTGCAGAAAAAATAGAGGGAATATTGTTTGTAACTGGGATGGAACTTGGATTGAGACAGATGTTAATTATTTTATAAAATCTCAGGATAATTATCCCTCTTGGGAAAAAAGTATAAAGATATTGAAAATTAAGCAAACTGATGCTTACTCAAAAATAAGTTTAATTTTAGGTGACGGCACTGAGCCAAAATTAAATTTACAGATTATCTTAGTTAAACAAGGAAATAACTGGAAAATAAATCGAGTTACGAAAGTTTAAAGAAAAGAAAGGAGAAGTTATACATGGAAAAACAAAAGCAATCTAGAAATAAAAATAAATCATGATATGGAAGAAATAATATATACATTAAAGCCAAGTGAGGGTAGTATGGTACTCTCATCGGTATATGAGACGGGCTATTAATAAAATGAATTATAAATTGTCAATTTTATTTTTATTCAGCAGCATGACATTTGCAATGGATAACAATATCTTAAGTGCTGGCTTCTTATCCTATTTTCCTAATGAAATCATACTGTATTCAACTGAAAGTAATTTAAACAACAAAACGGTCACGGTTTGTATAAATAATGAACGCAATAATAAAGTCAAGTGTTACCATATGAATGGGCGTGACTTTCAAAAGACTGAAAAAGGTAATGATGGATATAACTCGATAAATAGCGATTTATTACTTAAATATAGTTACAAAAAAGAATTGCATGATAACAATAATGGTCTGTTTTTTGCTTTTATTTATGACGAAAACAATAAGATGAATATTCATTTTACAGCCCAAGATGCATCAAATTTCACTGTAAGTTACAGTCATCACACTTTAAATCTTGCGACTTGTTTAAGTACTGAAGGGCTTTATTTTTATGATAAAATAAACTTTAAAGCTCTTAAACTATATTACTCTCTCGGTTATGGCGTTGAAAGTAACTGTCCTGAATACTTATATTCAGAACAATAAAATAAGACGCTGAATATCCAAATTTTACTTCGTCCTAGTAAGGTATCTATACGAGCAAAAAGTAAAAGCAGCAAGCGATATCTCATTAGCGTTATAGATAAAATTAATTTATCTTCTTTTATGCTGCTTGATGTAGCTAAAATTATGTACAAGAGGAAATACAGATTAAAAGTCAATTTAACTTGTTATTTTAGGTGCATGAGATGGTGAGCCCTCTAATAACCTGTGCTTCTATTTTTTAAGTACTATTCGATTGTTAATCATACAAAGTTTGTAGGGATAGTATACTTTATTTAACGGATTATTAGAACAATTTAATAACTAAAAAGAACTTGAAATATAATAATATCATTGGATATGCATACAATTTATTTTGTGTGACTATATATTGAATGCTTAACCTAATTTTAAAATCACATAATTTCAAAATATGACATGTAAAAGATTGAGTTTAATATTATAGGTAAGCTCACCCATCTGATCTCATTCGTGCGAATGTAAGAATACATGAAATCAGGATCAGTATGATGCTTACACCATACTGATAAATCATGATTTGCAACCAAATGATGATTTTTTTCTTTATAAATCGTTAACCTCCGCTTGGCTCCTCGCCTTCAGTGTCTTGCCAATCTATTTGTTTTTTTTGCTGTATTGAAAGAGGAAGAGCTTCTCCAGCTGTTTTAGTCAGCTTTGCTCCTTGCATATTAGCTAAGGTAAATATGCAATTATTAAATTCAGCTAGCCTTAAGTCGGAACTGGATAAGTTACACTCTGTAAAATTTGTATTTTCATAAATAGACGCACGAAGATCCGCACCTGCTAGATTAGCGCGTGTAAAATTGACGCTTATAAAATCATTCCAACACATATTTGACTCAGCTAAGTCAGTGTCTGTGAAGTTACAGCCGACTATTTCTGAACGAGAAAAAAATGTCCTTCTCATGTCTAAGGCGCTTAGGTCTAGGTCTTCTATGCCCATTCGAAAAATACTGAATCCACATGGATCAGGATCATCAAACTTGGGCATAGCCTCAGGAAGTCGTGGAGATTGGTCATCATAAATTAAGCCTAATTCCCGCAAGGTATTTATAGTTTCATCGAATGTTTTCTTCATGTAATTTTTCCTTGAAAACAAAGTTAAACAAATAAGAATTAGAAAGAGCGTAGTCTCAAGAACAATTCGTTCAACTAACATCACTAGAACTATTCAGCGAATTGAAGATAATAAAGTCCCAAATATAGAGACAATTAGTGCATTGGCTTCTGTTTTTAATCAGTGTATCTGAACTTGCTTCTATGTCGCTAGTAGAAAATATAGAGTTAGATAACCAAATAGCAGAAACTAGAAAACGGGTAAAGATGAAACTAAGTTACTAAAAAATATAATAGTCGCCGTCATAGTATACTCAACAATATATCATTGTAATTACCCTATTTAGGTTATTACTATCTAGGGAAGTCTTCTGCTCGTAAAATCATTCAAGCTATTCCTTTTAGATAAGTTTTTCTTTAAATCGCAAAAAATAGATTAATGCCTCTTACCAGAAAGAATTAGCACTGAGTTATTGAAATCTTGCTCCTATTTACCAATATAGTTGATAACAGAAAAGCAGGGGATCCTATTTGCGTAAACAGGCTCTGAATTCCTCAGGATTGACCAGTACTAGATTGATGGCTTTCACACTTTATTAATAAAGAGAATTAATAGCCGGCTTGTTTTCGTTTAAAGGCGGCGAGCAAGGTTCGCTCTGATAAATCTAAATAACGGCTCAATGTATCAGCCGCTTCAAGGTTACGCCCGGCGTCTAATAACTCTAATATCGATTGGTTTTTATCGATATAAGGGGCATATAGAATCTTAGGATCATTAAGATGACCAAAAGCTAGCCGTAACTCAGCGGCGATATTACGGTAAAGCTTAATTAGCCTTTCGCTATCAGACAACTCAACAATGGCAGTGTGAAATTTCATATTGGCTGTTCCCACACCAATCCAATTTTCCATCTTTTCTTGTTCGCGAGCTTCGTTGACGGCTTGCTTCATTTTCTGTACGGCAGGATGCATGGCATAGGCTTGCTTCAATGCATCACATTCAATTAATCGGCGTACTTGGTAAATGTCGATGATAGCCGCCATATCGGGTACTGAAACAAATACGCCCTTATTTGGTGCATAAGTAAGTAACCCTTCTTGTGTCAAAACACGAAATACTTCGCGCAGAGTATTACGAGAAATATCTAACTCTTCACTAAGAGCGGCTTCCGACAAACGTTGGCCTGGCGTAAGTTCCCCAACCGTGATTTTGTAGCGGATCGTTTCGGCGATAGTAACAGCTAAGGTCTGAACAACAGGTTGTTTAGTCATATCAATAGGTTTTAGGTATGAGCCAATGAGGAACAGTGTAAGAGTTTATCTTCACATATTCCCTAGTCGGCTTCAAGGCTCCTTTTGGTGCATGCTCAGCACAAATCTATCGTTTTTTGCACTCATATGGTGCATTTCGCCGTAATTAGCATTCAAAAAATGTTAATTATTTATGTGTTTTGTTAAAAAAGTGATCGGTCTTTGATTTTTAAATCGCAAACCACGATTTTGATTGCTTGTTAATTCGCCATTCACTATTAATTGTTCAACAATATATTAAAGATAGATTAACAATAATGTGTATTGGTAGAACAATGGCATGATTATTGCCTTTATAACTAACACAACATCGATAACGACAAAAACAATCCGAAAGGAGTATGCACATGGCAGCTCAAGAAAGTACCAGCACAGCAGAGTTCATAAAAAATAGGCGTACCTCATTGATTGGGGCAATATTTTTAATGGCGACATCTGCAATAGGGCCAGGTTTTATTACTCAAACAGCAACCTTTACTGTCACCTTAGGAGCCGCGTTTGCTTTTGGGATCTTGGCATCCATTATTATTGACTTTGTGGTGCAACAGAATATTTGGCGAGTGGTTACTCTAACCAAAATGCATTCATCGGATATCGCTAATGCCACCATCCCCGGAAGTGGCTATCTGCTTGCAGTATTGGTGATTTTTGGTGGTTTGATTTTTAATATCGGTAATATCGCAGGGGCTGGATTAGGGTTAAATGCCCTTGTCGGGTTAGATCCCAAATGGGGCGGGCTGCTCAGTGCCCTGTTAGCGATATATATCTTCTCTTCCCGTAAAGCGAGTACCTTCATTGACCGCGTGATCATTTTGTTAGGCCTAGTCATGATCGGTTTAACGCTGTTTGTGGCCTTTGCTTCCAATCCACCCGTTGGTGAAGCATTACGCCAAAGCGTGCTACCAGATACCGTTGATTTTGCGATGATTACTACCATTGTTGGCGGTACGGTAGGGGGCTATATCTGCTATGCTGGTGCCCATCGTTTACTAGATAAAGGGGCTGTTGGAGTTGAAAACATCCATGTTGTTTCAAGCGCTGCAACTAAAGGGATCTTAGTTGTCGGATTAATGCGCTATATTTTATTTCTTGCCATTCTTGGTGTGGTGGCAAGTGGCGTGACAATTGATATATCAGGCCAAGCTGCTAACCCTGCCTCTCAAGCTTTCCAAGCGGCAGCTGGGAATTTTGGCTTACGCATTTTCGGGTTGATTTTATGGGCGGCTGCATTAACGAGTGTTATCGGTGCTGCTTATACCTCCATGAGTTTCATTACCGCGTTTAAAAAATCCATCACAGAAAGGCAACGTAATATTGCCACCATCTTATTTATCGCAATATCGCTGGCGGTCTACTTAATGATGGGAACCGCACCTGCCGCATTATTAGTTTTTGCTGGTGGGTTTAATGGTCTGATCTTACCGATTGGTTTAACCATCTTTGTTTATATCGGGTGGAAACGTGCCGATTTGATGTCCGGCTATCACTATCCACGTTGGTTGTTATGGTCCGGTATCATTGTCTGTGCATTAACATGGTATATGGGGGCTATGTCGGTTGAAGCAATTTTTAACTACTTGAAATAGAGGTCAAATAGAACAATGAAAAAAATCATCGATTTAAACAGTGATCTCGGGGAAAGCTTTGGTCAATGGAAAATGGGCAATGATACAGCCATGCTGAAAATTGTCAGTAGTGCAAATATCGCCTGTGGCTTTCATGCAGGCTCGCCAGAAGGTATTTTGCGAACATTAAAAGCGGCGAAATTGAACCATGTTACGGTAGGGGCACATGTAGGCTATCCAGACTTAGTGGGCTTTGGGCGGCGCAATATGGATATCGCCTCGGATGAACTGAGCGCTGATGTTATTTATCAAATAGGTGCACTTAAAGGGCTTGCATCTGCGGTTGGTTGCCAAGTCAGCTATGTTAAGCCTCATGGGGCACTGTATAACACCATCGCCCATGATAAGCGTCAAGCAATGGCTGTTATTGATGCGATATGCGCTATCGATTCACAGTTAGTTTTGGTTGCACTTGCAGGCTCTCCACTGATTGGATGGGCCAAAGAGCGAGGGCTAACCGTTGTTGCAGAAGCATTTGCGGATAGGGCTTATCACTCTAATGGTGCTTTGGTTTCCCGTCGGGAATCCGGTTCGGTATTACATGATCCTGAGCAAGTTGCACAGCGCATGCTGCAATTAGTGAATGAAGGGGGAGTAATATCAATTGAAGGGGATTTTACGCCGATCGAAGCGGGCTCTATTTGTGTTCATGGTGATAGCCCCGGGGCATTAGCGATGGCGCAAAATGTGCGTGAGTTATTACAACAGCATGGTGTTGAAATCAGAGCTTTTTCGGGAGGGGCCCTATGACAAGTTTATTTAAGGCGTCAGAAAAAGCGATTATGGCAGCAAGAGCCGCAAGAGAAGCTATTCGACAAGGTTTTGATAAACCGACGGCGGGCTTGGCTGCTGGATTGACTCAAGCCAATATGATTGCGTTGCCCCGAGATTGGGCCTTTGATTTTTTATTGTATGCACAACGCAATCCGAAAAGCTGCCCTGTACTGGATGTATGCGAAGCGGGGAGTTGGCAAACCATTTTGGCTGAAGGGGCCGATTTGCGAACGGATATCCCTCGTTATCGCGTTTGGCAACAGGGGAAACTGGTGGATGAGATCACGGATGCCAGCAAGATTTATCATCAACACACTGACTTAGTGACTTTTTTAATCGGTTGCAGCTTTACTTTTGAAACTTCATTGATAGAAGCGGGTATTGATGTACGGCATATCACGGATAAAACCAATGTGCCAATGTATAAAACCAATCGGTTATGCCGTCCAGCAGGGCGATTACATGGAGAGCTCGTGGTTTCAATGCGGCCTATCGCTGCGGATCGTGTAGCGGATGCGGTCAGTATTACAGGGCGTTTTCCATCGGTTCATGGAACCCCTGTTCATATTGGCGCCCCTGAACAATTAGGGATTGTCGATATTATGCAACCTGATTTTGGCGATCCAGTTCGCATTGAAGAGGGAGAAATACCTGTGTTTTGGGCTTGCGGTGTAACGCCACAAGCAGCCGTGATGAAATCAGGCGTCCCATTTGCCTTAAGCCATGCGCCGGGGCATATGTTTATAACGGATATTCCTGATGCAGCCTATCATGTATAAGGGGGTTTAATGCGATTTTTACCTGTCAATTTAAGCACTTTTATGATTGAGCTACAAAGTCTTGAAGAGACAATGGCTCTGACGGATGTGCTGCGTAACATGTCACGTCAGCTTGCGATTGAAGAAATTACACCAGCAGCAAGAACCGTTTTAGTTCGCTTTAATCCTGTTATTACGAATGCCAATATCATCATTGATGAAATTGAAAGGTTAGATATTTCGAAGGCGGATCTTAAATTAGGCCAGTTGGTGACTATCCCTGTTCACTATAACGGTGAAGATCTTGCTGATGTTGCTGAACACCTAGGGGTGTCAATTGATGAAGTAATAAGAAGACACACTAACAATGAATACCAAGTGGCTTTTTGTGGCTTTGCACCAGGGTTTGCTTATATGGTTGCAAAAAATGTCCAATTAAATGTACCACGTCGGCCATCACCACGGATCCGAATTCCGGCTGGCTCTGTTGCTTTAGCTGGCGAGTTCAGTAGCGTCTATCCTCAAGCAAGTCCAGGGGGATGGCAATTAATTGGCGTTACACCAACGGCTGTATGGGATTTACATCGCACAGAGCCTGCACTGTTAAAACCGGGGTATCGTGTCAATTTTGTTGATGCTGCGAAAACGGGGATCACCTATAGCCTACCTCAGCCAACAGTTGCGCATCATAAGGATAGCCAACGTAGTGATATCACTGTCCTTGCCACAGGATTACAAACGTTATTACAGGATATTGGGCGAATAGGGCAGGCTGCATTGGGAATTTCTGAATCCGGAGCTATGGATAAAGGCGCGCTACGAAGCGCAAATCGGTTGGTAGGAAATGCAATCCATGAAGCAGTGCTGGAAATTACCCAAGGGGGTTTTAAAGCACAGGCAAATAAACCGTTATTGGTAGCAGTCACAGGGGCATGTTGTGATATCGAAATTACGACAGCCGAAGGTGTTACCTATTGCGCACAGCAATATCAAGCGATTCATTTAGCCTCGGGGGATATTATTCGCTTAGGAACGGCAACAAAAGGCGTGCGTAGCTATTTTGCGATACGCGGTGGCATCCAAAGTACGCCTGTTCTTGGTAGCTGTTCTTTTGACACATTAGCACAGGTAGGGCCTGCACCATTAACGGTAGGGCAGACATTAGCGGTTAAATCACTTAAACAACCAACGGCTATTTCACTTGATGAACAACCTGCATTTAACTACCCAAGTACGAGTGATGTGGTGGTGCTAGATATCATTTTAGGGCCTCGAACTGATTGGTTTACTCCACAGGCGGTACAACGGTTAACGTCACAATTATGGCAGGTTACGGCAGCATCCAATCGTATCGGGTTACGCTTGGCGGGCGATGCGGCTATTGAGCGTGCAATACATCAAGAGTTACCCAGTGAGGGGACGTGTATTGGGGCAATTCAAATCCCTGCGAATGGACAACCGGTCTTATTTTTGAATGACCATCCGTTAACTGGTGGTTATCCGGTTATTGGTGCGGTATGTGAATATCACTTGGATTTAGCGGGGCAGCTACCCGTTAATGCCCAAATACAATTTAACCCAATCGGGGTATTTAAAGAATATGAAGGGAGTCGGGATACTTATGCCTACAATGAATAATCAAACTAAACATAAAGTATTGATCGCAAACCGTGGCGAAATAGCAGTTCGCATTATTCGTGCGTGTCGGGATATTGGCTTCGATTCAGTCGCGGTTTACGCGGATCCCGATATTAACGCATTGCATGTTCAGATGGCGGATGAAGCATATGGATTATCGGGAAGTACACCCGCCGAAAGCTATCTGGATATGGATAAATTACTTGAGGTAGCGAAAAAATCAGGGGCAACCATGGTACACCCTGGTTATGGTTTTCTATCAGAACGTGCAGAGTTTGCTCGTGCGGTACAAGGGTTGGGCTTGATTTGGGTTGGCCCAGAACCTGAAACCATAGACATATTGGGTGATAAAGTCAAAGCTCGTCAAATTGCGATGCAGGTCGGCGCACCTTTAGTGGCAGGAACCAAAGAGCCTGTCAAAGAGGCCAAAGAAGTCGTTGAATTTGCCCATACCAATGGTTTGCCGATTGCGATTAAAGCGGCCTATGGCGGTGGCGGTCGAGGCTTAAAGGTAGCATGGCACATGGAAGAGGTAGAGGAGCTATATCACTCTGCGGTGCGAGAGGCGACAGCGGCTTTTGGGCGAGGCGAGTGTTTCCTAGAGCAGTTTTTACATAATCCTCGGCATATTGAAGCGCAAGTTATTGCGGATAAATTTGGCAACGTGGTTGTCGTGGGAACGCGTGATTGTTCTTTACAACGACGAAATCAAAAATTAGTGGAGGAGTCACCAGCGCCATTTTTATCAGAACAATTACAACAACAAGTGATTAAAGCGTCTGTCGATATTTGTAGTCACGCCAATTATGTGGGGGCGGGAACCGTCGAATTTTTGTTAAGCCAAGATGGCAAATTGTCATTTCTTGAGGTGAATACGCGTTTACAAGTTGAACACCCTATTACCGAAGAGACCGCGGGGATTGACTTAGTCATTGAGCAATTACGGATAGCACAAGGTTTACCATTAAGTATCCGCGAAACCCCTAAACCACGAGGGCATGCTTTTGAGTTTCGTATTAACGCAGAAGATGCAGGAAATGGTTTTTTACCCACACCGGGGGTTATCCTTAAATTTGATCCTCCATCCGGCCCGGGTATCCGTTTAGACAGTGGTGTTGTGGCAGGGGCGACTATCCCAAGTACGTTTGATTCTTTAATGGCAAAACTGATTGTCATTGGCAATACACGCGAACAGGCTATCCAGCGCGCTCGCCGTGCTTTAGGCGAATTTTCGATTGAAGGCGTGGCATCCGTACTGCCTTTCCATCGCGCGGTGATGGAGCATGCTGACTTTTGTGAAAGGTTTAATGTGCATACTCGCTGGATTGAAACTGAATTTTCTGTTGAGCTTGCACCAGCAAAACGGCAATTACCACAAAATAACCCACAAATAACGCGTACCTTTATTGAAATCGATGGGAAGCGCTGTGAGCTTGGTTTACCGACACAATGGTTAGCTGGGTTAGCGATGCCATCGACAGAGCAGGTTTCAATAACGAATCATCAAGCGGTCGCACAAGATCAGCAAGTGAATGCCCCTATTTCAGGCGTACTGTTTAGTTGGTTAGTTGAAGAAGGCGACACGGTTGCTCAAGGAGAGGTTATTGGTGTCATGGAAGCGATGAAAATGGAAGTACAGGTAATCGCTCACCGTGCCGGTACGCTGAAATATATTGTCAATAAGGGTGATTATATTGATGCAGATAGCGTAATTGCAGAAATAAATGACTAGTTCACTCTGGAGCAAGTGTTTACTTGCTCCCGTTTAAATAACCATTATCGCGAAATACGTTCAGGGAGTGCACGCAATGGTGGGTTAGGGGCGGGCACACTGTGCTTATCGTCTTTTTTGATTTCTTCGCTATCGCGATAGACTTCACCACACATAAAATAGAGGTTAGGGCGCTTTGATTCGAGATAAGATTTACGGGTGATACACTGATCTTGTGTAAAAATGGTCTCAGTCACAGGCAATGCATCACAGGCATCTGTGCCACAAGGACTTACCCATAATGCCCAGCCAATGAGTACCATATGTCCTGCCATTTCGAGCCGCTCCTCCAACGAGTATTGGGTTAATACCATGCCACAGTGTGGTGGCTGAATTGACTGTTGATGATCTAAATAATGCAATGACAATTGTTAACCCGATAAATGTTGATATAAACGAGCATTAATTGGGTTTACGCGGATCTTACCATTGCATTTATCAAATGTATGTAATTGCGTGAAAAATCATTTTAAATTGGCATTAAATAGCAAATCAATAAAATTATTGGAATGGCAACCGTAAAAAGGGTTAAATCGAACGTATTTTATTTTTAACAATTTGGTTCTACAGCGAATTAGCTAACGTGTATAGGTGTATCGGCCGCGACAGCATAGTGAATAAAATGCTTGATCAAACTATCATAATACATATTGCTTCTATTATAGAACAGTGGTGTACATTGACTAGACGTCAGCGAAGGGCGAATAGTGTAAAGGGTGGATTATTCCAAAATTACGCCACACAGTTGTATTTTTTGTGGGTGAACTCAGCGAAAATAATAGGTCTAAGCCAAAATCCGGTTAAGCTAAATTTTAATGTCACTAGGTGGTAATATATCACTTATGCTATTCCCCCTGAAATATATAATAATGTTATTTCAAGGGGGTATCTTGTTTTGCTTACTGTGGTATTGCTATTTTAATCATCATAAAAAGATGGGTTAAGCACCCGATAAACCATTGCCAGTCATATCGATTGGATTCACATATTTATTAAAGTCTTCTTCACTTATTTTTCCTGAAGCAATAGCGGATTCTTTTAAAGTGATATTTTTGGCTATGGCATTTTCTGCAATATGCGCCGCATTTTGATAACCAATAATAGGTGACAAAGCGGTAACTAACATCACACTGTTATCGACATACTCAGTGATTTTAGCGGTATTTAATTGCGTACCTTCAACAGAAAACTCTCTAAATTTATGGCAACCATCAGCTAAAATACGAATTGAATGTAGCAAGTTATTGATAATAACAGGGCGCATCGCATTTAATTCAAAGTTACCTTGGCTGCCTGACATGGCGATTGCAGTATCATTGCCCATCACTTGAATACCTATCATCACAATTGCTTCGCATTGAGTTGGGTTAACCTTACCTGGCATGATTGAAGAGCCTGGTTCATTAGAAGGTAAAATTAACTCACTAAAGCCACAGCGAGGACCCGAAGCTAACCAGCGCATGTCGTTGGCGATCTTAATGAGTGCGACAGCTAATCCACGAATAGATGCGTGTGTGCGAACTAACGCATCCAGAGAGCCTTGCGCAGTAAATTTATTGGGTGCAGTAATAAAGGGTTTTTGAGTCAACTCAGCTATTTTATCGGCAACATCTTTTGAAAAACCGGCTGGTGCATTGAGACCTGTACCAACCGCGGTGCCGCCAACCGCGAGCTTATAAAGATCTAATTTACTACGTTTAATATCTTCGAGAGCATCTCTGAGTTGACCTGCCCAACCATACCACTCTTGACCAACAGTTAAAGGCACGGCATCTTCCAGATGAGTACGGCCAATTTTCACTACATTCATCCAAGTGCTGGCTTTTTTCTCAATAACATCAATTAAACTTTCAATACTTGGGATTAATTGCTCATCAAGTGCAAAAATGGCAGCAATATGCATCGCGGTTGGGAAGGTATCATTAGATGACTGCCCCATATTGACATCATCATTTGGCCCTATGGGCGATTGACTTCCTAACGTTCCACCAAGCAATTGAATTGCACGATTGGAAATAACTTCATTCACATTCATATTCGATTGTGTGCCAGAGCCAGTCTGCCAAACATAAAGAGGATAATGCTCATCCAATTGACCATTAATAGTTTCATCCGCAGCGATAACAATCGCCTCTTTTTTCCACTCAGGAAGTCGGTTAGCAGCACAGTTAACTAACGCACAAGCTTTTTTGATATAACCATAAGCGTGATACACTTCTTTTGGCATTAAATCGTTGCCAATATTAAAATGCTGTAATGAACGCTGAGTTTGTGCTCCCCAATAACGGTCGGCAGGAACATTTATTTTCCCCATACTATCGAATTCTTCACGAAAACCTGTCTCATTAATACCGATTGGTAATGTCTTATTTAGACTGTATTTATTTTCCATTATAAATTCCTAAATGATGAGAGGATGTATATCTAGGGAATATTATTTAGGATATATATTTTTTGTTCAAATCATTTATAAAAAATAAATAAAAAATCAATTAATGATGATTTGATTTCGATTTCACTTGTAAATTAACAGAAATTAACTGTGAAAAAATTCTATGCAACAAAAATAAATATTAAAAAGAAAAATAAATAGAGGAAAAAGGAGAAATAAATTTATTTAATATTAAGTCAAATAGTTTAAATGGCAAAAGTAGACTTACTTATGTTCTCCTCAAAACATTGTCTAGATAACCCATATTGGTTGTATTAATAGTGAGAATCGTATCAGTGAAGTAAAAAATCATTGAGCGTGTAACAATGCCGCGATGAATACGTTATTCATAAGGGGGATAAACGGTGTCTAGTAACATTCCTTTAGTCTCAAGATTATTGGATTATTAATAATACCTATCAGAATAAGTTAGCACATGGGATCTGATTATTTTTTATCAGCTTTTTAATGGACTATCTATCTTTGATGATTAATTTATATGCACTATTACTCGCTGATTTTGGAAGCGCTTCGCAAAAATACAAAATATTTATCTGAAGATTGCAGTTTTAAGAAGTAGCTCATAACAATACTACAAGGTTTTATTTACGATAAAAAATAACTTATCACTAACAAATTTAGGCTTATAACGATTATGAATACCATGGAAAACGTTTTAACATTTTGGTTTGAGGAGTCAACCTCAAAACAGTGGTTTGAAAAAAATGAAAAGTTTGATGCTCTTATTATGCAGCGTTTCGGCGGAACACTAGAGCGTGCAGCAAAAGGAGAGTTAGCTTATTGGCGTATTTCTATTCGTGGGCGCTTAGCTGAGATTATCGTTTTAGATCAGTTCTCTCGCAATGTGTGGCGTGATACACCGAAAGCTTTTGCCCAAGACCAAATGGCACTGGCATTGGCTCAAGAAGCGATAAAACAAGCAGATTATAATCTGCTGCCACTATCTCAACGCAAATTTATTTTAATGCCGTTTATGCACTCTGAATCAAGCTTTATTCATCAGCAAGCGGTTGAGCTATTTCGTGGCTTAGGGGATGACAATACGCTAAATTATGAAATGCAACATAAGGCGATTATTGATCGTTTTGGTCGTTATCCACATCGAAACCAGATATTGGGGCGTCCTTCTACTAAAGAGGAAATTGCCTTTTTACAGCAACCAAATTCCGCTTTTTAGATAGTTTCTAAACGCTGGGGTAGCTAGGTTTGCCGTGAATGGAAACACTGCAAACCCCTGTTGACAAAATGAAGAAGATTTAGTGGTATCACTTATTGATTATTGTGAGAAAAAAGGCGAATGTATTGCTGCATTCTTTCGCTTTATTAAAAGATTTATTACTAAGGTTATTTTAAACAGGTGAAAAGGACCTCTCTAATGCCTTCTAATAACCATAATGCGTTGATATCATGTCTATCACTTTGTTTTGGTATAATTTGTTATTATCTTCAAGCTGTACAGCAGCTATTTTTTCCTTTTTATAGAGAAGGGGCAAATACTTATCTGCTATTGCTAGCGTACTACAAATCAATGAGTTTATATTTACTCGGTTATTGGCTCTTTCTAATACCTGTATTTTACTTTTATCTCAAAAACAGTTTGAATCATTTTCACCGCTACTTATTGTACTTTTTGATCCCAGGCCTTTTTTCTATACTCCTTTGGTTCATAGAAC
The DNA here is from genome assembly GCF_028477805.1 of Providencia sp. PROV268. Classification (NCBI taxonomy): domain Bacteria; kingdom Pseudomonadati; phylum Pseudomonadota; class Gammaproteobacteria; order Enterobacterales; family Morganellaceae; genus Providencia; species Providencia sp. PROV268. Next base: position 22,319 of record NZ_JAMPLW010000005.1, read on the forward strand.
TTCTACCACGCAGCCATCAAATAGAGGGTCTAATAATTGAAATTATAGTAGCGGATATCCTCTTCGCTTATATTATAGGGGGGACATTTATTATCGCGCTAGTTGCGGTAATGTGTGATTTTTTAATACAGAAAATTGCCTTAAAATGGAATACTGTATTGAGAAGGTCGCAGTGATGCTGGTGGCTTTAATTATTACTTTTGTGTTTATACGCTATTAAAAAAAGAGCCTACATTCGCAGGCTCTTAACGTGATTATTAAATTGATACTCGTGGAACTACATGGTGATTTGCCATAAGTTATAAAAGGCAATACGTCCTGCAAGTTCAGCCAGTAAAACAGCACCCGCACATGTCGCTAATGTCGCTTTTGGTGCACGTTGTTTTAATGCCATACCGATAAATCCTGCCAAAGCAATAACTAAGACAACGACTTGGAAACCCCAGAAGCCAGTTTGCTCAGCGCTCAATGCTGGACCGGTTTCGGATAAGAACGCTTGATACCCCGCACGGCTAGCGAAAATAACCAACGCACCGATAAGGAAAGAGGCGATCCCTAATCCACGAGCGCCAATAGCTATTGCTAAAGCACCACCGCCAACTAACATGGTCATCCACATTTGCAGCGTAGTATAGCCCGTATTCCAGTTTGCGATTGAAGCAATGTTATAAACCTGTGGAATTGACCAAACAAACGCCACACCTGAAATAACCGCGGCAATATTCGCTAATTCACGTAGCAATGCTTGTTTATAAAAGAGTGTAAAAAACAAGGTTGCAGCGGCAAAAGTGACGAAGACACCACTTAAAAAGGCTTCGTTACTCATCGGTGAGCGACCAACACCTAGCAACATATTGAAAAAGCGCAGTGGTTGGCCCACATGTAGGCCACCAATACCTAACCCAATAATCATCACAACAAAGGCGAGGATATTGGCATTTTTCAGTTGCTTTTCATCAATTGAACCTATTTTTTTACTTAAATAAGCTAATAAAAATAGCCCAGCAGCAGACTGCCCCAACACGGTGAAAAAGACTAGTGGTAATTCATGCATTTTACACCTCCGCAGGGTTTTTTAGTTCACCACTTTTATCGCCAGAAGGTTTGGCATCTTTATGTGGTTTAATAACGATGTTTGGATTGGTAAGGCTAGGGTCTGGCATAGGCGCAATACCACACTCTGTACCGTGAAGCTCACGTAGGACATTGATATCATCAAAGTCCAATGCACGTTGTGGGCATGACTCAACGCAAACGGGTTTCATACCTTTAGCAACGCGCTCGTAGCAGCCATCACATTTGCTCATCAGTTTTTTCTTCTCGTCATATTGCGGCGCACCGTATGGGCAGCGTAATTCGCAGTAACGACAACCGACACAAACGGTTTGGTCAACAACGACAAGACCATCTTCGGCACGTTTGTGCATCGCCCCTGTTGGGCAACCTTCCACACAAGTTGGATTAGAGCAATGGTTACAAGAGATAGATAAATAGTAGCTATAGACATTTTGCTGCCAAATACCATCTTGTTTTTGCCAACTACCACCACCAAATTCGTATACACGGCGGAATTTAGGGCCTAAATCGAGATCTTTTTCGTCCTTACAACTGACTTGACACGTTTTACAGCCAGTACATTTTGTGGAGTCAAAATAAAAGCCATACTGTTTCATCAATTAACTCCTTAAGCGCGTTTCACTTCAACAAGATTAGTATGTTGTGGTGTTCCTTTCGCTAGTGGTGAAGGAACTTGTGAGGTGAGGGTATTGATACAGCCTCCTGTATCTAATCCTGCTTGATCCAAAGTGCGCCATGCGCCTTGTGGAACGGCAATAACCCCCGGTAATACGCGCTCAGTCACTTTAACTCTAATCTGAATGCGACCACGGTCGTTGAAAATTTCTGCAATATCACCATTGCTTAAACCACGCTCTTGCGCGTCGATTGGGTTAAGCCAGAATTGATGAGGGATCGCTTCACGTAACATTTCAACATTAAAATAGCTTGAATGGACGTGACCTTTGTCGTGGAAACCGGTCATTAACAGAGGGTAAGTCTGTTGATTACGTTGCTGCTCAACACCTTCTTTGTTTGCACAGTACTCAGGGATGGCAGGAATACGTTGGCCCTCAGGAAGCTCCCAGTTTTTAACACGCTCTGCTAACTGCTCAGAATAGATTTCAATCTTACCTGATGGCGTTTTCAGTGGATTCGCAATCGGGTCATCACGGAAATCTTTTAGGGCAATGTGTTTTGACGTATCAGCAAATCGACGGTCAATAATGCCTGCACCATCTGTTTCACTAAATTCAGGTAGATGAGGCATAGTTTCACGGGTTTTATTGTAGCAATACTCAATCCACTCTTCATAAGTGCGACCTTCAGTAAACTGCTCTTTTACACCCATTTTTTCTGCAATTTCGGCCAATACATCATAGTTAGGGCGATTTTCCCACAATGGCTCGATAGCATTTTGTAAACGCACCAGATAATGATATGCGCCACTTGCGTATGAGTTGTTGATCAGATCGTTGGTCTCAACAGGAGTAACATCTGGCAACAGTAAATCAGCGTATTTAGCCGATGGAGTATTATGATTATCCCAAACTAAGATAAATTCACATTTTGACTCGTCAGATAGAATTTCATGTGTTTTATTCAAGTCAGCGTGCTAGTTACCAATAACATTACTGGAGTAACACCACATGAACTTAATATCGTTGTTTAGCTTATCTGCGCCTTTGATACCGCCATTTTCTGCGGTTAACTCTTTGCCGCGCACGATCGCTTCTGTCCACATAAAGGATGGCAGCGTTGCTTTGACAGGGTTTGGTAAACTAAATCCGGCAACAGGATAAGCAATGCTATTACCCCATAGGCCAGTGTTAGTACCTGAACGACCGATGTTGCCTGACATAATAGGCAGCATCATAATGGAACGGCAAGCCTGTTCGCCATTCTCAGTACGCTGTAGACCCCAACCTTGTGAAATCCAAGCATGATTTGCGTTACCAATTTCACGAGCCAGTTGAATGATCCGCGAAACAGAAATACCTGTTAGCTTACTTGCCCATTCAGGTGTTTTCGCAATGCCATCAGGACCATTTCCTAAAATATAATCTTTGTAGGAGCCATTACGTGGCGCTGAAGCAGGGAGTGTGCTCTCATCCCAACCGACACAATAGTTTTTCAAAAACGCTTCATCAGTTAGGCCTTCTTGGATCATCACATAACCCAATGCAGCAACCAGCGCGGCATCCGTACCAGGATAGATTGGGATCCATTCTGCGCCTAGCGTCGTCACGCTGTCAGTGCGACGAGGGTCAATAATGATGACTTTAGCTTTACTTTTCTCAAGTGCGTTCAATGTTTCATAAAATTGACCGCCACCAGACATACGCGTTTCGGCAAGGTTATGACCAAACATCACGACTAAGTCAGAGTTTTGGATCTCAGATAGGAGCGATTCTTCAACGCTACCGTATACATACGGTGTGATTTCCATTAATTGAGCATAGGAATAGGTGCCGTAGTCACCGAGAAAACCACCGGTTAGGCTTAATAAACGTTTACAGGCCGCACGACCATGTAAATTCGCCCCTGTCGAACCCGTACCATACTGATAATAAATGGCATCACTACCATATTTATCAATAGTGTATTTTAGTTTTTCTGCGATGATAGTAGTCGCTTCATCCCAACTGATTTTCTTGAACTTACCTTCGCCACGTTTACCAACACGTACCATTGGGTATTTCAAACGATCTGGGTTATAGGTTTTCCAACGTACAGAGCGACCACGTAAACATGGACGAATTTGGTGTTCGCCCAAAGTTGAGTCGTCGTACATGGTTTCGTTAGAAATACGGCTGATAACACCATCTTTAACATGGACTTTGAGTGGACAACGGCTACCACAGTTAACTAAGCAAGCGCTGTAACTGATTTTCTCGTTGACTTCATCAGGCATGATCTCTGGTGTTTTTGCTTGAGCGGTAAAAGGAAGAGTGATTGAGCCTGCAACAGCAGCAGCGGTAGCAACCGTTGCAGAGGTTTGAATAAACTCCCTCCGACTCAGCTCTCCAAAATGAGTATTTTTATTTGTTTTATGCATTGACATTGCCTATATGTAAAGTTCGACATCACTTTCTTGTTTTATATGTTAAAAAAAGTCACTCATCAGCAACATGACCTACATCAACAATATCCCTGATAAATTAGAGGAAATTAATTATTATCACATTAATTTTTAAAGGATTTTTTCTATTATCTAGAGGGGATAGTCGCATTTAAATTATCTATCGTTATGTGACTATTTATATAGAGAGGTGAGAGAAATAGAGGAAAAGAGGGGTTTCCCCCTCTTAAAAACTACTACCTAAGTTGTAATACCATAAATTAACTTAATTAATCACTGTTGGGTATTAGATCCAGTGACTGTTTGACCGATAGCTCGCATATCTGTGCCTGTTGGTGACTGGTGAACGCGCAGTTCAAACTGTGGCAGAATGGAGAAAATATGGTCAAAGATATCAGATTGGATCCCTTCATACTCAACCCAAACAGTGGTATTGGTAAAGGCATAAATTTCAATAGGTAACCCATTTGAGTCAGATTCAAGCTGCCTTACCATAATTGTCATATTTTTATGGATTTTAGGATGTGCCTTCAAATAAGCTTCAACATAGGCACGGAAAGTACCAATATTGGTTAGCCTACGCTGGTTAAGTGGTGTCACTCTATCTTCGGGAATAGACGAGTTAAAGACTTTAATTTCAGAAATTTTATCACCAATGTAGGGCTCTAAAAGATTCGCCTTAACTAAAGAGTCAATCTGCTCTTGGTCAAGAAAATGGATACTCGTGGTATCTAGGCGAATACTACGTTTAATACGACGCCCCCCTGATTCAGTCATCCCTTTCCAGTTTTTGAATGAGTCTGAAATCAAGGCATAAGTTGGAATAGTTGTAACAGTGTTATCCCAGTTACGCACTTTAACGGTTGTTAAACCAATGTCGGTGACAGCACCATCGGCGCCATATTTAGGCATTTCAAGCCAATCGCCAATGTTAACCATATTGTTTGCAGAGAGTTGGATCCCTGCGACTAACCCCATGATTGGGTCTTTAAAGACCAACATCATGACCGCCGTCATTGCACCTAATCCACTGAGTAGGATCAGAGGGGATTTTCCGATTAGCAGTGCAATGATCATAATTGCAATGAGTACGGATGCGATAAGTTTTACGCTTTGGAAGATCCCACGTAACGGCAGGTGAGCTGTTTTTGCGGCGCGCTGTAATACGCTAAGCAAAATATCGAGAATAGAGAAAAACGTAAGTAACCCAAACAGTAAGCACCAAGCCTGTGAAGCAACACTTAATATCTGTTGTGCGGTAGAGCCTGAATGAAGCCATAGAACGGCTTGGATGTTGACGACAACACCTTGGATAACAAACGCAATGCGATTAAATAGATTAAACTGGGTTAATTGACGTTGCCAGCCACTGCCTTTTTTCTGACCACTTTTCTCTATCCGAGGAAGGATAATTTTGTGCAGAATAAAATGCAAAATTAAGGCGACAACAAGAATTAAGCCTAATACGATTAACAGTGAAGCAATTTCGGCATAATCTTGGTTGAACTGGCGTACCCAGTCTAGCAGTTGCTGCTGCATGTGTTCTCCTTCTTTATTGGCATCCATTGTGCTGAAAGATGCTTTAGTTCAATTTTCCACTTTATAGACAACTTATAGATAGTAACATAAATTTAACCAAAACTCACCCATAATAGCGAAACAATCTAAGATAGCCAAAAATATAAGCCGAAAATATGCGTTTAAAGCGAAATGTGAGCCTTAAATAAACCTATAGAGGCTTAATTAGCAGGTAATAAAAACGGCTGACTGTATTGACAAGATATGGCTCGTCAATAGGCGGCATATCTCATTTAGTTATTTATGATGACTAAGTAGAGGGAGAGGAATCGGTGATATGGGGGCAACTGTGATTAACGCTATAGTTGGATAAAAAAACAGCCTTAATGAGTTAAGGCTGTATTGCAAAAAAATATGCACAGAACGCTAAAGATGAGGTAATAAAATATGCGCTGTCTTACATAAAACGTTTAGCAAGTAATTCAATAACTTCTTGAACATCACTAATAAATTCTTTAAGGGTATGCATGGGAACTCCAAATGTTAAAGTGTGATCTAGATCACTTGATGGCATTTTAACTATTGGAAAAGGAAAGTCAAGCTTGGATTAAATATTATTTTAATTTTTAAAAAATATTTGATGGCGAGTTTGTTAGGTAGGTAACAGGGGGGAACTCGCCATCAATCATGGGCTATTTATTGGTGTTTTTTAAGGCCCCAGCCAGTAGGAACAGGGTGAAAGAGCTAAAGAGCAATTCAATACCAATAAACAGGGTTAATAGGGTGATGGAAGTTTGAGCATTTCCGCTTAGTAGCATATAGGCGATGATAAAATCTAAAATACCAATCAAAATATTCATCATTCCGGCTGCTGAACTAAACAGCTTAGTACCTGCGTAGATCCGAATGACCCCGCCGAAAATAAATAAAATAGCGACAAAAATGGCGAGAAATAACAAGCTTTGTAGTGGGTCTGAGAGGAACGCATAACCTAAAATAAGGTAGGCGATACCGACGATTAAACTGAATAAAATAGACATATTCGCGTAGAGTCGGTTGAAGAAAATATTCAAAATAACGGCTACGCCACTGACTAATAACACCACGCCAATGAAAGAACTGAATACGATCCCAGATACAAGCGGATTAGTAATACAGACAATCCCCCCAATGAGCAATAATAAGGCAACGAGATAAATAATCGTTCTATGACCTTTTAATTGTGACTCTGCAAGGTTTTTAAGTTGATCTGGATTGATATTAAGCATGATAAGGCTCTCCCTTATGTCAAATAAAGAGTAGTTGACGGGGTTGATTTGTATTAATTTTAAAAATATAGGGCATTAGCATTTAGTTCAATAGCTATTTCACAAAAATAACAAAAATGACTATTGTTAATACTAGAGAATCAATCTAAAAGTGATGAATTTTGATCTCACATTAATATTCATCAATAAAAAACACTCAATTAATGAGCGTCTAAAATAGATTTTATTGCAACAATGACGTTTTTATTGTGTGGCATGGCTGTCGATCTCTATTTCATCACATAACTTGGTGTGTGCAATTTGAAAAGGAAAAGTAACGCTATGATGACTTATATCAATGGGCGGTTTATCCCAGAGGAGCAGGCCTCGATATCAATTTTTGACCGTGGGTTTTTATTTGCCGATGCTGTATATGAGGTAACAGCTGTCATTAACGGGAAGTTAATTGATTTTAAAAACCATATAGCAAGGTTAAAACGGTCATGTCGTGAATTGGAATTAGCACTACCTTATACAGAGGATGTATTATTTGATATTCATCGGCAACTTATTGAAAAAAATAACCTCACTGAAGGCCTCATCTATTTACAATTAACACGTGGAAATGCAGGGCAGCGTAATTTCTTATTTCCTGATAAAACGATCCCCCCAACATTGGTTCTTTTTGCTCAGCAGGCATCTATTATTGAGAACCCTCGTGTAAAAACAGGGATTAGAGTTGTGACATTTGAGGATATTCGTTGGCAGCGTTGTGATATTAAAACAGTTGCATTACTTGCAGCATGTTTAGCAAAAGAATATGCCCGCTCTCAGGGAGTTGAAGATGCCCTTTTTGTCAAAGATGGTTTTATAACAGAGGGCAGTTCCAGCAATTTTTTTATTATCACCGCTGAAAATAAAATTAAAACACGTAGCTTAAGCCATGAAATATTGCCCGGCATTACAAGGCAAGCCATTTTAACCCTTGCGCAAGAACAAAACTTAGCGGTTGAAGAAAGTGCATTTACCATTGAAGAGGCAATAACTGCTAAGGAAGCGTTTATTACTTCATCAACAACGCTTGTTTGGCCGGTGATTGAAATTGATGGGCAGAAAATTGCTGGGGGCAAGCCAGGGCAGTTAGCACTCCGGCTTCGCGATATTTATATCCAGAAAATGTTAGCACTATAAAAACAATAATCAGTAGGATGGTTTGACGTTTCCTTGCAAAAATTCGGAGAGTGAAGAAACGGTGGCCATTCCTTGTAATGCTTGCATACTTTGTTGATGCAACTCTAAGCTTGCTGCTGCACAAAGTTCATCAATGACGGTAACTTGATAACCAAGATCATGGGCTTGGCGAGCGCTGCTTTGAATTGCGAGTAGTGAACTCACTCCGCCAAAAATAACCTGTTTAATATGATTTTCTTGTAACCAATGTGCAAGTTGATTTCCAGTAAATGCACTAACGCCTTTTTTAATCATAATGAGGTCTCGGAGCTGTACATCAAGATCTTTAACCCAATGACAACCAGAACTACTTAATTTTAATGCGTTAAGCTGTTTTGCACGGTGAAACATCGGAGAGCCTGCTGGAATATCTTGATAATCATCAGCAAACCCAACCTTGACCCAAATAACAGGGATGTTGTGGCTACGTGCAAAAGCAGCCGCTTGATTAGCGTTCTCAACAACATGACGTTCTTGCGCTTGTAGGTAACTGGTATTTGATAATCCATTCTTACCTATAATATCTTCAATGAGGTCGATAATAATTAATGCTTGAGACATGAGCCTTCCCTTTAACAAAATAAGTAAAAAGACTTATAGAATTAAATTATAGCCCAAAAAACGGTCTAAGCTCTATGATCTTAATGGCAAAATTATCATTAAGGTAAATCAATAATAAATCCAACACCTTTCTTATCTAACCCATCTGTCACTCGGATAGTCGCATCAATTTTTGTCGCAAGATTATGGACAATGGAAAGCCCAAGGCCACTTCCTGTTTCCATTGTTCCGGGTACACGATAAAAACGTGAAAAGATCAGTTGGCGACTTTCTTCAGGGATCCCTCGACCATTATCTTGCACGGTTATAGTGGCACCGAACGGACTTAAATCTCTAATGGTGATCTTAATTTTGCCTTTTTTGTCACTATATTTAATCGCGTTTTCCAGCAAGTTGGTAAAAATAGTGGTCAATGCAAGTTTATCGGTGGTAATAAAAACATTATCAGGACTTTGTAATTCAATATCGATATCTTGGCTAATCGCATGGGGAACATGTGATGAAGTGATATGGGAAATTAAAGTAGGTATATTAATTTGCTCTTTATTGACAGAAAAGTCTTCAGCTTCTAAGCGTGCTAAATCAATAAGTTGGTGAGACAATGAAGCTGCCCGATTTAAAGCGGCTTGCATATCTTTGACAATCTCCTCCCTCTCTTTGACATTGTCTATTTGCATCAATAAATGCAATTGTGCAATCACAGCAGCGATAGGGGTTCGGAGTTCATGGGCGGCATCTGCCATAAAACGTTTTTCGCGCTGGTTGGCGGCATCGACCCGCAACATGAGATTATTGATAGCAGTAATAATAGGGCGGATTTCTTTATATTGCTCTTTGACTTCAATTGGCGTCAAATTCCCCGGCTTACGGCTGGAGATTATAGTTGCAGCTTGTCTGAGTGGTCGCAAACTGAAATAAGCGGTGACAATAATAGCGATTAGCATGATACCTAATATAAATAATAAAGGTATTGCGGTGCCTTCTGCAGGGCTGCCAATTATTGATTTACGGTCAAAATAGGATTCACCAAGGATCACCTCAATGGTGTGCGCGTCATTCCATGACACAGTAAAGTGCCAATTTGGTTGCTGTGCTTGTAATTCATTGAACGTAATATTGTCAGTTATATTAATTTTATCGCTATTACGGTATAGCACTTCACCATGTTGATTACGGATAACAACAAAAGGCTTATAGGAGACTTCCAAGCCATTTTCCATCGCATCGGTATACATTTTTTGTAATGAGGTGGCGATACGATCAAAATATTCAGGATTATTGGTAACGGCGCCTAAAGTATCAGCAAAGCCTTTGGTAACAATTTGTTGTTGCCGGTTAAAATCATCATCAATGCTAGGTAAATAAAAAAATTGTAGCCAGCCAACGAGCAGCCCCCACAGTAAAACCACTGAGCTTATCTGTAAGAAAAAGGTGTAAATAAAAAAGGATTTAACTTTCACTTGGCTGAGCTTCTTTTTTAAGTAAATAACCAATGCCGCGGATAGTGATAATGCGATCTTTACCTATCTTGCGTCGTAAGTTGTGAATATGTACCTCAAGCGAATTACTTTCTATTTTATCATCGAAACCAAATAGGCGCTGTTCAAGATCGGCCTTGCGAACTACATTATCGGCATTTTTCACTAATTCATATAAAAGTTGATACTCTTTGCCTGATAGTAGCAAAAGCTGATCATTTAAGAGCACTTGGTGATTGATTGGATTTAATTGCAGATTATCCAATTGCCAAATTTCCGATGAAAAACCTGCCATACGGCGGCTGACCGCTTTTACACGAGAAATTAACTCTGGCATGGCAAATGGCTTGGTTAAAAAGTCATCGGCACCAGAATCTAGACTGGTTACTAAATTATCCATCTGATTACGTGCGGTCAAAATAATAATCGGTATTGATTGGCCTGAGCGGCGCCATGCGATTAATTCCTCATTACCATCACCATCAGGCAATCCTAAGTCTAGGAGCATGAGATCAAAATTACGGGAATTGAGTTGTTGTTTAGCATCCGAAAGTAACCGTACCCAAAGTGGATTAAAACCTGCAAGTTCTAAGCCACGGCAGAGTGCTTTGCCTAATTGGAGATCATCTTCGACTAATAGAATATTCATTTTATCACCTCTCTGGCGAGCAGTATAAGCAGGCAACATTTTTCCGACAATATAATCAAGGTCAATTCAACGTGAGATTTAATAAAGCCTTAAGGTTTGTTTAACCCATTTTTAAGGTATGAATGAGTAATAAGATTATTATTTTAACGTCTTTGCAGTTATAGGAATAACTAAAATGAAATTACAACTTATTGAGAGCACAGCTTTCGTTACGGTTATTTTTATCTCAATGATTTTAATAGGGAAAAATTTTAATTTGCCGAAGGAAAGGTTATTTCCAGCGGTTTCAATAAACGAAATTCATGCTTGTACAAAAATAAAAAGTTGCATTGCAAATGAGAAAATCACTAAAGAAGTAAAGAATGGTACTAATCCGATGAAGGAAATCAAAACGTTTATTAGGCAGAAAATTTATTAATAAATAAGATAGGAAACTTCTAATGAAACAATTGTGTTCAGCGGTAACCTTGGTTGCGGCATTATTACCCTATAGTGCTGTCATGGCAGGGGAAACTATGCTGATATTAGGAGCTGCTGGCTCAGTAATGCCCGCTTATGAGGGATCCAATAAATACCTATTTTCACCGACAGTTGATATTAACTATGGCTATATATCCGATGATTATGGTGTATTTAGTATTGGATTAGAAGGGGCGGAATGGGCAATTGGTTTAACAGATAACTTCACGTTTTCTAGCCGAATTGGCTATGATGCCGGACGAGATGAAAAAATAGGGATTTTGGGCAATAAAAATGAAGATCTCAAAGGGATGGGCGATTTAGATGGTTCAATGACCGTAGGAGCCACAGTCAACTACTCAATCAATAACTACCAGCTTTATGTTTCAGCAGACATGGCAACCAAAGATCGCCACTATGGGGGGCGAAATATTGGTAGAACAGTGAACGTTGAAATCGGTGGTATTGGTAATTACCAAATAAATAGCAAGTGGGATATTGAATATACGTTAGCGACGGTCTGGGGAAATAAAGCTTATAATCAAGCTTATTTTGGCGTATCAAAACAGCAGGCAAGTCGCTCACGCTTTAATGAATATGACGCGGGAAGTGGCTTTAAAGATATTCACGGTGGTGCCATATTAAATTATAACCTAAATGAAGACACCGCGCTTTATACTGGCGTTGGTGCTTATTACCTAGTTGGAGATGCTGCGAAAAGCACGCTTACTGAGCAGCGTTTAGGATGGGTTGGTTTAGCTGGAATAAAATACACTTTTTAAAACGTATTATTTTAGATAGTGGCAAAGGAATGCTGAGCTAATTTAGCCAGACATTCCTTTAATTGACCACATGCCTAATCCATTGAATTTTGTTCAGGGATCCAGCCATCGTCCAGCCAAATTTCCTCTAATATCTCTTCAATACGAGCCTTATCTTGCGCAAGTTTGGTGCCTGAAATATTAATTCGCTGGCTAGAGCTAAAAGCAACCCGCGTTATCATGTCTGGATATTGTGGGCTAAGTTTACGAGTAATTTCAGTTTCAAGTGCTTGCAAGATAATATCACTAGGTTTTTGTGGTGCATTTTTATCAAATAAAATCTCAATGCGTAACATAATCGCCTCTACCTAACACTGTATTCATATACAGTATTTTTAGATTGAGAGAGGGATAAAGTCAATATCAGAATGATAATATTTTTTAAAAGACCAAAGGATTGTTATCCTTAAGAGGTAATTATCTATTTTTATCTATGAAAAACAAATGATTATATTAGCTTCTTACCCCAAGAGAAAGTGAAAATCAGTTGCCGAGTAATAGATAATAGGTATGCTAACAGGGTTTGTTTGTAAAATAATGGATTTTAGTTTAATGCTGACCGTCACGAGATTAACAGAGAAAGATTCGATAGAAATAGAAAAGGTCAATGGCCTCTACGATTTGTCATTCCCGGCTTATGAAAAAAGAAGTTATCAAGGGCGACAAAGTATACTTAAACATAAAGATTATTATTTGTACTCTTTTTCTGATGAAGGTGTTTTTATTGGTTTTGTAGGAAGTTGGAAAATTGGTGATTATTTTTATATTGAACACCTTGCTATATCGCCTAATTTACGGGGAAAGGGATACGGTCAAAAAGTGCTAAGCAGCTTCTGTGAACAAGTGAGTCGGGTTATTCTGGAAATCGACCCTGTTATCGATGAAATTAGTGAGAAAAGGCTGCGTTTTTACCACCATTGCGGCTTTAAGCAAAATGAATATCAACATGCCCATCCAAGCTATCATCCTGAATATGCACCACATCAATTGGAAATTTTAAGTTATCCAACGAAGATAAATCCGCAAACCTATCAGCAATTTAATGAAAAATTGACAAATGTAGTGATGCACGCTTCTTTGTTATAAGGTTTTAAATTAAACATTATGTTTGCTCAGTGGTAGAAGGTGTTCATCGGCAAAAATAGATCAATTCAGGATCGCCTTCGTCAAGGTTCTCTATTATTCCACTCGGAATAAACTGAGCATTCGCGAGTAATCTTTGCATGGAAACGTTTGATTGATTGGTTGAGGTGAATAGCTTTGGAGTCACACAAGTTAATTTAAACTGTTCTATTAACTGTGAGCCTATGCCTTGTCGCCGAAATTCGCTATCAACCATCAACATTTCAATAAATCCACATCCAAAAAAGCGGTAATGTAAAACGCCATAGGCAATAATTTGGCTCTGGCGTTCGATGAGATAGCAATTCTTCTCATTAACCCATTGCTGAATATTTTGGGCTCGTTCAGCGGTCGCTACGCTATCAATGTGTTTCAGTGCTTCGATATCTTGTGGTGTGGCGAGTCGAAAATAATCCAATCATTGTTCCTTTTTAATAATTATCATGCCGCTGTCTTTGTGCTATTAGCGTGTAACTGATTCAGACGGCGTGAAAATAAGCCTCATTAACGTTAGAAAAAACTTGCCGAGATATTGATACATAACCCTAAGATTGCCATGTTAAAAATAAAAGAAATAACGGACTGTAGCAATACCGCACGACGCATAGGAGTTGAGGCAACTTCAACATCCGCTGTTTGTGACGCGACGGCAATAGTAAAAGAGAAATACATAAAATCGGAATAACTCGGCTCAAGCAATTTATCAGGAAACCGCAACCATGGCTGTTGTTTATCTGAATTACTGTAATACAAATGTGCATAGTGCATGGTAAAGCCGGTAGGAAGCAGTAACCACGAAGAAATCAGTGTTGAAGCCGTTAGTGCATAAGAAACAAATTTATCATCTTGCGAAAAATCGCCATGGCCCCCTAACGCAAAAAATAACACCAATAAACTGACACAACAGCCCGCGACGAGAAAAAATATAACCATACGCGCACTTTCATCCTCAACTCTGGTTATTTTGCGTATATCTTTGACTTTATGATTAATAATTCGAGCAAAGAGAAAAAGTAAATAGATCCAAGCAAAGGCGTTCCAACTTAGGATCAAACACATCATAGTGCCTTGATATGGCAACAGAGCGAAAAAGGTAGTCAATGCAACAAGCAAAGAGATAATAAAGCGAGGCCGTGAACGAAATGCATGACGGAGAATATGTGTAATATGAGCAGGGTAACGTAACATCGACTAAACCTTCAACAGACTAGAAAAATAATATTCACTATATCAAATAGTTGTATATTTGTTCTAAGTAAATTGCACTATGATGGAAACCTTTGCACGATAGGTGCGTTGTCGCGGCGCAGTTTTTGCGATATTTCGTTATTAAGTGAGGTATGATTAAGATACTATCGAACATAATAAATCAGTGTAATTACTATACCTGAGGCTCTAATTTTGCTATTTTTTGCCAGCGAAAAGGGGATTTGTTCTTTTTTATTGAGAAACACCAGAGATAACTTTTACTGAGCCTGAGATAATATATGAAAACATCTCTGTTATCACAGAAAATGCCATTCGTTGCCATAATAGGCTGGCTGTTGCTTTATTATGTGACAGGTGAGATTTCAGAAATTCTCACGCCACCTAACGCTGAAATTTCCGTTGTCTGGTTTCCTGCCGGAGTAGCAACGACGGCATTTCTATGTATGCATAAACGCCAATGGCCAATATTGTTATTTGGCTTCATTGTGTTAAATCTTTTTTTAGATGGCTTTGATAGTGAAGCTATTCTAATTTCAGTTCTTTACTCTATTTTAGGGGTACTTTCCTGCATTGTTATTGCTTGGATTGTACGCAAATATGCCCATCAAGATGATGATTTGCATATTATCTTACTATGGCTATTTACCATCATCATTGTCAGTTTGTTAGATGCGGTATTGTTTTCGGTCAGCATGTATTGGTTGGATCATACTTCGATTAAAAATATCTTTTGGGATGGATTTATTGCTGATATTACAGGGAATATATTTGCTACAACAGTGATGATGGGGTTAATAAATACCCGATTTAAAACGATAACTAATTTGCGGATGCATTTAATTTGGGGCGTCGTCGTTCTTGGCTTACTGATTATGAGTACTATCTTGATATTTAATGATAGTGCAATACAACTGTATAACGCCTATTTCCACCATCAACGTAATCTTATTCGGCTATCTTTGCTGTGTATTCCTGTTTTATTTGCCGTTATTTTATCCTTGCTCTGGGGGAACCGTGGGGGGTCATTAGCATTATTAGTGCTTGCCACTATCACTATCTATTATACCAGTAATCGACAAGGGCCTTTTTATCTTCACGGCTTGTTTCGTCATGAGTCTCTTTGGCTTATTCAAGGTTATTTGACAGTAATATCGCTATTAATGGTATTTTTGCGCGTTGTGACGCGTAGCACTCAACGGATCGATGAAAATCAAGGCATCTATACTCGACAGCATCTTGTTTATCAATTGAATTTAAGCGATGGAACGATTGAATGGGGAAACTCAAATAACGGTATTCCTGATACAGATATTACTGCATGTTCCAATATTAAGCAGCTTATCGAGGCCATTCATCCTGAGGATCAGGAAAAACTTAATCAGCATTGGTATTCACAGCAGCATCATGCTGTTCTTCCCACAATACTATTTCGTTTTGCGGATAGCGATGGCCACTGGTGGACGATAGAAGATCGTGGCAGTGTATTTTTTGGTAGCAGCGATCCCATGATGGTTGTTGGTAATTGGTTTATTTCAAGTGAAGTTTCTTGAAATTGAGGTCATAACAAGGGATAGGTGATGCTACAAATTGCATTATTACTCTTTGGTGCGGAGTTCATCAGAGGAAAAGCTCATTACCTTTGGGGTATAGGGAGCCTTTGGTGTTTGATGGGTATTTTTATTTTTATTGATGGCCTTGATGGGAATGCTTTCTTCCCGATACATCTCTTTGGTTTGTTATTATTTCTAGAAAGTTTGGTGACATTAAGTGTCGCTTCGAGTGGGGTTGGTACCCAAAAAGCAATACTCTTTTTTAAAGGTTGTCTATTTCTGTTTTGCGCACTGGTTATATTAATCAATCAAAAATTTAGTAATGTACTGCTATCAGCAATGTTTGGCTTTGCTTACTTTTTTACTGGTTTATTTGTGGTCGTGTCTGCATGGGTTGTTCGTTTCCCCGGATGGCAATTGGTCATGATATGGGGAGGAATTGAAATATTTTTTGCATTCTTTCTGTTTACGCATCATCAAGCCACTATCTCCTTTTTTCTCGGATTTTTAATGATAGGAAGTGGTTTAGGTTGTTTGCGAATTGCGTTGCGCGCACGTTATATTCGGCGGGGAACAGCAATATTTGAGCTTATGCGTCCGAGGCCTATGTCATTTAAAAAGACAGGCGCTACCGCAACGAATACGACGGCTTCAACGGCAGATACTTTGAAGCAAAAAATAGATCCTAACTCAGTTTTAACGGTCCATATATGGACACCGGAAGGCTCTGCTAATCAGCGTCCTGTGCCACGCCCAATTATTAATCGCTATATTGCCGCAGTTGATGCCGATGGTGTTATTTCAACAGGGCATGCCGCATTAGAACTTTATCCCTATATCTATATTAGTTTATATCCAGCGGAAGATATTGACCGTTCTCCTTCAGAGTTTTTTAGAATATTGAAGGCAACGGCTGCTAATAATGTGCCGGGGCGTTTCTTACCTGATTATCAAACAGAAGCTTCAGAATGGTGTGATTCAGATAGGAGGATCACTTTCGAGGTTTATAACTCAGCATCATTGATAGCTTTTTGGGAAAAATATCGGCAGCACCCAGTTTATAATCTGACATATCAAAATTGCTCTAGCAGCGTTGCGTATGCGTTAGAGGCTGCATTGGATGGAGTTTTATCTATCCAGAAAAGAAGCAGTTTTTTGGGAGTATTAAGTGTACTTTGTATGCCTGAATTATGGATAGCCGCTCAGATACGGCGTCGCGCACGGATGATGGCCTGGACTCCAGGATTGATGATGGATTATGCACGAGCATTACGCGCTATCGTCCATCCAGCGCCTATACCGTGGTACAAGCGCATACCATGGCGGCGCACGTCATAGCATTATGATGAATCAATAATCTATTTTGTTTAACAAGGGAGCGATGAGCTTCCAAAATGAGTCAACGAGGTCTTTATGCTGAAAGTATACGCAATCTTAATGGTGTCTATATTAGCTGAAACAGCAGCGACAACCATGATGAAAGCGTCTGATGGATTTACCCGCTTGGTGCCGAGTATTATAGTTATCGTAGGTTATGCCGTCTCTTTTTATGGCTTATCGCAGGTCGTAAAAAGTATGAATATTGGCATCGCATATGCGATATGGGCAGGAGTTGGGATATTCCTTGTTTCGGTATTATCGTTCTTTGTTTACAAACAGAAACTCGATCTTCCAGCATTAATTGGACTAGGGTTCATTGCATTGGGCATTATTATTATCCAACTGTTTTCAAAATCGGTTATTCATTAAGCCAGTCTGGTCAAGAGCAGTATGCGGAGGCACTGTATCTTTACGTTAAGAGACTACGATTAAACGACTGATAATAATAAAAAATAAATTTTTCTATAAAATTTGAGCTGGCAGGGTTGAAAAGTGATGAGTCGTCCCTATGTATATTTATGGGTGATAGGTACATCCACTTAATCTCATTAATACTGAAGGAGGAATTATGGCTAACATTAAACCTTTTTCATTATTTCCAACAATTTCTGATAGCTTACTATCTAATCGGTTTGATCAGATAGACCGTTTATTCAGCCAACTCACCGGAAGCAGGCCTATTGCATCACCGGTTCAGACCTATGATCTGAAACAGATTGATGATAGCCATTATGAGCTTACGGTTAGTGTTCCTGGATACCAAGAAAGCGATTTAACTGTTTCATTAAAAGGTGGTCGACTATTGGTAGAAGGGAAACGAGAAGAAAAATCTCAGGAAGATAACGATAAGTGGCTTCACCGTGGAATATCCTACGGTCAGTTTACGTTGCAGTTTGACCTAGGTAAAAATGTAAGGATAGAAAAAGCGGATCTATCAAGAGGGCTTTTAACGGTGGCCATTGAGTATGAATTGCCGGAAGAAGAGAAACCGCAACTGATAGCAATAGAAAATAAAGATAAAAATTAAGTAATTGATATAGAGTTAGGTTATTAGGCTACACATAAGGTGTAGCCTCAATTTGCAACCCTACCAGCTGGTAGGGTTTTTTGCATTTTATTGTTGCAACTATTTACTCATATTCACTCATTGATAATTAAAAAGTATTGATGATGAAAAGAATATTTTTAGTTGCGTCTCTATTTCTATTGGCGGGAAAAGATACAGCCAGACTTTGAAGACTTTAAAAGCAAACTTTTACCCCGCTTAAAATTTAGATACAAAAAAACCAACCATAACAGGTTGGTTTTCTTAGGGAATTCTGGTCGGCATGAGAGGATTTGAACCTCCGACCCCCGACACCCCATGACGGTGCGCTACCAAGCTGCGCTACATGCCGAACTGCGATTAATACTACTCATTTTCCCCATGAAAGCAAGACATTGATTGCACGACTGATTGATTTTTAAACGTTAATTTTCATTAAAACGCTTAAGCTCTGTGAAAATCTTCAATAACTGTGCAAGATCAGGTTTTTGGTCTTTAACTTCTCGACCTTGCAGGT
The DNA here is from genome assembly GCF_028477805.1 of Providencia sp. PROV268. Lineage (NCBI taxonomy): Bacteria > Pseudomonadati > Pseudomonadota > Gammaproteobacteria > Enterobacterales > Morganellaceae > Providencia > Providencia sp. PROV268. The sequence continues at coordinate 41,243 of NZ_JAMPLW010000005.1, forward strand.
CATAGATACTAAATTGACCGTTATGATCCATATATAGGGTCGCACTATTGGTCGTGATCACTACATCATTGTCATCGCCGGTAATAACCCACGGGTATTTACGTTCTGGGCTAAATAAATCTTCCCCTTGGCTATAATCCTCCGGCGAGTTAGACACATGCAGTAACCGTTGCATAATCGTCGTCAATACGTCTTGGTGGCTTGTCAGCTTATCAATTTGTTGACTCGGTGTATTAGGCCAATAGATAAGCAGTGGAACCTGCATTTTTTCCCGCTCAAAACGTTTATTACTAAACCAGTTTGTCGTGTCAGATTGTTCAGCATTATTATAATTCGCTGTAATAATAACAATCGTATTTTTCAAGCGACCATCACGTATCAGTGACTCTATTACTTGATTGATTTGTTGATCCGTCTGGTTACTTCCCGGTTTACCTTTAATATTTAAGAAGGAGAACCAAGGCGATTCATTTTTTAAACCTTTTAACCAGGAATCCCACTGAGAAATTGTTTGTGCATCACTATCAGCCGCTTTTGCAGGTAATGAATAATCGGCCAAGATAGCTTGACGGAAAAGAGGGGAATTAAAGCCATCGGTAGAGAATAGGCCGAATTGATACCCTTGTTTCTGCAATGCTTGGATAAGCACAGAGGCATACCGCTCATTAAGAATATTATCAAAATAGCTGGATGAGATACCATAAAATAGGCCAAAGAGAGCAGTATCGTTACGTAAACCCGTCGTATAGTGGTTGGTGAATTCGGTACTCATCTCTTTAAATGATTTCAGCGATGACATGCTATTTTGCTGTGTTTTATTGCCTAAATCATCAACAACAACTAACAGCAAGTTATAACCCATACCTTGGTCATAGTAGCTGAGCGGTTTTAATGGATACTGGATTTTTAGTGCAGTAGGGCTACCTTGTTGGAAAACACGATTTTGATGTTCTGATAAGTCCAGCAGACCGTATTTATCAAGCAGTTTCCTTGCCGTCATAGGTTGTGACAGCGGGTAATTATAGCGCTGCATGGTAATGGGGCGATAGAAATTAGCATCAGACCATGCATACATTAGGTGCGACATAATAAAGGTCGCAATAAATATCCCCGCAAGTGGCTTACCAAAAGTTTGCCTGTTCAAACTGCGTAACTTTTGCCAACTCCACGTTGCAAATAGCATTTGAACGAGAAAGATGATTGGGATAGTGATAAACATGAGTTGCCACTCGCGAGCCATTTCACCTTTGTCAGGGTTGATGACAAGATCCCAAACTTGTGGCGTTAGGTGTAGGCCAAATTGGCTAAATACCCGAATATCAAAGAGTAATAATGTGGTGCCAACGGTGGCAAGGGCAACACAAATCAGCCTCAGCAGCCGCTGAGACATCACAATAAAGGTCAGAGGAAAGACAATGAGCAAGTAGCAAGCAAAAACGACAAAGCTAAAATGGCCAATCCAACTGACGAAGGCAAAAATACGCCCAGCTAGCGTATCAGGCCAATCGAAAATAAACAGATAGCTACTGCTTAGCCCGAGGCTAAGCAGTATATTGAAAAGTGCAAACCAGTGCCCCCAACTTATCATTTGGGAGACTTTGTCACGGTAGCGCTGCTGGGTCACCATACTGTTTATTTCATTAGTCTATTTAGTGAGATTGATCTTCTTTAACAGAAGACAACAAAGCGTTGGCGAAAGAGTCTGCAATCATTTTACGTTGAGTTGGCGCAACAGACGTATTAAGCAGATTGGTCACCATATTGCCTAACACCATAAGTGAAAGATCTACAGGAGTATGGTTTTTTTCTAACACGCTGACAAGTTCAGCAAGCAAAGTTTCAACTTTTTCATCACTATAGCGAGATGACTGTGGCATAAATTTCGACATCCTAAATTAGTTAAAGCTCACCTATGATAGCGTATAGCGGGATGTTTTTCTTCATTCTTCGCAAGAAATTTATATTCAAGTGAGAATAATGCTTATTAAGATAATTTGAATGAGTATTAGTTCAATTTTGCTAAGTAAAAATAGGTAGAGGTGACGGTTTCAGTTGCAGATAAATAGCATCGGTGTTTGAATACGCGCGACAATATTTCTGCTTGAACAAGGAGCCTACAATGAGTCTGGAAATTACCCAGATAGCTTTACATCAGTTGATCAAACGCGATGAACAAACACTCGAAGTGATGTTACGTGATTCTCTGTTGTCAACCGATAACGTTGTGCAAGACATGATGGCAGAATTACACCGAGTATACAGTGCGAAGAGTAAAGCGTTTGGCGAGTTCAACGAAGAGAGTGAGCTGGCGGACGCATTGAAATTATTGCGTAAAGGTGAAGAGGAGTTTCTCGGTTTTAGCCGTGCAATGACCGTGCGCTTAAAAGATGAATTGGCAAAATATCCCTTTGCTGAAGGGGGCGTGGTGCTCTTTTGTCAATATCGCTACCTCGCGGTTGAATATTTATTAATCGCGGTATTAAGCAGCTGTGACAGTATGTTCGTGACAGATAACCTCGATTTATCGACGACACATTATCTGGATATCCCTCATGCAGATATTGTAGCGCGTATTGATTTAACTGAGTGGGAAACGAACCCAGAGTCAACCCGTTACTTGACCTTTTTAAAAGGGAGAGTAGGGCGCAAAGTCTCTGACTTTTTTATGGACTTTTTAGCGGCGTCAGAAGGTCTAAATGCAAAAGCTCAAAATAAAGGCTTAGTACAAGCGCTAGATGATTTTTGTGATAATGCTCAGATGGATAAAAATACGCGTCAAGCGTATCGTCAGCAAGTCCATAATTATTGTACTGAGCAGTTGCAATCAGGGGAAGAAATTGAATTACAAGCGCTATCGAATGAGTTGCCGGTAGTTGAGGAACAAAGCTTCAGTGATTTTGCTCGCCAAAATGATTATCAATTAGAAGATAGCTTTCCCGCAGATAGAGGTACGTTAAAGCAACTGACCAAGTTTTCTGGTAGTGGTGGTGGAATAACGATCAGTTTTGATGCATTACTGATGGGAGAGCGTATTTTTTGGGATCCAGTCACAGATACATTAACGATTCGAGGCACTCCGCCAAATTTGCGGGATCAACTGCAACGTCGTAGTGGCAAATAAGGTAACCACTAAAAATAAATAACGCCGCAATTGCGGCGTTATTTACTCGGCGTCCCGATAAATTCTAAAGCTCGGCTTGTGGCTTTAATTAAACGCGCAGGAAGTCAATGTGCGTCACTTTTGGCTTGAATGGGTGACGTTGAATTGCCTGAACTTTGACTTTAGTTTCTTTACCATCGATAACCAGGCTCAGAACTTCATAAAATTCTGCTTTGCCTTCTTGGTTAATCACTTCATCATGGTTAAGAGTAACAGAGATAGCTTCTTGGTTGCCACCGTAAACGATAGCTGGAAGCTGGTTTGCTCTGCGCAGGCGGCGGCTCGCACCCTTACCCTGCTCTTTACGTGCAATTGCATTAATAGTTAACATTACTATTTCTCTATACAAGAAAAAAATAAAATCCTGCTACAGGCGACCCAGCAGCAGGTTCGAGATTTGGCTTGTTGATGTGTAATTCGCTGACGCGAAACATCCAAGCGGGCGGCATTTTAACGGAAAACCGTCTTTACAGCAATCATAATCTAATCAATATCAGGAGTAGAGTTGGTCGGCAACTCGAAAACGCCCTTGATAATCAAATATTTTTTGGCGGATCTCCCAATAACTTTCCTTCTTACGAGCCACTATAAATTGAGGATAACGTAATAAAGCCTGCTGAGAGATAATGTCATTAGCCGAAGACCAATGAAAAGGAACGCCTGGCGCACGGAAATGTTCCCGCAAGAAATGGTATTCAAAAGCACGGCGTTGCGCCTGCGTATGCAAACGAAAGCGCTCCGAAACGGAGGTGCCATCTTCATCATAGTACGTGATTTTTAGCCATTCACCTTTGTTATCAGCACCATTGGTTAGTGCCATGCCGCCGCAACGTAAGATCAACGCATCTTTTAATTTCAAAGCCGCTTTTAGCATATCGTCAGGATCAGATAATACCCCATCGCATTTTTGGCAGCGGCGAGCGGCAATATCGTTTTCTGCACCACAATGAGGACATTGTTTAAAACGAAAACGGTACTCACATTGCTGCTTTTGACCTAATTCATTCTCTTCCCAGCCTTGGCAGCGGCGACCATAATGCTCGATAATTTGCCCATCTTCGGTGCATTTTCCCCAAAAAGTATTAGCAAACTGACAAAGAGGGCAGAATACCTGAACGGGAACACTGTTGGTGTTAGGCTTAGTTGAACCTACCTCAGGGCGAAAGAGGTCGTGAGGATTCCCTGCATAGTCTAAGATCAGGCACTCGGTTTTTCCCGGTGAAAGGCGCAAGCCTCGGCCTACAATTTGCTGGTATAAGCTGACAGATTCTGTTGGGCGTAGAATGGCAATAACATCGACATGCGGGGCATCAAACCCTGTTGTCAGAACAGAAACGTTGACTAAAAAATGCAGCTTTTTCTGCTTAAACTGTTGAATAATAGCCTCTCGCTCTATCGCGGGCGTCTCGGCGGTAACTAAGGCGGCGGTCTGTTCAGGTAAATAGCCGAAAATTTCTTTTGCGTGTTCAACGGTAGCGGCAAAGATCATACAACCTTGCCGCGGTAAGGCGTATTCAACAATTTGAGCGACAATTTTAGGTGTAATACGTTTTTGTTTCTTAATAGAAAGGTTTAATTCTTGTTCATTAAAAATGCCGGCGGAACTGAGAGAAACTTGGCTAAAGTCATACTGTAATACTGGCATATCAAGGCGTTCGGGGGTGACTAAGAAATGATTTTTAATCATGTAATGCAAAGGTAACTCATAAATACATTCATGAAAAAAGCAGTTCTCATCGCCTCTTATCATGCCGTGATAATGATATTGATAGATCCATCCTGAACCGAGTCGATAGGGAGTGGCGGTTAAACCTAGGATCTTCAATGCAGGGTTGTACTGACTAAGGTTATTGATAATTTGTTGATATTGGCTTTTCTCATTCGCGCTAATACGATGACATTCATCAATGATAATTAAGGAGAAATTATCATTAAAACTGTCTAAGTTTCGCGCAACGGATTGTACGCTGCCAAAGACGACTTTGCTTTGGGATTGTTTGCGATTTAAGCCAGCAGCGAAAATATCAGCCTCAAGGCCATAAGCGATATATTTTGCATGGTTTTGTTCTACTAATTCTTTGACGTGAGCAAGAACCAATACTCTTCCTCGAGCTAAGCGAGCAAGTTCGGCAATGACCAAGCTTTTTCCTGCTCCCGTTGGTAGCACAATCACGGCAGGTTGCGTGTGTTGGCGAAAATAACGAACGGTCGCATCGACAGCTTCTTGTTGATAGGGACGAAGGACAAAAGGCATATTATTCAGTATTAATTAAAAATAGTAAGTCGCTTAATGTAAAATTTAGGTTAACACAATGGGTTGAGCTAAAAACACGCGTTAATTTTGAGACGCTATCACTTGTAGTTAGTTATTGATATAATAAAAGATGTGAGCACAATCACAATAACCTTTCAATTTTATTTCTAACAACTTAGTTGTCTTTAGGCACTAAGTTACTATTCCATCAAATTAAGAGTGTTTATGCGACTGGATAAGTTTTTGTCCCAGCAATTAGGGATTAGCCGGAGCCTAGTGGCGCGAGAGCTGCGTGCCGGAAAAGTCACTGTAGATGATGAAATTGTCAAATCAGGTGCGGTACAAGTCAGCCCTGAACAAGTTGTCGCTTATGAAGGCAGTGTTTTAGTTCATGTTACAGGCCCGCGTTATTTTATGTTGCATAAGCCTCAAGGCTATGTTTGCTCAACAGACGATCCTGCTCATCCCACCATTCTCTATTTTATTGATGAGCCGCTGGCAGACAAATTGCACTCAGCAGGGCGCCTTGATATTGATACCACAGGGTTAGTATTGCTAACCGATGATGGTCAGTGGTCACATCGCATAACCTCTCCCAAGCACCACTGTGAAAAAACGTATCGAGTTGAGTTAGAAAACGACATTGCTGACGATGTTGCAAAACGCTTTGCCGAAGGCGTCATGCTAAATGGCGAAAAATATCCAACCAAGCCAGCTCAGTTGGAGGTCATCTCTCCAAAAGAAGTGCTATTGACCATCAGCGAAGGGCGCTATCACCAAGTAAAAAGAATGTTTGCAGCAGTAGGAAATCATGTTTGTGGGCTACACCGCGAGCGTATTGGTGATATTTGGCTCGATGATGATCTTGCTCCCGGCGAGTATCGTGAGTTAACCGAAGACGAAATCAACAGCGTTATCGTTCCGCGCTAACGATAAATTATTAATAAAAATAAATAAAATCGTTTCTGGTGTGCGACATATCTTTAAGGTGTGTCGTATCAGGCGAGAGCGAGATAGGAGTTTAAAGAGTGCAACAGCAAAAATCATCCTACATAGGGTTGATATTAATATTAGGCTTATTATCAATGCTTATGCCTTTAGCCATTGATATGTATTTACCTAGCTTTTTAGTGATGGGTGAGTACTTCAATGTCGATGAAGGGCGTATCCAGATGACGCTTAATAGCTATATTTTTGGCTTTGCAATTGGGCAGCTATTTTATGGTCCAATGGCCGATAGTCTGGGTCGTAAGCCTGTGATTTTAGGCGGCGTCATCGTATTTGCCATCGCCTCAGCAGCATGTGCGCTTTCCGAGTCAATCGAATCACTCATCTTGTTTCGCTTCCTACATGGTTTTGCTGCGGCGGCGGCTAGTGTTGTGATCAACGCATTAATGAGGGATATGTTTACGCGTGATGAGTTTTCACGCAGCATGTCATTTGTTGTTTTAGTGATGACAATAGCCCCACTATTGGCACCGATTTTAGGTGGCAAGGTGATGTTATGGTTCTCATGGCATGCCATTTTTTGGAGTATTTCGATAGCGGCCGTGATTGCGGTTATTTTAGTGAGTTTATTTATACGTGAAACGTTACCTGTTGAGAAACGGCAACCCTTTCATTTAGGTAATACATTAAGGCAGTTTGCAACCCTTTTTCGTGCCAAACAAGTGCTGTTTTATATTTTAGCGAGTTCATTTTCATTTGCGGGAATGTTTTCATTTTTGAATGCGAGCCCGTTTGTTTATATTGAACTGAATGGCGTGGCGCCAGAAAATTTTGGTTACTTTTTTGGTATTAATATTATTTTCTTATTCATTATGACCACATTTAATGGTCGTTATGTTAGGCGCTTTGGGGCAGAGCGCATGCTCTACCTAGGGATCATTGTCCAATTCACCATGGGAATTTGGTTACTGGCGACTACGGCAATGGATGTTGGCTTCTGGGCTTTGGTGCTTGGTGTGGCGATTTATGTCAGTGGGATTGCCATGATAACTTCAAATGCAATGGCGGTAATTTTAGATAATTATCCACATATTGCAGGTACGGTTTCCTCATTAGCGGGAACAATCCGTTTTTCCATTGGGGCTTTGATAGGAACTTTACTATCGATGATCCCCGCTAAGTCAGCATGGCCGATGGTTGGCTCTATGGTTGCGTGCGTGGCTTGCTCAATGCTATTTGTTTTATTGGCGAAACGCGCCAAAAAATAAATTAATCCAATAAGACTGGCTGTTTCATGGATGAAACAGTGGTTTCCTTCGTACTTATTTCATTTCGTGACCATCTCTTTTTATATAGTGTTAAGCAAAAATTAATTACTCGGTAAAACCGAATTTTTTACCAGTAAAATTGGAAAGTATGAATAAAAATGATCTAAATCAATAATCATTTGATAGCGATTTGTTAAATTTGTGTATTAAACTCAGGTAATTGCAGTTAAGTCATAAGTTGGTGGAGTTAGTGAGTTTTCTTCAAAATTACTCAGCTTATTATTAATGCCCGTTTAATAATGTAAAAAAAATGACTAATAGTTAGTCTCGGTGTTGAGTTTTAAGATCAAAAAAAATTTAAAATTTAACATTCATAGTAAAAAAATGTGCATGCAAGGATTTATGTCACAAAAATTTAACGACACGAGTAATATTTAATGTTATATTTAGGTATGTGTATTTAACAAACCCGTTACTTTTGGGCTTTGTCGCGAATTCGGTTTGAACGAAGTTTGATATCGTTTACTGACCTCTAAACATTTATTTAGAGGAGGGAGAGTCAAAGCTTAAGGCTCGTAGGTATCTCGCCATAAAGGCAGCCTCAGCGAAGCGTTGATTAAGTAAATAGCCTTCGTTCAACGAACACTATGATGGTTTAGGTAGCAATAGGAATTTGTTGTGGAAAAATCAGGTCTTTCGGTTGTGCACAGGCTGCCGCAAAGTTACCGCTGGTTATCTGGGAAAATAGGCACGGACGTTGAAGTCGTACCTACAGATGACTTCGATAGCGATAAACTTGTGGGGCTGAAATTACTCAGCCATGACTGTGCTACAGATTGCATTGCAATGAAGCAGTTGTCAGAATCATTGTCTGAATTGCAAATTGAAAGTGCGATTTTAGAATGGCAAAAAGAAATTTGCCTCTTTATTCATGCTAGTGATGAACTTGCCGCCATGTGCCGCTTAAAGGCGGCTGGTGTTGCTATCGCGGAGCTTGAGTCAGGTTTTTATTCATCCTAACATCGCTATTGAACGCAATAAAAAAGCTTCCAGTTTTTAACTTGGAAGCTTTTTTATTGGCAAGGAATTTAAAAAGGTATTATCGGTTATGAACCATTAATGATGCGGCGACCAGCGTAGTACCGTTTGCTCCAATACTCATTGGTCATTTCTGATACGATAACACCACTGCTGGTAGAGGCGTGAACAAACTTATTGTCACCAATATAGATACCAACATGCTTCATGCGGCGACCGGTTTTAAAGAGAACCAAGTCACCTGCTTTTAAATTGTTACGGTTAACACTCTTACCGGAAGACTCTTGCTCTGAGGTAGTACGTGGTAAGGCAACACCAAATTGTTCAATAAAGGTACGTTGCACAAAGCTTGAACAATCAATACCACTTTTTGTTGTACCGCCAAGACGATATCTCACACCTTTCCAATTTGCATATTGATTCATGATCTTCGATTTGGTATCGACGCTTTGAACGAGTTGTTCGAACTCATCTTGAGAAGCCATTGCTAACGAATCGGAAGAACCATTTAACATACGTGGTTCAGAATGAGTGGTACGTTGAGCATTTCTTGAAGAATCAGGGGCAGTACAAGCTGACAGTGTCGCGGCAATTGCTATTGCTGGTATGATGCGCAAAATGTTGCGCTTAAATTTTTCAGATGTTGCCATTATTGTTAATATCCCTTGCCATTTCTTATTGTGTTTTTTTCCACACAACAAACGTAAACTTATCCCTGTGAAAAGCGCATTTTACAAAATGCGACACTGGCTTTTCACAGAAAGCGTTTAATACAGAACAACTAAAACTTGTATATGAGCAAAACGACGATTTGCTGCGTTGGCGACACATTTGTTATGTCAACATAACAACAAACTGTTAAACACTCACCGTTAGAGTTTGGCAGTTGCATACTTATTTCGCCAAACATAGAGAGCATACATAAACGAAAGCAAAATGGCGAGTTAATAAGGTAATAATTTACAAAACATTATATTAAGCATGGATGTGTATCATCTTTTGTACATTTAGAGTTAAAAAAGTGTGTGTGTTATCGTTAGGTACTCAAATAATCGAGTAAAAATAACGATCTAGATCACGCTTTGAGTGAAACAACATTTGCTTAATAGCATAACAGCGTCTACAGGCTTTTTTGAATTGTAAAGAAGTTTAAATTTTTCTAAATTGAATAATCTAATACGATGGTGAAGCATACGATATTGCGCCGCAAGATCAAAGCAACGCAATATCGTTTTGCCACTAGTTTATTTGCATATTAGCCAGTTTGACGTGATATTCTCTTAGCATTCGCTGTTCAAAATCGGTAAATCGACGAGTGAGTGTGGCTCGAGCGATTGTAGATGAAAAGTAGTCGACGGGAATTAAAGTCGCACAACCTAGATTATCAATGATAAAAAATTGGCCGTGGGGTTTATAGCCTAATTGATAAACAATATTGTAAGGCTTTAATGCCATTGTCACTATTGCATCTTTAAAAACAGTCTTTTTAAAAATATCATAGGCAATTCTCATATTTTTTTGATGTTTTAAAAAAGCATTTTTATTTTTTAAATAATAATCCAGCGTATTGGATACATTTCCCGCTTTATCTTTTATTAACTGAAATACGTAGCCTGTACCTAACGTGGTTTTTTGAATGCCATAATAATGGGCAATAGCATCTGATGATGATTTATTTCGGTAAATTCGTTTGTAATACTTAATTTCACGTATTGTTTCTCGATCATCTCTATTTGAATGATGAACTTTGACACATAAATCATCACGCTCGGGATGCTGATAACATGCACGTTGCCGACCACTTGCAATCAAGAGGGATGGCGTCAATTCGATGGTTTTTGAAAGTAATGTTTTCATAGTGAATTAGGTTATAAGTCTATTAGTGATCATAACGACTATTGTTAAGGCTTCTATTTCTAAAAATATCCGTACTAATTTTAATAGATTAAACCTAATGGGAGTTGCAATATGTGTGATCGTCTCAAATTTGTGATCAACTTAACTAATTATGTGTTATTTCTTAGAGTTTGAGAAAAATAAAAAACTACGACTGTAAGTTAAATATTGTTTCATTCATTCAAATTAAGATTCGGTTATTCAGTAATAAAAAGTAAAAAATTATTACAGATATAAATAATTCATCGCAGATGACGATAACCTAATTTTAAGCGGATGACTTTTATGAAACTTACAGCAAATAAAATTTCTTTGACAGCGCTATTAGCAATAACCATTTTTAGCTTTTTTCCTTTTGGTAGTGTTCAAGCAAAAGAAAAAAACTATGTTGGCGGTGGAACGATTACCTTTATCGGTGCAATTGTTATGCCTCCATGTCAAATTGGTGCAATTGATGGGCATATTGAAACCACATGTTGGTCTAGCAATAAAGGTAAACCAGAAATAACAAAAACGTCTTTAAAAAAATTGAGAGTAGGCATCCATGAATTGCCTAATAGTCAAGGCACTCAAAGCTTTAAATGGATAAATAAAGAACAGACGTTGGGTGTGTATACACTGACATATAACTGAATAAAAAAACTTAAGCGGTTTATTAGGTAGGAAGTTAGTTTAATTTGTTTAAGAAAAAGAAAGCCCTATGGGCTAATGCCCATAGGTGATATATCCAATTAATCGCAGCGGCCCATATAGCGGCGTTCAGGAATATGAATACGAATTTTTTCACCACTCGTGAGGTATTCAGGGACTTGAACCGTTAGGCCTGTTGCCATTGTTGCAGGTTTTGTTCGCGCACTGGCTGAAGCACCTTTAATTGCAGGTGTTGTTTCTACAATAACCATATCAACGGTTTGTGGAAGTTCGAGCGCCAATACTTGCCCATCCATCGTGAGCACCTGCATGCCAGGCAATCCCTCTTCAGGGATAAATAACAGCTCCTCTTCAATGTCTGCACGTTTAAAGAGATAAGGCGTATAGTCTTCATTATCCATGAAAACATATTCATCACCGTCGATATAAGAGAAGCTAACAGCGCGACGAGTTAAAGAGATGGTTTCTAAAATATCATCACCTTTAAAGCGTTCTTCGACTTTTTGGCCAGTCTTAATATCAGTAAAGCGCATTTTATATAAAGTACTGGCGCCACGAGCGCTTGGTGCCTGAATATCGATATCTTTAACCAAGAGCAGCTTGCCGTTGTAACTCACCGCAAACCCGCGTTTGATCTCATTGGCTTTTGCCATAAATAACCTTCTTTATTATCGTCAGAAAAGAGTGCGACAAAATTACTCGCAGATAGGCGATTAGGCAAGATAGGAAATGTACTTTTCAATAAAAAAAATCTCCCCAACGGTGATGTTGGGGAGGGTATCATCAGTAAACAGGCAGTAAACCAGATAAGGAGAGTATGTGTGCTACGGCATTAATGACACCAAACAAGATAACAAATAGGATGATACCAATGCCGCCAGGCGCCCTATAACTGTTATTCGGGAAACGCTTACGACTTGCCCTTGCCATCAGCGCGGGCACAATCACTGCCCAAATAGTGGCAGCGAGGCCTGCAAAGCCAATGGCATAAATAAAGCCATTAGGAAAAGCTAGGGCAAATACAGCCGGTGGCAGGAAAGTGATTAAGGCAGATTTTAAACGGCCTTGTTTGCTATCGTTGAATTTAAAGAAGTCAGCAATAAAGTCAAACAGCCCCAAAGATACACCTAAGAATGAACTTGCCAGTGCCATATACGAGAACAAATTCAAAAACTTCGAAATAAAATCGCTGTTGGTAGACAAATTCATTTGCTTAAGCAGTGCACCAATATTATTGCCGTCCTCACGAATTTGGATAAAGGCAGAGCGTGGAATATTCCCTTGGACCGCATACTGCCACAAGATATAAATGGCAACGGTGATAATCGCACCATAGACAAGGCTACGAACCACAGAACGGCTATCTTTATTATAGTATTTTACAAGCCCAGGAACGTTACCGTGATAGCCGAACGATGTCAGCAAATAGGGCAGTGCAGCGAGGGCATAAGGTAAATAATGTGTATTGCCTTGATCGACTTGGTTAAACAGAATCGAAGGTGAGGCTGTGGTGACCATACCGCCAACTGACATAATAAAGGTGATAACCATACCACCAATTAAAATGGTACTTAAACGGTCGACGGCACGCGTAGATAACCAAACAACAAAGGCAACCAGAAGTGCGAAGAACAATCCAGAAACGGCTTGTGGAACGTCCATTTTTATATAGGAAGATAAATTTTCCGAGATAATCGAGCTACCCGCGGAAATATAAGCATACGTTAAAATATAAAGGACAAAAGTAATGGATAGCCCATTAATTGAGTTCCACATAGGCCCAAGTAAATCTTTAACCATGGTATGAAAACTTGCGCCAGCAGGGTAATTCATATTGGCTTCTAAAATCATTAATCCTGAAAGCAGCATACAAAAAAAGGTATACAGCAAAAGTAGGATAGAGCCTGTAAACCAGACACCGGAGGTCACCATGGGGATTGAAAACATACCAGCGCCAACGGCTGTACCCGCGATGATCATCGCCCCACCTAAGATGGAGGGCTGCTTATTTGTTTTTACTGCATCAACAGACATGGAAACTCCCGATTAATGTTTCTTTGTACTAGCTTAATGATACAGTTGAGGCATGTTGATGTAAACAATAATTAAAGCACAAATAGGTAAAATTAAGAGTAGTAATAATAGGTTGGGTGATTATTGTACAAATAGCCTTGAGCTATTTGTACCTGAGTAAAGCGATTAAGCGGGGTGATGATAAAATTGTTGGTTTAGCCAGAGGTCAATGGCATTACGGCTAGCCTCAAAATGGGGTTCTGGGAGTTCATTCGGGGATACCCACATCAAGCTTTCGCACTTATCTTTTTCCATGATTTGCGGCTCGATATCGCCATTATATTCAACATGCATACAGATAGAGACAGTATGTTTACCTTCTTGGTGATAGGTGTTTATATTGTTACTAATACCAAAAACCGTTGGGGCGGTAATATCAATACCAATTTCTTCTTTTATTTCACGAATAGCACAGGTTTCGAATGATTCCCCAGCATCGACATGCCCCCCAAATATTGACCAGTAAGGTGCGTGCTTGCTGCTGCGTTTGCCCATTAAAATTTGGCCTTGTGAATTCGTGATAATTACGCCAACACCAACGACAACGCCATCAACAGTAGACATCAACTTCTCCTTTCTTTTTTTATTCTATTCGGTGCGATTCTGCCAGTTTATAGCAGAAAAACAATCAGGAAAAACTACAAATATCACTGAAGCCATTGTGTTTTAATGGTATAACTATGGCTGCATACACATGACGATAATGATAAGGGAGATTCGAGGTTATGACTCGCCGGGTTGCTACAATTACATTAAATCCTGCCTATGATCTTGTTGGGCTATGTCCATCAATCGAAGTCGGTGAAGTCAACTTAGTGAAGACGGCTAGCCTCAATGCAGGAGGCAAAGGCGTTAATGTCGCGAAAGTTCTACGAGATCTTGGTATTGATATCACAGTTAGCGGCTTCATGGGGAAAGATAACCAAGAAGAATTCCAACACTTCTTTAGTGATAATGGTATGGCAAACCGCTTTTATATGGTGTCAGGACGCACAAGGATCAACGTAAAGCTGACAGAAGATAATGGTGAATCGACAGATTTCAACTTTTCTGGCTTTGAAGTCAGTAAAGAAGATTGGAACCGTTTCTCAACGGAGTCACTCAATTGGTTAGGCCATTTTGATATGGTGGTGGTGAGTGGTAGCCTACCAAATGGGATTGATCCCGAAGAATTCACTCGTTGGATGAGCCGCTTGCGTCAATTATGTCCATGTATCATTTTCGACAGTAGCCGTGAAGCATTAAAAGCAGGGTTAAAAGCCTCGCCTTGGTTAGTAAAACCCAATCGCCATGAATTAGAAATGTGGGTGGGTCGCAAGTTACCTGAATTGAAAGATGTCATTGCGGCAGCACATGAATTACGCGATAAAGGCATTTCTCATGTGGTTATCTCGCTTGGTGAAGAAGGGGCATTATGGGTGAATGCTTCAGGCTCTTGGTTAGCTAAACCGCCTCGTTGTGAAGTGATCAGCACGGTGGGGGCTGGTGATTCAATGGTTGCAGGCCTCGCTTATGGCTTACTGAATGGTGAATCTAGCGCACACACATTGCGTATGGCCACGGCTATTTCAGCGTTATCCGTATCACAGCCTGATGTTGGCTTAAAAAATCGTAATAAGCTTGCCGATATGATGGCAAAAATTGAGATGGAATCACTGTAAAACGATAAAGGCGGCGGAGGTTAACTCGCCGCCTTTATGCTTTATAGATAGTGACTGGTTATTTTTGCTGTGACTTTAGCCAAGCAATTTCTTGGGGCCAAATATCTGGATTAATGGTTTCAAGGATCAGAGGGATACCATCGAAACGAGGGTCTTTCATTATGTAACTAAAAGGTGTGTAGCCTATATTACCTTCCCCTAAGCTATGGTGACGGTCGACTCGGCTGGCAAACTCACTTTTGGCATCATTTAAGTGCATACCTTTGAGGTACTCAAAACCAACAATGTCAGAAAACTGTTTGAAAGTCTCTTCACAAGCCTCCTCTGTTCGCAAATCATAGCCTGCTGCAAAGGCGTGGCAAGTATCAATACAAACACCTACTCGGCTTTTATCATCCACATCTTCAATGATTTTTGCTAAATGTTCAAAACGATAGCCTAAGTTTGAACCTTGCCCCGCCGTATTTTCGATGACGGCAATGACGCCTTGAGTTTCATTTAGGGCGATATTGATAGATTCGGCAATACGAGCTAAGCAATCATCTATATCGATTTTTTTCAGGTGGCTGCCAGGGTGAAAATTGAGTAGGTCAATACCAAGCTGCTCACAGCGTTGCATTTCGTCAATAAATGCGATGCGTGATTTTTCTAACGCTTCTTGCTCTGGATGACCTAAATTAATTAAGTAACTGTCATGCGGTAAAATTTGGTGCTTACCATAACCGTACTTTGCACAGTTAGCCTTAAATTTTTCAATCACCTCCTCGCTAAGAGGTGGGGCTTTCCACTGGCGCTGATTTTTGGTAAACAGCGCGAATGCCGTAGCGTTAATTTCATGAGCGCGAATAACAGCTTGATCAACGCCTCCAGAAGCGCTGACGTGTGCTCCAACATATTTCATTCTTGACTCCTTCTTTTATGAAGAAGTATGCCATTAATAGGGGAATAAATGAAATCAACAAAAAGGCCGCATTAAATGCGGCCAAATTAAAAAATGAACAAAGAGTTTATAGGATAGTTTGGATAATGGCATTGATGGCGAAACCACCAATGATTAGCCATACAAATAAGATAAGCGCCATCAATAATGGTTTGATCCCCGCCTGACGTATTGCACTAACATGAGTTGTTAAACCGAGGGCAACCATGGCCATCGCCAACAATACGGTATCTAACGTGATAATGTGTTTTACTATTTCTGTCGGTATCAAATTGAACGAGTTGAACGCAGCGACCAGAATAAAGATAACGGCAAACCAAGGGATCGTGATTTTGCTTTTTTGGGCTGTTTGTCCTTTAGCGACCGCAGAGCGGCGGCTCAAATAAGCAGATAAAATAATTAAGAAGGGTGCAAGCATCATCACTCGGATCATTTTGGTGATCACGGAAGCATTCTCTGCGTCAGGGCCGATAGTGTGACCGATAGCGACGACTTGAGCGACTTCATGCACTGTTGAGCCAATATAAATACCAAAGGTGTCTTGGGTCTGTGTGAACCAACCAAAATGTGCATTAAGTTGATAAAGCCATGGATACACAAAAATGGCGATAGTACCAAAAATCACCACCGTTGAAACGGCGACGGCAACTTTACTGGCAGAGGCTTTGACAACAGGCTCTGTCGCCATAACCGCTGCGGCTCCGCAAATACTGCTACCTGCACCGATTAAAAAAGTGGTTTCATCATCGAGTCCAAACACCTTTTTACCTAACCAAAAGGCCAACAAGAAAGTGGATGCGAGGGTAAGTGCATCAATGAGCAACCCTGTGGCACCAACATCAGTAATTTGTTGGAATGTTAGGCGAAAGCCATAAAGTATGATCCCCGCACGTAAAAAATAGTGTTTGGCAAATTTGATCCCTTCATCACAACGATGACTAATAGCAGGGTAGATTGTATTCCCGACGATGATGCCTAATAAAATTGCCAATGTCAGGGCGCCTAAACCGACATCAATAAACCATTGCTGCTCTCCAAGATATATCGAAATTGCGGTTAAAACTCCCGCTAAAATAATACCTGAAATTAGTTTTAGAGCTGGGGGCTGTGCGCTCTGTACTAACGTTTTTGTATTGCTTTTATCCATAACCTTACCTTTAGTTACGACTAATACCCTTCATAAAGCGGTTTATTCAGGGTATAGATAATTTTGGAATAAGCATATAACAAAAACTATAATAATTTAAATTGATTGTTTATATATAATCTATCTGAATTTCTGGTTATAAGTTTCTTCTGGTAAGTTGGTAATAAATCGTTAATATTAACAATATTATTACAAACTCTAGTGAACAATGTTGGGGCTACCTGTATGCGAATAACACTTAGGCAACTCGAGGTATTTACGGAAGTACTAAAAAGTGGCTCCACGACGCAAGCATCCCAATTACTCGCTTTATCGCAATCTGCTGTAAGTGCGTCGTTGACCGACCTTGAAGGGCAACTTGGAGTACAACTGTTTGACCGAGTAGGCAAACGGCTTGTGACTAATGAGCATGGTCGGCTGCTCTATCCCAAGGCATTGGCGTTGCTTGAACAAGCGTTGGAAGTAGAACAATTATTCAAAAAAGAGATGGGGGCGGTGCGTCTCGCTGCCAGTACCACAATTGGTAATTACATGCTGCCATCACTGCTGGCGGAGTATCGTCGTGACCACCCGACGATCCCATTAGAGTTAAATATCAGTAATACAGAGGAAGTTATTAAAGCGGTGATGGAATTTCGCGCTGATGTGGGTCTTATTGAAGGCGTGTGCCATAGCCCCGAGTTAATTACCGAACCATGGCTAAAAGATGAATTGGTGATATTTGCGGCTCCTAGTAATCCATTGGCGGGAAGAGCACTCACCTTAAAAGAGTTACGTGATGCGCCTTGGGTGCTGCGTGAAAGAGGCTCAGGTACACGAGATGTGCTCGATCAGCTGTTATTTGCTCATTTACCGGGTTTTCATATTTTTATGGAGCTTGGTAATTCGGAGGCTATTAAGCATGCAGTTCGCTTTGGTATGGGGATCAGTTGCTTATCAAGACGCGTTATTGAGGAGCAATTGACGAACGGGTCGTTAGTAGAGCTAGAGGTTGAAGGGCTACAGTTACAGCGAACACTGTATTTGATTTATCACCGCCAAAAACATTTATCTAATGCAATTAAAAACTTATTAGATTATTGCAAGTAATGTGTTGCTGATTTAACAAAGTTTATGGATCGTATAAACCCAAATGGTCAACAAGGTTGTTATTTGAACTATGATGCATAGGATATAAGTGTTTTACTAATAATTCCGTTGGGATTATGAAGGTATCTTATAACTGCCAAGAGTTACTTAGTTCTGACAGGATGTTTTGCTAGAATTCCTTCAATATTGATTAAATAAAGAAAAACAGGGAACAGATGTCAGAACAACAAACCACTACGGTACAAGGTAGCGGACAAAGCAAATTACGTCGTGAGTTGAAAGCTCGCCATCTTGCAATGATTGCCATTGGCGGCTCCATTGGCACCGGCCTCTTTGTTGCATCCGGTGCAACCGTTGCACAAGCAGGTCCCGGCGGGGCGCTTCTTTCTTATGCAATTATCGGCTTAATGGTCTATTTTTTGATGACCAGCTTAGGTGAACTTGCGGCTTATATGCCAGTGTCAGGTTCTTTCGCGACCTATGGCGCTAAATATGTTGATGAAGGTTTTGGTTTCGCATTAGGCTGGAACTATTGGTATAACTGGGCTGTAACTATTGCTGTCGACTTGGTTGCCGCGCAACTGGTCATGACTTACTGGTTCCCTGATACGCCGGGTTGGATTTGGAGCGCAATATTTTTAGCCGTCATTTTCTTACTGAACTATATTTCTGTTAAAGGGTTTGGTGAGGCAGAATATTGGTTCTCACTCATTAAAGTGACAACCGTTGTTATTTTCATCGTTGTCGGCGTATTGATGATTTTTGGTATCATGAGTGGTGCTGAAAATGCGGGATGGCATAACTGGACCATCGGGGATGCACCATTTGCTGGTGGTTTCTCTGCCATGATTGGTGTGGCGATGATTGTCGGCTTCTCTTTCCAAGGAACCGAACTGATTGGTATCGCCGCGGGTGAATCTCAAGACCCTGCGAAGAATATCCCTAAAGCAGTACGTAAAGTATTTTGGCGTATCCTTTTGTTCTATATCTTTGCAATCTTGATCATTAGTTTGATTATTCCATATACAGATCCTAATCTACTGCGCAATGATGTTAAAGATATTAGTGTTAGCCCATTTACCTTAGTATTTGAAAATGCTGGGTTGCTATCGGCAGCAGCAGTAATGAATGCGGTTATTTTAACGGCGGTACTATCGGCAGGTAACTCAGGGATGTACGCCTCAACACGTATGCTGTATACCTTAGCCCGTGAAGGTAAAGCACCACGCATTTTTGCTCGCCTCTCAAAAGGTGGGGTACCGCGTTATGCGCTATTTGCCACTACGGTAATTGCTGCTCTGTGCTTCCTAAGTTCAATGTTTGGTAACCAAACTGTCTACTTATGGCTACTGAATACTTCAGGTATGACAGGGTTTATTGCTTGGTTGGGGATTGCAATTAGCCATTATCGTTTCCGTAAAGGTTATATTGCGCAAGGTAAGGATATTAATGACTTACCTTATCGTTCGGGCTTCTTCCCAATTGGTCCTATCTTTGCTTTTGTTCTCTGTTTAGTGATTACATTAGGGCAAAACTATCAAGCGTTTTTAGAAGATAAAATTGATTGGGTAGGGGTTACAGCCACTTATATTGGTATTCCATTATTTTTAGCAATTTGGTTTGGCTATAAAATAGCCAAAAAAACGTCAATTATTCGTTATAAAGACATGGAATTCCCAAGCTACCGTGAAAATCTGAATAAATAATTGCTTAAATTATTTACACATATTCAATAACAGTAAGTTATAAATAAAAATGCCAATCAACAATGAACTGGGGTCAGTTCGAACGTTGATTGGCATTTTTTATAATGGGAAAAACCGAATAATCGGGTCGTTTCCTCATGATGTGCTTTGCATGCTGAGTCTGGCGTTATCTTCTTTTTTAAAGACGAAATAGCCAATTTATCAATTGATTAACAAAAATTTTCGTCCACGATCACAATTCAATACATAGATGGAATTAAATCAGCAATCGTATTGATAAGTATTCTTATTTGCTTTATTGTTATGGGCACCAAAATAAAGGGGATAAGAGGTTTGATGTGAAGTTGATGGCAAAGTCGTTAGCAAAAGGGATAGGTTTAGCATTATTTGCAGGCTCTGTGATGAGTATCAGTATTAGCTCATTGGCTGCAACAGTTACTGATGTTGCTGGTAGAACGGTTGAAGTACCTGATAATGTTAATCGTATCTTACTTGGTGAAGGCCGTTTGTTGAGTGCAATTGCTTTACTTGAAGGCGATAAACCGCTTGATAGAATTGTTGGCTGGCAAGGCGACTTACGTAAACTTGATCCACAAACTTACGCGGCTTATAAAGCTAAGTTCCCTCAAATTGATAATATTCCATTAATTGGTAATACCAGCGCTGATAGTGTCAGTGCCGAAAAAGTATTAACACTGAATCCAGACATTGCGATTTTTGGCCTCTCTGGTCATGGCCCCGGTAAAAATAGTGAGTTAGTAGGGCAGTTAGAAAAGGCGGGAGTGCCTGTTGTGTTTGTTGATTTTAGAGACAATCCACTGCAAAACACGCTACCGAGTATCCGTATGCTTGGTAAAGCATTAAATCGCGAACAGACTGCAGAAAAATATGCTGATTTTTACGAAAAAAATCAAAAATTAGTGACTGATATCACCAGTAAAATCCCTGAAGATAAAAAGCCTACCGTGTTTATTGATTTACGTGCTGGTGCATTTGAAGATTGTTGTGGAACCGCAGGCAACGGGAACATGGGGAATTTTATCGACCTAGCGGGTGGGAAAAATATCGCCAAAGATGTGCTACCCGGTGCCTTGGGTAATATGAACCTAGAAAAGGTTATCGCTGTTGACCCACAAATTTATATCGCAACAGGTGCTAAAGCTCCCGGCAGTAAAGATGTCGGAGTGCAATTAGGGGCACAAGGCACTGTTGAAGATGCAAAAAGTAGCTTGAAAAAAATGACTGAACGCAAAGGAATTAGCTCTTTGTCAGCGGTGAAAGATGGCAAAGACTATGCAATTTGGCATAACTATTACAATTCTCCCTACAACGTATTAGCGACTCAAGTATTTGCTAAATGGTTCTATCCGGAGCAGTTTGCTGATCTGGACCCGCAAAAAACCTTGAATGAATTACATAGCCAATTTCTTGCAGTTGAGCCAACCGGCATCTATTGGGTAAGTGAGAAGTAAATTTTGTAGGTAATAATAATGAGTCTTACTACCGAGTCTATATCAACTGTTAAGCCGTCAGTGAGAGAAAATGATAATGGTGTGAAGCAGCATTATCAAAAAATGTTACGTCGTAGGGTAGCATGGATTGCCGTGATCATCGCTGCAATCTTATTATCATTGGTTATTGATTTCACATTAGGCCCATCCGGCTTATCGCTGGAAAAATTATGGCAAACCATCGTATCCCCTGAATCTGTAGAAGCGGGAACTCGTGTGATTGTTTGGGATATCCGTTTGCCTTATGCCCTTATGGCCGTTGTGATTGGCATGTCACTTGGCCTTGCTGGGGCCGAGATGCAAACTATCTTGAATAACCCGTTGGCAAGTCCATTTACCCTCGGTGTTTCCAATGCCGCTGCTTTCGGTGCGGCATTAGCGATTGTTTCCGGTATTGCTATTCCTGGTGTGCCTGATCAGTGGGTAATTTCAGCGAATGCCTTTATTTTTGCACTATTGGCTGCACTGATGTTAGATGCGGTGACCCGTTGGACGCGCGTTGCAACATCGGGTGTCGTATTGTTTGGGATCGCATTGGTATTTACCTTTAATGCTTTAGTTTCAATGATGCAATTTATTGCCACAGAGGACACTCTGCAAGGTCTAGTATTCTGGACAATGGGGAGCCTTTCAAAAGCAACATGGGTAAAACTCGGGGTGATGACACTCGTCTTTGCTCTAATTTTCCCATTGGCGATGATGAGTTCATGGAAACTGACTGCACTGAGGTTGGGCGAAGACCGAGCGATCAGTTTTGGTATTGATGTCCGTCGGTTACGTTTAACCACATTGTTGCGTATCAGTATCTTATCAGCGTTGGCAGTCGCATTTGTGGGGCCTATCGCCTTTATCGGTCTGGTTGCTCCTCATATCGCGCGCTTGATGTTTGGTGAAGATCACCGCTTTTATTTGCCAGCAAGCGCATTAATTGGTGCCTTAGTCTTATCCATGGCATCTATTGCATCTAAAAATATTATACCGGGTGTCATTATTCCTGTTGGTATTGTGACCTCACTCGTTGGTGTACCGTTCTTCTTAAGTATTATTTTACGTCATAGAGGTAGTGTGTCATGACAGATGGCCTGATTATTAATCGCTTTAATGCAGGTTATCCTAAAAACCCTGTGATTGAAGGGCTGACAACAGAAGCTTTACCAAGAGGTCAGATCACTGTGTTATTAGGGCCAAATGGAAGCGGCAAATCGACTCTGCTGCGCTCTTTGGCTGGTTTAAATAAAGCTACAGGGCAATTGCTGTTAGATGGAATGGATTTAACACAGCAAAACTTTGCTCAGCGTGCGCAAAATGTTGTCTATTTACCTCAAAGCTTACCAGCAGGTGTTCATCTTTATGTCTTGGAATCAGTGATCGTTGCTCAAAGAGCATCGGGTGGTCTGAGTCATGAAAATAGTAAAGATGAAGTGATGCATTTATTGCGTCAATTAGGTATTGAACATTTAGCATTAAGTTATTTAGACCAATTATCAGGTGGTCAAAAGCAATTGGTTGGTTTGGCACAATCATTAATTCGTCAACCAAACTTATTGTTATTAGATGAGCCATTAAGTGCATTAGATTTAAATTACCAATATCACGTTATGGATTTAGTGGCGAAAGAAACAAAGCGTCGCAATATTATTACGGTGGTTGTGGTTCATGATATCAATATTGCGTTAAGACATGCTGAACATGTTTTAATGCTAAAAAAAGGCAAACTGATTGCTCAAGGTGAACCAGAGGCCGTGATTACGCCAGATAGCTTGGCTGATGTGTACGGTGTTAGGGGGCGAATAGAGCGCTGTTCTCAAGGGGTACCACAAGTTTTAATTGATGGCTTAGTGGATAAGTTAGCGAGCTAGTTTTGATATAAATTAATAGTGTCAATGAAATTTAGATTGGCACTATTAATTGAATAAGAGAATAAAGGTTATATTTTTCTAGCGATAATTAGTTATAGAAAATTTCAATATATACAAATAGTATTTACCATAAATTTTCTATGGGTAATTTTTATTATCTAATAACCAAAAAAATAATAATAGTAATGATAGGGTTATAGACCCGAATATTGAGCTTATGTCATATCAAAATTCAAATCAAAATTATCTCTTGGAGAGTTGGGAATGGTAGTTTTCAATAAAAGAAAAATTGCAATAAGCGTTATTGCGGCAATCACAGCAGCCCCTGTATTTGCGGATGATAGTAAAGACACGATTATGGTTACCACCGCATCTGGCTTCCAACAAAAAATTGAAGATGCGCCGGCGTCTATTTCTGTGGTAACGCGTGAGCAACTAGAAAATAAAGCTTACCGTGATGTCACCGATGCATTGAAAGACGTTCCGGGCGTTCTAGTCACCGGCGGCGGTAGTAGTTCAGATATCAGTATTCGTGGTATGGATGCAAAATACACGATGATCTTGATTGATGGTAAGCGTGTTGATACGCGCAGTACGCGCCCAAATAGTGACGGTTCAGGTATCGAACAGGGATGGCTGCCACCACTACCTGCAATAGAACGTATTGAAGTTGTTCGTGGGCCTATGTCTTCCCTCTATGGTTCTGATGCTATGGGTGGGGTAATTAACATTATTACTCGCCGTGTGCAGCAAGAGTGGACGACAAGTTTACGTGCTGATACGACAATTACTGAGCGTAGAAATTCAGGAAACACTGGACAAGGCAGTTTCTATACTTCTGGTCCACTGATTGATGGCTTGTTAGGCGTGAAGCTTAGCGGTCAATATTCACACCGTGGTGAAGATAAAATCGTTGATGGTTTCGGTCGTCAAATCGTTGCAAGTGGTGGTGGAACACTGTCATTAACACCAGATGAAAAGAACACCTTTGATTTGGATTTCAAAAAAGATAGCCAGCATAGGGACTATCGTGAAGGCTATACGTATAAAGAAGGTGATAGTAGCAGCTTTAGTAAATATGAGATGACGCATACTGCATTAACTCATACAGGGGTTTATGACCTAGCTAACACTGATACTTATATTCAATACGATGAAACTAAGAACCCAACTCGTAAGATGAAATTTGATGATCTCATCATACGTAATCAAAGTGTCTTCTTAATTGGTGACCACAGTTTAAGTTTAGGTGGCCAATATCGTAAGGAAAAATTAGAAGCAGGTGATAATAAATTTGCACTAAACAAACTTGACCGTTATAGCTGGGCGCTGTTTGCGGAAGATGAATGGTTAATGACCAATGATTTCGCTTTAACCGGCGGTATCCGTATGGATAAAGACGAAAACTATGGTACTCACTGGACACCTCGTCTTTATGGTGTTTGGCATGCTGACGACCAATGGACCATCAAAGGTGGTGTGTCTACAGGTTATAAAGCACCTGACTTACGTCAATCTTCAGCAGACTGGGGGCAATCAACGGGTGGGCGCGCAGGTAACGCAGTGATTTACGGTAACCCGAATTTGAAACCGGAGAAAAGTGTTACAGAAGAAATTGGTGTAATTTGGAATAACCAAGACAATATTACCGCAGGGATCACGATCTATAATACCGATTTCAAAGATAAAATTACAGAAGTTAGACGCTGTGATAATAGCAATGCAAATATCAGAGACTGTACATTAGATGATGGTATTGGTGATAATGGTAAGCCATACCGTTTTGTTAGTGACCGTGAAAACGTTGATAAAGCAAGAATGCGTGGTGTTGAGTTAACGTTTAACTGGGGCATTCTGGATAATTTAGCGTTTTCGGCGAACTATACTTACACCGACACTGAACAAAGAAGTGGTGTCAATAAAGGTAAGCCGCTAAACAAGCAGCCAAAACATATGGGTAATACGACATTGACATGGGATACAACTGAAGAGTTGCAAACATGGGCACGCATGAATTTCCGCGGTAAAACGTCTGATTACCAAGGCCGTGGTGAGACAATGAATAATGGTACGGCGTCATATGCATTGTTTGATTTAGGGGCAAGCTACCAGTTGAACAAGAATGCAAATATTGTCGGTGGTGTCTATAACGTGCTAGATCGCCGCATTGACTCAACAAACTATGGTGCTGAATTAGAAGGTCGTCGATACAATATAGGTATTAACTATAACTTCTAATGAGTTTGATAACTGACTGAATTAAGGCCCTCTTATTGAGTTAAGAGGGCCTTGTTTTTTGGCGTGCGAAAAAGAGTAAAAAATGTCTTTTAATAGCAAAAATTTATAGAAGAAAACAAGTTATTAGCTACCAGCGCAAAATCGGCAAATTTATCAAAAATTCTCATCAAATATTGTCTGTTTTTTTAACAATACCTATTGCTATTTGATAACTTGAAGTGCAAAATGCGCGAACTAAAAAAATGACTGATACCTCAATTTCCGGTATCGGTTTTTTTTTGCTTTTTAAGTTCGTTTAATTTTATGGGGCCGGATAATAGGCCGGATAGATAAATTATATTTTTACGTGTAGCAAACATTTTATGCTACCGATTTGAGGAATGCTTGCATGGCTTACTTTTTCGCATTCGCAGCAGGGCCTGGTGGCCGTGGCTGCCGCATCGATGATTACGGAGCAATCGGCTGCTTCGCAACTTCACCATTTAACCTTTCATCTTTCTTCTCTGCCTATAGGCAGATGCAAAGTCTTCCCAGTAACTGTCGATTAAGTAGGTCAAATAGTACTCAATCGAAAGTTATGGGAGGGCTTTATCATGCCAAATAATTCAGTACCATTATCCATCGGTAGCAACCAAACTGGTGCAAACAACCGCGTAGAGCTGGCAAAAACGCTCACCCTGTTACAAGTGGTGATGATTGGTCTTGCTTATATTCAGCCAATGACGATTTTCGATACTTTTGGTATGGTATCGGATAAAACCGGTGGTCACGTCCCGACTTCTTATATTATTGCACTTGCTGCGATACTATTTACTGCTCTGAGCTACGGCAAATTGGTAAAACGTTTTCCATCTGCTGGCTCGGCGTATACCTACGCTCAAAAATCAATGAGCCCACATATTGGCTTCCTTGTAGGATGGACCTCGCTGCTGTCTTACATCTTTATGCCAATGATCAACATATTATTAGCGAAGATTTATTTACAAGATATCTTCCCAACGGTTGAGCCTGCTATTTTTGTTGTGGGGCTAGTTATTCTGATGACTGCCGCTAACTTACGCGGTATCAACGTCATCGCTAATCTAAGTACCGTGATTGCCATTATTCAAATAGGGGTCATGGTTGTATTTACCTTGATTGTGATTCATGGTGTATCGAACGGCGAAGGAACGGGTGAAGTTTGGACCTTCCGACCATTTGCTGATGAGCACACGGAATTGATCCCTCTGATAGCCGGAGCGACAATACTCTGCTTTTCATTCTTAGGTTTTGATGGGTTAAGCTCTCTGTCAGAAGAGACACCAAATGCAGGTAAAGTGATCCCGCGTGCTATTTTCCTGACAGCACTTATCGGTGGGATTATTTTCATTACCGTGTCATTCTTCTTACAACAATTTTTCCCAGATGTTTCGCGCTTTAAAAACATCAATGAAACACAACCTGACATTATGAGATTTGTTGCTGGGGCATTCTTCCAGTCCATTATTTTGGTTTTCTCATGTGTTACCGTATTAGCTTCAGGTATGGCTGCACATGCAGGTAGTGCTCGCTTGATGTATGTGATGGGGCGTGATGGGGTGTTCCCAGAAAAAATCTTTGGCCACGTAAGTCCAAGATGGCGTACTCCGTCTTATAACGTATTAATGGTCGGTGTGTTAGCACTTGGCGCTATTTGGTTTGAGATGGACTTTGCAACAGCATTAATTAACTTTGGTGCACTGATTGCGTTTACGTTCGTTAACATTTCAGTTATCAGCCAGTTCTTCATTCGTGAACGCCGTATACATGGGATTAAGAATATCCTTAACTATTTGATTTTGCCTGTCATTGGTACGCTGACCGTTTGTGTACTATGGTTAAATATCGAAGAGGATTCAATGGTATATGGCTTAATTTGGACGGCTGTCGGTCTGGTCTATATGGCGATATTGACTCGTATGTTCCGTCGTCCAATGCCTCAAATGAGCGATTATTAATTTAGTCGATTGAATAAAAACAGCACCTCAGAGTGCTGTTTTTTTTGCCTATTATTCAGGCTGTTAGTCTATTATTTGTTTTAACCTTCCAATCAGCTAATTGTGACACTGCACCGATATCTCAATCTAAAACGCTTTATAATGTGATATGGTTGTTAAATGATTATGACATTACAATTAATTGAACAGTTTATTGATAATTACCCTGACAGGAAGGCGCAGAAATGAATGCAGTAAACAGCCCTGAAAATCAACGATTATTACTGACACTCACCAATATTGTTGGTAAAAAAAATATCCTGACTAAACCCCATAAAACAGAACGTTACCGCAAAGGGTTTCGCTCAGGTATCGGTAATGCTATTGCGGTCGTCTTCCCCACCACGTTATTAGAACAATGGTATGTTTTTAAAGCCTGTGTCGAGGCGGATAAAATAGTGATTATGCAAGCCGCGAACACAGGGCTGACAGAAGGTTCGACGCCAAGCGGTTATGATTATGATCGTGATATCGTTATTATTAGCACATTAAAATTAAATCAAATTCAAGTATTACCTGAATTTAATCAAGTTGTTGCTATGCCAGGCAGTACGCTGTATGACCTCGAGAAATTACTAAAACCATTAGGTCGTGAACCGCATTCCCTCATTGGCTCCTCTTGCATCGGGGCGTCAGTGGTTGGCGGGATCTGTAATAGTTCAGGTGGCTCCCTAGTGCGCCGAGGCCCGGCTTATACGGAGCTAGCCTTATATGGGCGAGTAAATGAAGATGGAAAAGTGGAGTTAGTAAACCACCTAGGGATTAACTTAGGGGATACACCTGAAGAAATTTTAACGAACTTGCAAAATCGACGTTATCGAACAGAAGATGTTGAACACAGTGAAAAGCTGGCGTCAGACCATGAATATGCTCAGCGAGTTCGTGATGTGAATGCGGATACACCATCACGCTTTAACGCAGATGAGCGCCGCTTGTTTGAAGCATCTGGTTGTGCGGGTAAATTAGCCGTATTTGCTGTCCGCCTTGATACTTTCCCTGCCGATACCTCAACACAAGTGTTTTATATTGGCACAAACAATCCGGATGTTCTGGAAGACATTCGCCGTCATATTCTTAGTGAATTTAAAAACTTACCAGTAGCAGGTGAGTATATGCACCGCGGTTGTTTTGATATCGCTGAAGTATACGGAAAAGATACCTTTTTAATGATAGATAAATTTGGCACTGACAAAATGCCACTATTTTTTACTATCAAAGGCCGTATTGATGCCGTATTAAATAAAGTACCGTTGTTACCGTCAAACCTTGTTGACCGCACTATGCAGCTACTCAGTAAATTATGGCCTGCACATTTACCTCCACGCATGAAGCAATTTCGTGATAAGTATGAGCATCATCTGATGTTAAAAATGGCGGGTGAAGGTATTGATGAGGCGAAAGTTTGGCTGAAATCCTTCTTTGCAACGGCGGATGGGGGGTATTTTGAGTGTACACCAGAGGAAGGGGCAAAAGCATTTTTACACCGCTTTGCCGCAGCGGGATCGGCGGTTCGTTACCATGCGGTACACAATAAAGATGTTGAGGATGTATTGCCGCTGGATATCGCTTTGCGTCGAAATGATCGTGATTGGTTTGAAAAATTGCCGCCAGAAATTGAAAAATTGTTAGTTCATAAACTGTATTGTGGGCATTTTATGTGTCATGTGATGCACCAAGATTATGTATTGAAAAAAGGCGTCGATCCAAAAGAATTGAAAGAGAAAATGTTAGCGCTGTTAGATGAACGAGGTGCACAATACCCCGCAGAGCATAACGTAGGCCACTTATATAAAGCTCAGCCACAGCTAAAATCTTTCTATAAAAAAGCCGATCCGACTAACACCATGAACCCCGGTTTAGGCAAAACAACGAAACGTAAAAATTGGGAGGGGGATTGTGGTTGCCACCACGATCACTAATCAGTGCAAGCGTTGTTTTTGGGCAGGAAACCCTGCCCAACCCATATTAGCTGGCTAATTCAGCCGCGTAATTGACCAGTGCTTTGAGCTGCTTACAGCGTTCAACATCGTTTTGATGTTCAATCATTAACGACTCAATAGATTGCATATATTCCATTAAACGGCTTTCAGTAAAGTAGTCACGGCGGTGCTGCAACCAGCGTTGCTGCTCATCATAGGATAAGGTTGAGGGGTAATTACGTGCTTTATAACGGAAAAATAGCTCTTTCATACGTGGGTCTTCAAAAGTGAGGTCTAACGCAGGCAGGTTTTTTTCCGGTGTTTCTCTAATAATATCCATCGTCGAGCGGTCAGAGCTACTGAAAAAGCCACTGTAAATTTGAGCATCAACATCATCCGGCTCTTCAAATGGTTGCGCTTGGGCAAAAATTTCAATCACTTTATGACGAATATCGGGGTGCTTACGTAAGATTTCCAAATTGCGTAGGCAGAGATCGCGGTCAACCCCCGTGCGTTCAGCATCTTCTGTACGCAATGTTTTCTCAGGCGCAAGAATAGGGCATTTATTAATGTGTACTAATTTAATCGGAACCGGTAATTCGCCATCTAATTCCGTTTTAGGGGTATATAAGCGCTCACGCAAAGTCTCAACGGGCAAATCAACCAGGGGTGAAATATCCGCCGCTAAATCACACATAATAACCGCATTACGGTTGTCTGGGTGCCATGCTAATGGTGCAACAAGGCTAATATAGGAGCGTAGAGCGCCAAACATGCCAGAAACATGCACCAACGGTGTCATATCGACAATGTCGATTAATTGGCTAACTTTATTTTTATTTCTTAGCTGGTAGAAGTAGTTGAACATTCTAGGTTGAGCGGCTTTGAGCAGCTTCGCCATATTTATGGTGGCGAGTACATCGGACATCGCATCATGAGCATTTTCATGGGCGATACCATTCGCTTTTGTTAGATGTTCAAGGCGCATACTAGGTAAGCCTTCATCATTTTCAGGCCAAATAATCCCTTCAGGGCGTAGCGCAAAACACGCTCTCACAGTATCTAATAAATCCCAACGCGAATTACCTTGCTGCCAGCTATAAGCGTAGGGGTCATAAAAATTACGATAAAAAATATTTCGAGTCACTTCATCATCAAAACGAATATTGTTGTAACCCATAATACAGGTATTCGGTTGGCTAAATTGCTGGTGGATCCGTTTAGCGAATTCAGCCTCATTGACGCCTTGGGCTAAGGCGAGCTGTGGTGTAATACCGGTGATCATCACCGCTTCTGGTTGGGGCAAATAGTCGTCTGTTGGTGCGCAATAAAAGACTTCTGGCTCATCAATAATATTAAAATCGAGATCGGTTCTAACACCTGCAAATTGTGCGGGGCGATCAAGTGCGGGGTGTTTACCAAAAGTTTCATAGTCATGAACAAAAAAGGTAGGCTGCTTTTTAGTCTCTTGCAACGTTATTCTCCGTAAGCCTTTGCTGCTATTTTTGTGATGATGAGGTTTTGTGATGGTTACTGATAAGGGGCAAATAATCTAGGCTAATAAACACAAAAATTGCTCCAGAGAATAGGCGGTAACTTCTCACAAATAGTAGCGACTATCATACCTGATAGATGTGAAAACCTGAACAGAGGCCCTTAAATGGTTGGTGTTGCAATTTAAATATGTAATAGGCACAAACTGCTATCTAATTGATATTTATATCAATCATTTGATATAAGATGCCCTTTTTTCTTGAAAAAACAGGTAAATCAGCGTAAAAATTTGCCTGATAAAGGATATTTTGATCTACTCTTTTAAATGCGACTAACAAAAAAGAGGATGTGAATATGAATACATATGATGAAAGAACACGTTTAATTTTATCTGAAATAGGTCATGTGACACTAGAGCTATTGGGTAATAGAGACGTGACTAAACAAAGTATTATTGATAAGTTGAAAAAGGATGCAAAAGAAGAAAACAACCCAGCGCGAAAAAGCATTCTTGATGATGCAGTGACCTTTCTAAATAGCCAAGTTTAGATAATACGAGCCCTCGTTTGAGGGCTAGTGACAGCAACATTTATCATTTCATTACGTGACCTTTCTTTCGTTGATCAGAAGATCAACCCGCAAGTTGATATTGCTAAAACAACGGCTCCATACCGACACTGAAGAGTGATTTGCTTCATAAATCAGTGATGTTAACGTTAACAAATGTGCTTAACATCACAATTTGAGTGCGATTTACTGGTTTAGAAAAAATGTTAACCTTAACATTTTTGGCATTTAGGGGAATTTGCAGGCGAATAACAATGAATAATGAATCGAGAAAGTACTACGTGTCATTGAGTGCGTTGCTGTTTTTTTTCTTTTTTACTTGGTCGTCAACATTTTCAATTGTTGCTATTTGGCTTAGAAAATATGTTGGTTTAGAAGGCACTGAAACGGGGATCATTTTTTCATGTATTTCCATAGTGGCGCTTTGCGCGCAACCTCTTTATGGCTTTTTACAAGATAAGCTAGGTCTACGAAAGAACTTATTACTGTTTATTGCGATACTTTTGATATCATCTGGCCCATTTTTTATGGTGTTTGGCTATTTATTGCAATGGAATGTGGTGGTAGGAAGCTTAATCGGTGGTCTTTTTATCGGTATGACTTTCCATGCCGGAATTGGGGTACTTGAGTCGTATACGGAACGTGTCAGTCGCTTGCGTGATTTCGAATATGGCAAAGCAAGGATGTGGGGCTCATTAGGTTGGGCGATTGCGACATTTTTTGCTGGTCGCAATATTAACGTTGACCCTAATTACAATTTTATCATGGCGACCCTCTCCGGTGCGATTTTTCTCGTTATTTTATTAAAACTAAAAACGGCAAAACCAAACGCATTTAATAGCCTAGAGCATGGAAAACCTTCTGGCATAACCCTTGATGACGCCTTGCAATTGTTCACACTTCCTCGTTTTTGGGCGCTGATTTTATTCGTGTTGGGCACATGCATATACAGTGTTTATGATCAGCAATTTATGGTCTATTTCGCACACCAATTCCAAGATGAGAAAACAGGTAATGAAATGTATGGTTATCTGAATTCATTGCAGGTTTTCTTAGAAGCAGGAGGTATGTTTTTAGCTCCATATATTGTTAACCGCATAGGAGCCAAAAAAGGGTTATTGTTTGCGAGTAGTGTGATGGCATTGCGGATTATTGGCTCAGGTTTAGTCGAAGGACCTGTCATGATCTCTATTATGAAATTACTTCATGCTGTAGAGCTGCCAATATTGCTGATTGCAATTTTTAAATATAACAGTCGCCATTTTGATAAGCGTTTATCATCGACACTGTACTTAGTGGGTTTTAGCTGTATTACCTCGATTGTGGGGAGTATTTTATCGCCGTTGGCGGGTTGGGGTTACGATAAAATCGGTTTTGCTGATACCTATCTGGTAATGGGGGGCTTTGTCGTGATCACCACAATTTTATCTGCTTTCTGTTTACGCAGCGATAAAATAGCGCTTGCCAAACAAACCTCCAGAGTTGCTCAGGAAATAGGCGTTAAGGACGAGGTACAAAAGGTGTAACTGAAACAATTCAGCTCGTGAGTGAAGTCGATTGAGCAAAAATGCCTTTTTATTTGTTTTTATATCAATGAATAGATGAAATAGGGTTGTAACACGGTGCTGTTAGAAGGTATTGTGTAACGAGTGAATGCGTTTTGTTTTTCTAACAGAGGGTTTTTAAACATGGACAACGCTAACAAACAATCTTTCCATAATGTTTTGGAATTTGTGCGTATGTATCGTCGTAAAAATAAAATTCGTCGTGAAATTACCGACAATGAAAAGAAAATTCGTGATAACCAAAAACGTGTTTTATTGCTTGATAACTTAAGCGACTATATTAAACCGGGTATGACCATCGAGGAAATTCAAGCAATTATCGCGAATATGCGTAGCGATTATGACGACCGTGTTGATGATTACATCATTAAAAATGCGGAACTGTCCAAAGAGCGTCGTGAGATCTCGAATAAATTAAAAGAGATGGGCGAACTCAATAAAAAAGACGTGAAATAATTGAAGACTAGAGCCGAGGTTAGCTCGGCTCAATGTCATCGCATCAACCCCAGTGTGGTTTTAAATCTGGGTCAATAACAGCGTAAACCTGCCTATAGCTACTTTTATCTTCAGCGAGCTTCGCTAATATTCTCGCGACATCCTCTCGGCTAACGACACCATGGGCTTCCCCTGTTAATAAAGTTGCGTTACCCGTTGCCGCGCTATTCATTAAGCCCCCAGGTCTTAAAATGGTGTAATTTATTTCGCTAGTCTGTAAATAGGACTCTGCCATTGATTTTTGGCGTACAGATTGCCCAAAAAGGGCTTTTGCTCTTGGTGATAAGGTTGACCAACTGTCGCCACAACCAATTGAAGTGACAAATAATAAACGATGTATCTGATGCTGCTCTGCTTGGCGGATAATATGGTAATTACCAACAAAATCGGCTTGCCCGCCGCCAATAGTGGTGAATATGACGGTATCAGGTGTCATGTATGCAAAAATTGCCTCTAAAGAAGACGGGTCGGTGGCATCGCCAATAAAGGTTTGTATGCCTTCAGCCGTTAGCCGCTCAGCATCCGTTTGTTGACGCACTAAGGCTGTGACTTGGTGGCCTTGTTGAATGCCAATGTTGGCTAATGCGAGGCCTATTCCTTTTGTTGCACCAAAAATTACCCAATGAGCCATCATATTTTCCTTTCAATTAACAATCAGTAAATAGAAATAATGATGGTTTTAATTTTTATTATCAATAATAGGTTTTGATTTATTGCTCTGTCAAATAAGTGGGAGAGCTATTCAGTGCAGAGAGATAGATATAAAAAAGCCCTGCGAGTTGCAGGGCTGTTTGACGTATTTAAAGAATACTATTCAAAATGAGCCGGTTTTGCCATTTGTGATGTCGCATAATTGGTTGCTACATGCCCACCGGCACCTTTACTGACAAAGGTTGAGGCTTCACGCTGGTAAACCTTGATTTCGAATGTTGATTCGACCACTTCAGGCGCTGGTGCTTTGGTCATTGGTGAGTAAGCATGACGTGCTGCCTTACTTGCAACAATAACCGTTGATTTCGCTACATAAGGCACTTCAACAGCTTCAGCCTTAGGCTCTTCAACTGCATCTGTGCTGGTTTGCGGCTGATCATCTTGTTCGGCTGTCTCTGCTGTAGGCTCCACTTTAGGTTGCTCAATCACAACGTCTTCAATGATCGCGACCGGTGCTTTAGGTTCAACGGTTGGTGCCGTTTCAACAACAGGCTCTGGTTGAGTGTCTTCTAGAGCTTGCTCTGTATGAACGACAGCCGGTTCAGCTTGTGGGGCAATGGCAGGTTCAAGAGAAACTGCATGCTCATCTGCGGATTCAGCCACAAGATTAACGTTGGTTTCAGTGACGGTTTCTACTGGTTCGATAGCGACAGTTTCAACCGTTTCATTAGCCTGCTCGATGACCTGAGAAGGTGTGATATCGGCGGTTTCAACGGCCTCTACACTAACAATACCTTGTTGCTCAAGCATCTCTTCATTGGTCATGATAGCGATGGTTTCTTGTTGTGGTTGAACAACAGGATAGCTGATAAACACCTTACCTGACGCTAACTCAGGTGAGGCTACGGCAGCGAACAGAGGCATTGGTGATTTTGTCAGATGACGCTCATCACGGTAACGACGACGACGCTGACCACTGACACGTAGGTGACGTGGTGAACGACGTGAGCGACGTGGAATGATGGTATCTTGCTTATCTTCTTGGTTAGCAACTTGAACATCTTGTTGTTCTGAGCTATTTACCTCAGCCACTTGCTCATCAACATGAGTCGGAGCAGGGAGTGCTGCGATAGGCATAGCATCATTTTCAACGGCAGTTGCAACTTTAACCACTTCATCTTCTTGCGCTACGGCTTCAACGTTATCAGTGATACGAATTTTTTGTGTCAATTGACGACGTTGACGACGAGGCGTAACAGGGCGCGCTTGAGGCTCTTCTTTCTCTACAGGTGTATTATCAGCACCTTGAACTGCCTCTTGTTGTGCCTTAGCTGCTTGTTGTTGACGTTTTTCATCTTGACGGCGACGGCGTTCAGCACGTTGTTCGCGGCGCTGCTGTTGCTGCGCTTCACGGCTATTGCTATCAACGTTTTGCTCATCTTGCTGATTAGCGTTCTTATTATTGCGGCCTTTACGATTGTTAGCTTCGTCAGATTGCGCATTACGGTTAGAACGATTATCGCGATTTTCGCGGTTGTCACTGTTTTCATCACGATCACGGCGATTATTACGACGATTATTGCGGCGTTCATTGTTACGGCGCTTGTCGTTACCGCTATTTTGGCGACTTTTCTCAGCAGGTTTTTCAGCAACTTTCTCTTCTTCACCAGCGAAGAGTTTTTTGAAGAATTCAGCTACCTTGCTAAAAAAGCTCGGCTGGGCATCCACTTTAACCCCTTGTTTTGGTGTTTCAGTGCGTGCTTTGTTCTCTTTAGACTTAACAGTAACAGGCTGTTCTACAGGCTCTTGTAACGCGAAAGCAGAGATAGCTGGTTGCTCAGGGGCTTTACGTTCAGCCGCTGGATCTTCCGTACTGTTTAAGGTTTCCGTTTCATGGTAGTGAGCTAAGTTATAGCTCAGCGTATTTACTTCTTCACCTTTACGAATACGGATCACGTGAAAATGAGGCGTTTGCATTTGGTCGTTTGGCACAATGACCACGCGAACATTGCGTTGACGCGTTTCGATTTCGCTGACTGCTTTACGCTTTTCGTTAAGTAGATAGGAAGCAATTTGTACCGGAACGATAGCATGAACTTCATGTGTATTCTCTTTTAATGCTTCTTCTTCAATAAGACGCAAAACAGAAAGAGACAATGATTCATTATCACGGATGGTTCCTGTACCCGAACAACGAGGGCACACATGGTGGCTAGATTCACCTAATGATGGGCTTAAACGCTGGCGCGACATCTCTAATAAACCGAAACGCGAGATACGGGCGATTTGAATACGTGCACGGTCTTGACGCACGGCCTCACGTAGGCGGTTTTCAACTTCACGTTGATGCCTGACTGGCGTCATATCGATAAAGTCGATAACAATTAAGCCGCCAAGGTCACGCAGACGTAATTGACGTGCGATCTCATCGGCCGCTTCAAGGTTTGTATTAAATGCGGTCTCTTCAATGTCTCCGCCGCGTGTTGAGCGTGAAGAGTTGATATCGATAGCCGTTAACGCCTCGGTGGTATCAATCACTAATGCACCACCAGATGGAAGGCGTACTTCACGTTGGAAGGCAGATTCAATTTGTGATTCGATTTGATAATGGCTAAATAGCGGAACATCGCCGCTATAATATTTGATTTTGCTGGCAAAATCACCACGGCCAATCGCTTCAATATGGTTACGTGCCATTTCGACCACTTTCGGGTTATCGATAAGGATTTCGCCGATATCTGGGCGTAAATAGTCACGGAACGCACGAACAATGACGTTACTTTCTTGGTGTATTAAGAACGGAGCAGGGCGGTTTTCAGCCGCTTTTTTGATAGCTTCCCAGTGGCGTAAGCGGTAGAGCAAATCTTGTTGTAAAGATTCTGCGGATTTACCCACGCCCGCGGTGCGAACAATCAACCCCATCCCATCCGGGATCTCAAGGGAGGAGAGCGCTTCTTTTAATTCTGTACGATCTTCACCTTCAATACGGCGAGAAATACCACCCGCACGCGGGTTATTTGGCATCAGTACTAAATAACTTCCCGCTAAGCTGATAAACGTGGTGAGTGCAGCACCTTTATTGCCACGCTCTTCTTTATCAACCTGAACGATAACTTCTTGGCCTTCCTTAAGGACATCTTTGATATTGGGGCGGCCTTGAGAGTGGTAATTGCTTGGGAAGTATTCGCGAGCGATCTCTTTGATAGGGAGGAAACCGTGTCTTTCAGCACCGTAATCAACAAAAGCAGCTTCAAGACTTGGTTCGATGCGAGTTATTTTTCCTTTGTAAATATTCGCTTTTTTTTGTTCATGACCTGGACTTTCGATATCCAGATCATAGAGTCGTTGCCCGTCAACAAGGGCAACACGCAACTCTTCCTGTTGAGTCGCGTTTATTAGCATTCTTTTCATATTGTTACTTACTCATTATTTTTTACTTTCAATAAAGAGCAGCGAAAAAGGGAGCTATTGTAAACCGATGGCCTCGTGATTTTTACAAAGCCGCCTGCCTCCCGGCAGTCGTCCGTATAGAGACGCGCAGTATTCGGTGAACCTGATTTTTAGATTAAAAATTCAGCGTTCTTAATCAGGAAGCCGTCATAATTTTGTTAACGGAAGTTCCTAACCCAAAAAGCTAATATTCGTTGCTCGCTAATTATTTGATTTTGCGAAGCGTCTTACGCCATTGCCGCGCTTTTACTCAATCAAATAGCAAATCTGTATTTCATGCCAATTATCGTTTTATCAAACATTATGGCAGTTACATATTATCCCACTGCCAATGACATTATAGCAAGTCGATACATGCGTTATATGAAAATTTTATTTAGAAATATGACTAACGAGCTATTCTTTGACCAAATAAAAA
Organism: Providencia sp. PROV268; assembly: GCF_028477805.1. NCBI lineage: Bacteria > Pseudomonadati > Pseudomonadota > Gammaproteobacteria > Enterobacterales > Morganellaceae > Providencia > Providencia sp. PROV268. The sequence goes on from NZ_JAMPLW010000005.1 coordinate 79,256, forward strand.
AAAATGATAAAAAAATTTGTGGAGTCGGTATGATATATCCCGCATATAAGGTCGTAATTTAATCAATCAGAGTTAACACATTTTTGAATGAAAACACAAAATCAAGTTCAGTTTATCGATATTAGCGATGACGAAGCCGGACAACGTATTGATAATTTCCTGCTCGCAAAATTAAAAGGTGTTCCTAAGAGTATGATCTATCGCATCATTCGCAAGGGTGAGGTGAGGGTTAATAAGGGGCGTATTAAACCTGAGTATAAACTTATTGCAGGTGATCAAGTCCGTGTACCACCGGTAAGAGTCGCTGAGCGTGAAGAAGCCCCTGTTTCGGCAAAACTGGATAAAGTTTCTGCGTTAGCTGATTGCATTCTCTATGAAGACGACGCAATACTGGTCATTAATAAACCATCAGGCACCGCAGTTCATGGCGGCAGTGGCTTAAGTTTTGGGGTGATTGAAGGGTTAAGAGCGCTTCGCCCAGAAGCACGCTTTTTAGAGTTGGTGCACCGTTTGGATCGCGACACATCTGGGATTTTGCTGGTGGCTAAAAAACGTTCAGCATTAAGAGCGTTACACGAACAGTTGCGCCTTAAACAGATGCAAAAAGATTACCTCGCATTAGTGCGCGGGCATTGGCAATCACATACCAAAGTGATCCAAGCCCCGTTATTAAAAAATATCTTACAAAGTGGTGAACGTGTTGTTCGTGTTAGCCCTGAAGGTAAACCGTCAGAGACGCGCTTTAAGGTTGAGGAACGTTTTGATAATGCCACTTTGGTTAAAGCAAGCCCAGTAACGGGGCGTACTCACCAAATTCGTGTACATACATTACATGCAGGGCATCCGATTGCGTTTGATAACCGCTATGGCGATAAACAATTTGATAGCCAATTAGCGGATACAGGCCTAAAAAGATTGTTCTTGCATGCCAGTGCATTAAAGTTTACTCACCCTAAAACGGGTGAGGAAATGCGGTTACAAGCGCCGCTTGATAAAGAGCTTAATCAATGCTTAAAGGTTTTACGTTCACGTAAAAACTAAGCATATTAAGTTACCGGCAGACAAATTTGCCGGTAACTTATTGCGTTGTTAATTATCTAATGGATTGTAGCCATGATGGCGTAGCATCTCTAATAGCAGGATCAGAGGCAACCCAATCAATGTATTAGGATCACGCCCTTCAAGCCTATCAAATAAGGCAATCCCTAACCCTTCCGACTTAAAACTTCCGGCGCATTGGTAAGGTTCTTCTTTGCGCAAGTAAGTCTCGATTTCTTTATCACTTAAAGAACGAAAATAGACATTAAAGGGTTCACACTGCACATGGTAGTTTCCCGTCGTTGAATCTAATAAACATAGACCGGTATAAAATGTGACTTGTTTTCCTGAGGCTCTTTTCAGTTGTTTAAAGGCATTGTCATAATTGTATGGTTTGCCTGCAATTTCACCATCAATCACACAGACTTGGTCTGAGCCGATGATGAGATGTTGTTTATGCTGTTCACTGATGGCATGTGCTTTAGCATGCGCTAAGCGAGTGACCAATGCCTCAGCGGATTCATTTAACACTGGGGTTTCGTCTACATTCGGCGCTACGGCTAAAAAGGGTAATCCCAGCTTTTTTAACAATTGCTGCCGATAGGGAGAGGTTGATGCCAAAATAATCGATTTCATATTTTTTCTCGAAACTCATAGCCAAAAGGGTTAACTCATTTTAAACTATCTGACGCTTAACAGGCGATTTTTTGGTGAAAAGGCGAGTTTTGCCCGCCTTTTTCTTTGACTATAGCTCATTACAAAGTTAATATGCGCGCCTTATGCAAAAGGTAAAATTACCCCTGACTATCGATGCGCAGCGTGCAGCTCAAAAAAACCTCGACTATGTCGGGAGTTACACACCTGAGCAAGTAACACGTATTGCTGAATCAGTAGTCAGTGTAGACAGCGATGTTGAGAGCGAATTATCATTTAAAATTGATAATCAGCGTCTGACGGTCATAGAGGGGCATTCTGATGTGGATGTCACCCTACAATGCCAGCGTTGCAGAAAAGATTTCAAGCATCATGTTTACGTATCGTATTGTTTTAGTCCTGTCGTCAGTGACGAAAAGGCCGAAGCATTACCGGAAGGCTATGAGCCAATTCAAATTGATGAATTTGGTGAAATAGATTTGCTGGGAATGATAGAAGATGAAATAATTCTTTCCTTACCAGTGGTTCCGGTTCATGATTCTGAACACTGTGAAGTGTCCGAAGCGGATATGGTTTTTGGTGAACTACCGCCTGAGGCGGAAAAACCAAACCCATTTGCCGTATTAGCCAGTTTAAAGAAAAGTACTTAAGGAGTAAGGTCAATGGCCGTACAACAGAATAAACCAACTCGTTCAAAACGCGGTATGCGTCGTTCACATGATGCACTGACTGCTACCCTAGTTTCTGTAGACAAAACTACCGGTGAAACTCACCTGCGTCACCACGTGACTGCAGATGGTTACTACCGTGGCCGTAAGGTTATCAACAAGTAATTATAGATTTACAAGTTGATACTTTGGCTAATCTAACCATTGCGTTAGATGCTATGGGCGGGGATGTTGGTCCCCGCGTCACAGTGCCTGCTGCATTGCAGGCTCTGGCATCTAATCCAGCACTCAAATTACTGCTAGTCGGTCAACCTGACGCCATTCAACCACTGCTCGCACAACAAAGTGTTGAGCTGACTTCGCGTGTCGAAATTATTCCTGCTGAAAATGTTATCGCTAATGATGCCAAACCATCAACGGCAATACGTCAAAGCAAAGGAACATCCATGCGAGTGGCGCTTGAGTTAGTGAAGACTGGGCAGGCACAGGCGTGCGTGAGTGCAGGTAATACGGGTGCTTTGATGGGGCTAGCTAAGTTGATGCTTAAATCAATTGATGGCATCGAACGGCCTGCTTTGATGACCATTTTGCCTAATCAGCAAAAAGGTCAAACCGTGGTGCTAGACTTAGGCGCTAACGTCAATTGTAGTAGTGATATGCTAGTGCAATTTGCTGTGATGGGATCTGTCGTCGCTGAAGAGGTGGCCAAAATTGCTTCACCAAAAGTGGCACTACTAAATATTGGTGAAGAAGAGAGTAAAGGGCTTGATAATATCCGCGAAGCCGCCGCAATTCTCAAAGAAACCGCGGCAATAAATTACATCGGTTATGTCGAGGGCAATGAGTTGCTGACTGGCAAAACGGATGTATTAGTGTGTGACGGCTTCGCAGGTAACGTCACGCTAAAAACAATGGAAGGGGTGATCCGCGTCATACTTTCCTTGTTGAAATCAACAGATGAAAGCAAAAAGAATAAAAAACCTAGTTGGTTGATTCAATTGGCCAAAAAGTGGCTTAAAAAACGGCTGATGAAGCGTTTCGGGGAGTTGAACCCCGACCAGTATAATGGTGCAACTCTGTTAGGATTAAAGGGAATTGTCATAAAAAGTCATGGCGCTGCAAACGAAAGTGCATTTAAAGCTGCGATTGAACGGGCTGTTCAATCGGTAGATAGACAAGTTCCGGACAGAATAGCAGCTCGGTTGAATATCGTATTACCCAGGAGTGATCAATAACCTATGTATAGTAAAATATTAGGCACAGGCAGCTATTTACCCACACAAATTAGAACAAATGCTGACCTGGAAAAAATGGTTGATACTTCTGATGAGTGGATTGTAACTCGCACAGGTATTCATGAAAGAAGAATTGCTGGTGAAGATGAAAGTGTTGCCACAATGGGGTTTCATGCCGCACAAAAGGCCCTTGAAATGGCGCAAGTCGATAGCAGTGAGATTGGGCTAATTGTTGTCGCAACGACCTCTTCAACACACGCGTTTCCAAGCGCAGCGTGCCAAATTCAACAAATGTTAGGCATTAATGATTGCGCTGCATTTGATGTTGCCGCAGCGTGTGCAGGTTTTACGTATGCGATAAGCATCGTGGACCAGTTTATTAAAACGGGAATGGCAAAAAAAGCATTAGTGATTGGTGCAGATGCACTGTCAAAAACGTTAGACCCAAATGATCGCGGTACTATTATTCTGTTTGGTGATGCGGCAGGCGCGATGGTGCTCGGCGCATCGCAAGAGCCGGGTATTATATCAACACATCTGCATGCCGATGGGCGTTATGGCGAGTTGTTAGCGCTGCCGAATCGTGAGCGAGGCTCAGAAGATCAAGCCTACTTAACCATGACAGGCAATGAAGTCTTTAAAGTGGCTGTGCGTGAATTAGCGCACATTGTTGATGAAACATTGGCTGAAAGCGGTATCGCAAAAGAAGAACTCGATTGGTTAGTTCCTCATCAGGCAAATTTGCGTATCATCTCCGCAACAGCGAAAAAACTTGATATGGCCATGGATAAGGTGGTGGTTACGTTAGATAAACATGGTAACACCTCGGCTGCATCCGTGCCGACCGCCTTTGATGAAGCGGTACGTGATGGTCGAATCCAACGTGGTCAGTTAGTGCTCTTAGAAGCATTTGGCGGCGGCTTTACTTGGGGCTCTGCACTTGTTCGTTTTTAATTTACTGAGAAAATAGACATGACACAATTTGCTATGGTTTTTCCCGGTCAGGGATCTCAGTCTCTTGGTATGTTGTCTGCATTAGCGGCGGAAAGTCCGTTAGTAGAACAAACATTCGCTGAGGCGTCTGAAGCATTAGGTTATGACCTTTGGGCTCTTGTTCAGAACGGGCCAGAAGAAGAATTGAACAAAACATGGCAAACCCAGCCAGCGCTGTTAGCTGCATCTGTCGCTATCTTCCGTGTTTGGCAAGAAAAAAAAGGCGCGATGCCTACGATGATGGCAGGGCATAGCCTAGGTGAATATTCAGCTTTAGTGTGCGCGGGTGTTCTTGATTTTAAAGCGGCAATTAAACTGGTTGAGTTGCGTGGTAAATTGATGCAAGAAGCCGTTCCAGAAGGAACAGGCGCGATGTATGCGATCATCGGTTTAGATAACGAATCAATCGAGAAAGCTTGTCAAGATGCCGCTCAAGGCCAAGTCGTCTCTCCTGTGAATTTTAACTCACCAGGTCAAGTGGTGATTGCAGGTGAAAAAGCGGCGGTTGAGCGCGCTGGTGCAGCATGTAAAGAGGCGGGCGCAAAACGTGCATTACCATTATCGGTTAGTGTACCGTCACACTGTGCGTTAATGAAACCAGCGGCTGAAAAATTAGCAGTTGCGTTACAAGAAATAACGTTTAATCAACCAAATTTCCCAGTTATTAACAACGTTGATGTGAAAATTGAGCAATCAGCGGAAAATATTCGTGATGCTTTGGTTCGTCAATTGTATAATCCAGTTCGTTGGACTGAGACGGTAGAATTCATGGCAAATCAAGGTATTGAGCATCTTGTTGAAGTGGGGCCGGGTAAAGTATTAACTGGTCTTACCAAGCGTATTGTCTCTAATTTAACTGCCGTTGCAGTCAATGATCCTGTATCATTAGGCACTGCATTAGAAAACCTCTGAGGACGATATGAGCTTTGAAGGAAAAATTGCACTTGTAACAGGCGCTAGCCGCGGTATCGGGAAAGCGATCGCTTTAACGCTTGCTGCGCGTGGTGCGACGGTTATTGGTACAGCAACCAGCGAAAAAGGAGCAGAAGCGATTTCTGCTTATTTAGATGGAAAAGGCAAAGGTTTTGCTCTTAATGTGACAGACCCTGCATCAATTGACGAAACCTTGAATAATATTCGTCAACAATTTGGCGAAATTGATATACTGGTCAACAATGCAGGTATCACACGTGATAACCTTTTGATGCGTATGAAAGATGATGAGTGGCAAGATATTATTGACACTAACCTCTCATCCGTTTACCGTTTATCAAAAGCCGTATTACGCGCCATGATGAAAAAACGTTGTGGACGTATTATTTCAATCGCATCTGTTGTAGGTGTGATGGGAAATGCGGGTCAAGCGAACTATGCAGCAGCGAAAGCTGGGCTAATTGGTTTTAGCAAATCATTAGCACGCGAAGTCGCTTCCCGTGGCATTACCGTTAATGTCGTTGCACCTGGTTTTATTGAAACTGATATGACCAAGGCATTGACAGATGAGCAGCGTGCAGGCATTTTATCTCAAGTTCCTGCCGACAGGCTTGGTGATGCACAAGAAATTGCCAGTGCTGTAGCGTTTTTAGCTTCTGATGAAGCTGGTTACATCACAGGTGAAACATTACATGTCAATGGCGGCATGTACATGATCTAAAGAAATGATGGAACCATTTGCATTATTAGTGTTAATTAGCGCAAAATAATGCAAAATTTAGGTTTCAACAGCCGGGATTGAGTTGTATCTTTTCCTGTATTTTATAAACTACGAAAACCATCGCGAAAGCGAGTTTTGATAGGAATTTTAATAGTATGAGCACTATCGAAGAACGCGTTAAGAAAATCATCGTTGAGCAACTAGGTGTTAAAGAGGAAGAAGTTGTAACAACAGCTTCGTTTGTTGATGACTTGGGCGCTGATTCTCTTGACACAGTTGAGCTGGTTATGGCTCTGGAAGAAGAGTTCGATATCGAAATCCCTGACGAAGAAGCTGAAAAGATCACAACAGTGCAGGCTGCGATTGATTACGTCGAGAACGCATCTAACTAATTGTTTTAAAACTTGTCTAGGCGGTCACTCGACCGCCTATGTTTCTTTGATAACTTTTTTTCCCTCCTTGGAGGATTTACGTGTCTAAGCGTCGTGTAGTCGTAACCGGACTGGGCATGTTATCTCCTGTCGGCAACACAGTTGAATCATCATGGAAAGCTGTTTGTGACGGACAGAGTGGTATCAGCCTTATCGAACATTTTGATACTACCAACCACGCAACTAAATTTGCTGGCGTAGTTAAAGATTTCAATTACGAAGATTATGGTATCTCCCGCAAAGATGCACGGAAGATGGACCCTTTCATTCAGTATGGAATTGCTGCTGGTAATCAAGCTATCAAAGATTCCGGGCTGGAAGTAACAGAAGCCAATGCTACTCGTATAGGGTTAGCGATTGGTTCTGGTATTGGTGGTCTAGGCCTAATTCAAGAGAACTGTGAAGCATTACAAAATGGCGGTCCTCGTAAAGTTAGCCCATTCTTCGTTCCTTCTACGATCATTAATATGGTCGCAGGTCATTTAAGCATTATTTACGGTTTCCGTGGCCCAAGTATTTCGATTGCCACAGCCTGTACTTCAGGTGTTCACAATATCGGTCATGCCGCACGTATGATTGCTTATGGTGATGCTGATGTAATGATTGCTGGTGGCGCTGAAAAAGCGACAACGCCATTGGGTGTTGCAGGTTTTGGCGCAGCACGGGCTCTTTCTACGCGTAATGATGATCCGCAAGCGGCTAGCCGCCCATGGGATAAAGACCGTGATGGCTTTGTACTGGGTGACGGTGCGGGTATTATCGTACTTGAAGAATATGAACATGCTAAAGCTCGCGGCGCAAAAATTTATGCTGAAGTTGCTGGTTTCGGCATGAGCAGTGATGCTTATCATATGACATCACCGCCTGAAAATGGTGAAGGTGCTGCTCTGGCGATGGCAAATGCTCTGCATGATGCAGGTATTGAAGCTAATGCAGTGGGCTATATCAATGCTCACGGTACTTCAACACCAGCAGGTGACTTAGCGGAAGCGCAAGCGGTTATTTCGGTCTTTGGTGAAGGAACCGACGTATTAGTTAGCTCAACAAAATCGATGACAGGTCATCTATTAGGTGCCGCTGGTGCCATTGAGTCTATCTTTACGATCCTTTCACTGACAGAGCAAATCGTTCCGCCTACGATCAATCTGGAAAACCCAGATGAAGCTTGCAAACTGGATTTTGTTCCAGGCAAAGCAAGAAAAGTAGAAAATATGGAATATGCTCTGTGCAACTCATTTGGTTTTGGTGGTACAAACGGTTCATTAATTTTCCGTCGCTATCACGAAGAGTAACCCAACACGTATTACTTTACGTGGTAAAGGGTAAAAGCCTCAGTGTTTACAATACTGGGGCTTTATTTTTAGTGTCGTTTTGCAGTCTATGTCAGTTTAGTTTATGATAGTTAATATCCTGTTACTGACTGATTTATCAGCCATTATTATAAGAATTATCAATGCTATACTGGGTTAATGGAGTTGAGTGCCGTCATATTGACGTGACTGATCGGGCTGTGCAATTTGGTGATGGCTGCTTCACCACGATCCATGTGTTTAATCATCAACCAAAAATGCTTGATATGCATATTAGGCGTCTCATGCAGGATAGTTCTCGCCTTAAATTACCCCAACCAGATTGGCAAATGTTAGAGAAGCAGATCCACGCGATTTGCCAACAGCATAATGATGATGAATTCGTTGTTAAAGTGATTATTAGCCGAGGCACGGGGGGCAGAGGCTATAGCACTTTAGGGTTTAATCAGCCAACGGTAATAATGTCTATCGCGCCTTTTCCACAACATTACCAAGCGTTGCAGAAATCAGGTATCCAACTGATATTAAGCCGTATTCCAACGAGTAAAAATCCCTATTTAGCAGGGATCAAACACCTTAATCGCCTTGAGCAGGTGTTAATACGCCAAGAAATTGATGAAGCTCAGGTTGATGAGGCTTTAGTTGTTGATTCTGATGGTATTTTAATTGAATGTTGCAGTGCCAATATTTTTTGGCGCAAAGGCGATACGGTATTTACGCCAAATTTAGCATTTTCTGGCGTAAATGGATTAATGAGACAAAAGATCATAGCGCTTTTAGCTGCTAGTCAGTACCATCTTCGGGAGGTTGAACGTTTTCCCGATGTATTGGGGAACTGTGATGAAGTGTTTATTTGTAATACGTTGATGCCAATACTGCCGGTTGCTACGATCACCTTGGGTAACAATAAACCTCAATGGCAATATTCATCAAGGGAACTGTTTGAATATTTGTTTTTACGTTGCCAACTTTAGTCACTGAATGGTTAATGAATGAAACTCGCTAAAAAAATCTCTATCGCAATTGTCGTTATTCTGTTGGTAATAGGCGTAAGTGCCTATGTGATGTATCAACAGGTTTTGAACTATGCAAAAGAGCCGCTAAATCTAACACAAGAGAAAGTTTTTACGGTTCCTGCTGGAACAGGCCGCGTTGCGCTTGAAGCATTGCTGGTAGACGAAAAAGTGATTAATCAAAGTAACAAATTTCAATGGTTACTAAAATTGCGCCCAGAGTTAGCTAAAATGAAGGCTGGGACTTACCGCCTCCAGCCAAATATGGATATCGAGCAGATGTTAGCATTAATTTCCAGTGGCAAAGAGGCACAGTTTTCCATTCGTTTTGTCGAAGGTAACCGACTCTCTGATTGGACAAATATCTTACGTGATGCGCCTTACTTAAAACATGAGGCGGAAGGGAAAACACAAGAAGAGTTATACGCGCTAATTGGTTTTGATGGAACGACCACCCTTGAAGGCTGGCTATATCCGGATACCTATCTGTATACGGCGGGAACGCGTGATATTGATATATTAAAACGCGCTCACCAACAAATGAAAAAAAATGTCGATGAAGTTTGGCAAGGGAGAGATAAAGATCTACCTTACAAAAACGCGTATGAGATGCTAATCATGGCTTCAATCATCGAAAAAGAGACGGGTATCGACAGTGAAAGAAACCAAGTGGCGTCGGTATTTGTGAATCGTTTGCAGAAAAATATGCGGTTACAAACAGATCCTACAGTTATCTATGGTTTAGGCGATAAGTATCGCGGGAAAATTTATCGTAGCGACTTAGACAACTATACACCATATAACACCTATCGCATTGATGGGTTACCGCCAACGCCGATAGCAATGCCAAGTCTTGCATCAATTAAAGCCGCGGCACACCCTGCGAAAACGAACTATTTATACTTTGTTGCAGATGGTACAGGTGGGCACACATTCAGTAGTAGCCTTAATGACCATAATCGAGCCGTCAAAGTGTATCGAAAAATTGAAAAACAGAATGATAAGTAAGATGAAAAACGCCTATATCGTTATTGAAGGGTTAGAAGGGGCAGGTAAAACCACTGCGATTAAAACCGTTGTTGAAACATTAAATCAGGCAGGGATCCAAGACATTGCGTTTACCCGAGAGCCAGGGGGAACCCCATTAGCAGAAAAGCTACGTGAACTCATTAAACAGGGGATCAGCGGGGAAAAAGTCACTGATAAAGCCGAGCTTTTGATGCTGTATGCCGCACGTGTCCAACTGGTTGAAAACGTCATTAAGCCAGCCTTAGCGGCGGGTAAATGGGTTGTTGGTGATAGGCATGATTTATCTTCACAGGCCTATCAAGGGGGCGGACGTGGTATTGATCGCCAACTTATGCAGTCATTGCGTGATCTGGTTTTGGGGGAATTTAAACCAGCGTTAACACTGTATTTGGACCTACCTCCAGCATTAGGGTTACAGCGTGCACGCGCTCGTGGTGAGCTAGACCGAATTGAGCAAGAGTCTCTGGCATTTTTTGAACGCACTCGTGCACGTTATCGTGAGTTAGCGGCCTCCGATGAGACTATTTTAACGATTGATGCAAGCCAGAATATTGAACAAGTTCAACATGATATTCGCCAAGCTTTGCAGCAATGGTTGGCAAAATAAGGTGATACAATGAATTGGTACCCTTGGTTGAATGAAACGTATCGTCAACTAATTACCTCCTACCAGCAAGGTCGTGGGCACCACGCATTGTTATTGCATTCACTACCGGGTAACGGAGTGGAAGCATTATGCTATGGTATTAGTCGCTGGTTAATTTGCCAAAATACAGACGGGCTAAAAAGCTGTGGGCAATGCCATAGCTGCCAATTGATGTTGGCAGGAACGCACCCTGATTACCATGTTTTAGAGCCAGAGAAGGGCAAAACAACGGTTAGCGTGGAAGCGGTAAGGAAACTGACAGAGACCTTAAGTAGTCATGCACAGCAAAATGGGGCTAAAGTCGCCTATATTCCTCGAACAGAAGCATTGACCGATGCAGCGGCCAACGCGCTCTTAAAAACCTTGGAAGAGCCAACAAAGCAGACCTATTTTTTATTAGGTTGCGAGAAACGTGAAAATCTATTAGCGACGCTACGAAGCCGTTGCTTATATACCTTTTTATCACCACCTGAATCGCAAATTGCGTGGTATTGGTTACAAAAGCAAATCGTTGGCGTCAACTATAACGACGCATTGACCGCGTTAAAGTTGTGCCAAGGGGCTCCAGTCGCGGCGATGTCATTGTTGCAACCTGAGCATTGGCAACAGCGTAGTGTGCTATGCCAGAAACTCGCTCATGGGATACAACATAATGATATGTTGTCGTTATTACCTGCGATTCATCATGATAAGGCGATTGAGTCGATGGGGTGGCTGCTCGGACTATTAGCCGATAGCATGAAACTGCAACAACATGCTGCCCAATTTTGTTTAAATCAAGACCAATTGCCACTTGTGAGCGTACTTGCATCACGAATGACAAATACACAATTGTTTGAAGTTTATGAGGCTTGGCAAAATTGCCGCCACCAATTGATGACAGTGCCCGCACTGAATCAAGAGTTACTTTTGACAAATCAATTATTACAATGGGAAGCATTAATTGTTACCCCAACACCATAAAAAAGAGTGAAATATGTTTGTAGTTGATTCACACTGCCATCTCGATTGCCTTGATTATGAAAAATTACATACAAGCGTCGATGATGTGATCGCAAAGGCGTCGCAACGCGATGTCGGATTTATGTTAGCGGTTGCCACAACGTTACATGGTTTTGATAACATGAAAACCATGATTGGCAAGCGTGCTAATGTGGCATTTTCTTGCGGTATTCATCCACTTAATTTGGATGAAGGGTATGATTTTGAACGCTTAGCGCAATTAGCTGCTGGTGAAGAAGTGGTCGCGTTAGGGGAAACAGGGCTAGACTATTATTATCAGAAAGAAAATGCAGCACTTCAGCAAGCGTCTTTCCGTCAACATATTCGTATTGGTCGTCAGGTTAATAAACCTGTGATAGTTCACACGCGCGATGCGCGAGAAGATACACTGACTATTTTACGTGAAGAACAAGTGATGGATTGTGGCGGTGTTTTGCACTGCTTTACGGAAGATAAACAGACAGCCATGGAATTGCTAGATCTTGGTATGTATATCTCTTTTTCAGGGATAGTTACCTTCCGCAATGCAGAGCAAATTCGTGAAGCCGCAAGGGTTGTTCCATTAGATAGGATCTTAGTAGAAACGGATTCACCTTATTTAGCCCCCGTGCCGCATCGTGGGAAGGAGAACCAACCTGCTTATGTGCGGGATGTGGCAGAGTATATGGCAGTATTAAAAGGGGTTAGCCCTGAAGAAATGGCACGTATTACCACTGAAAACTTTAACCGCCTATTTCATTTGAATGTCGGCGAGAATAAAGCGTAATAATTAGTCAATATTAAAGGAATTCGCAATGGCAGAAGAAACTATTTTCAGTAAGATCATTCGACGTGAAATCCCGGCAGATATCGTTTATCAGGATGAACTGGTTACCGCATTTCGTGATATTTCGCCACAAACTCCCTCACATATCCTGATTATTCCCAATAAACTCATCCCAACAGTGAATGATGTGACTGCGGAAGATGAACTGGCATTGGGGCGCTTATTTACCGTTGCAGCAAAAATTGCCAAACAAGAAGGGATTGCTGAAAGCGGTTACCGTTTGATCATGAACTGTAATGAACACTCCGGGCAGGAAGTGTTTCATATTCATATGCACCTTGTTGGCGGTCGTCCTCTTGGACCATTGCTGGCAAAATAAGGTAATGATGTGAAAAAGATTTGGGGAACATTGATACGTATATTAACACTCAGTGCTGTGGTGTTTGCGCTGAGCGCTTGCTCATGGGGTAAGCGTGATGGGTTAGTATTCAATGATCAACAACGAGTGATTATGGAGCCTGCGGTTCTTGCGCAAGGTATCATTGTAGAGCAACCTGTAGTCAGCGTTGAGAACTATGCGACGGTGGCTAAGATCAATATGAGCAATAGCCAGCCAAATCCGATGACTGTCATGTACCGTCTCTATTGGTACGACGATAAAGGATTGAAAATCGCAACAACCCATGATTTGCAGCAGATGATACCTGCAAATTCAGTGATTAGTGTTAATGCTGAAAGTACATCATCACTCGCGCGTAATGTACGTGTTTATGTATTTTTACCGCAAATGCTTGGAGACAAATAATGAAACGGATCTTGTTCGTTGCAGCGGCAGCGATGATGCTGGCAGGATGTCCTTCTTTTCAGCAGGATAGGCCTAAAACGCCTCCGCCAGTTGTCCCTGTAGAGCCAACTGAACCCACTGAGCCTACAACTCCACCACCAATCGATAAGGTGCCTACACCACCTAAGCAAAAAACCACAGATTGGTCTGCTGCTGTCTCGCCTTTAGTCGGACAGATGACAGGGGAAAATGGTGTTGAGAGCGGCAAAGTTCTGTTGGTGGATTCAGTTAAAAACAATACGACAGGTTCATTTTCTGTACAAAATGTGACCTCAGCCATCGTAAAAGCGGTTGATGACAGTCATCGCTTTAAAGTCGTACCACAAGATGTGGTCAATGCCGCGCGTAGAACGTTAGGTTTATCGCAAGACGATAGCCTTGTTACACGCAGTAAAGCGATTGGCTTAGGGCGTTACGTACAAGCTGATTATGTATTGTATAGCGTGATTTCAGGCTCTAACGACCAACGCGATATCGAAATGCAGCTGATGGCAGTGCAAAGCGGTGAGATCCTTTGGTCAGGAAAAAACGATATTGAGCAATGACAGTGCATTATTGGCACTGCTGGCAGGTTGCTTCCCAAATATTAACGTTAAAACGTGGGAAGTAACCCCATTAGCAGGGCTTTCAGGGGGAACCTATCACTTACGGTCACATACTCTCAATCTGATTGCGCGTGCTCAAAGTCAGGCGCAAACGGCTCTATTCGTGAATAGACGTAAAGAGGCGCGGGTACTACATCAATTACAACACTTTGGTCAAGCGCCCAAAGTGTTAGCAAGAAATTCAGATTGGTTATTACTATCATGGTGTGATGGTCAGCAACCCAGTGATACTCAATTTTTAACACCAACATTTCAATCTTTATTAGCGGCAACAATTGCTAAATTACATACTCAACCCTTACTCACTTATCGTCTACAGCTTAGGCAAGAAATTGCCCATTACGGGTATTTAGTTGATCCAAAACGTCAAGGGCCTCGGTGGCATCGATGGCACCACCATTTTTTATCCGCACCTATGCCAAGGGTTCTAAAGTTAGCCCCCGCCCATATGGATATTCATAAAGGCAATATTGTCTGTACTGAGAGTGGTCAACTGGTTTTATTGGATTGGGAGTATGCGGCAAATACCGATATTGGGTTGTCATTGGAAACCTATTTTCAAGCGAACCAATTGAATACCACACAACGTGATTTTTTCTTATCAGAGTATTGCAATAAATACCATGCTTATGGCGATGTTGAACGCTTGGCTCACCAATGCCGGCTATGGACGCCATGGGTCAAATATATGATGTTAATGTGGTATGAAGTGCAATGGAACCAAAGTCAAAATAATGATTTTTTGTTACACTCAAGGTCATTAAGGCAATACTTTAGTTTGCCTAGTTAATTAAATTCGTATAACGCAAGTGCGAGCAAAAATCGTAAAACCGTTTTAAATAGTGAGGCATGTATGGGTCCGATAATGCTAGACGTTCAGGGCTATGAGCTGGACAGTGAAGAGCGTGAAATACTGGCACATCCGCTGGTGGGCGGGTTAATTTTATTTACCCGTAATTTTCATGATGCAGCACAATTAAGGGAGTTAGTTCGCCAAATTCGTGATGCATCCCGTCATCGCTTATTGATAGCGGTTGATCAGGAAGGCGGGCGAGTGCAACGTTTTCGTGATGGCTTTACGGCATTACCTTCCGCTCAAGCATTTGCAGCACTTAATAGCCAATCTGAAGGGGCAAAATTAGCGGAGGAAGCTGGTTGGTTAATGGCATCTGAAATGATTGCTATGGATATCGATATTAGTTTCGCGCCGGTGCTAGATCTTGGGCATCAAAGTATTGCGATTGGCGAGCGCTCGTTCCATGAAGATCCTGAAATTGCCATGATCATGGCGGAACGGTTTATTAAAGGTATGCGTAGTGCGGGGATGAAAACGACAGGGAAGCATTTTCCTGGGCATGGGGCAGTGAAAGCGGATTCTCATAAAGAAACCCCTCGTGATGACCGCGACCTTGAAACTATTCGTAAAAAAGATATGTCAATCTTCAGAGACTTTATTCAGCGCGATTTGCTTGATGCCGTGATGCCTGCACATGTCATTTATACACAAGCAGACGACCGCCCTGCAAGTGGCTCACCATTCTGGCTCAAATCGATTTTACGTGAGCAGTTGGGCTTCAATGGTGTGATCTTCTCTGATGATTTGTCGATGGAAGGGGCGGCTATCATGGGAAGCTATCCAGAGCGTGCAGCCGCTTCGTTGTCAGCCGGTTGTGATATGGTGTTGGTTTGCAACAACCGTGATGGTGCAGTGAGTGTATTAGATAACCTACCAAAGCAGCAAGGGAGCCTAGCTTCATCACTGTTCCATAGTGGTCGGCAATATAGCTTGAAAGACTTACAAGGCGCACAACGCTGGCAAGAGAGCCACAATAAACTGGTAGAACTGCATCGTAAATGGCAAGAACAGCGTTAACTATTACCGGTCGTTAGTAAAAAAGCCGTAAACTGAACAGCCCCCAAAAGTTGGATGCTTTTAGTCTCACTTGAAGGGGCTTTTTCTATGGTAAAACAGTCCTTAAAACGTCAGTTTTAAATTACTTAAGCTTGAGCGTTTTTGCGGCAAAAAGTTTAACTCGATTGTTAAACAGGGGAGTCGTGAATGAAGGTATCCATGATTATCACTATGAAAGATGCAAAGTTAAATGAAAAGGACTAAGCCCTGTTGAATACAGAACTCAGTGCTTGAAGACCGCTTAATTCACGGTCAACTTTATGGGAGCGTTCAATTGGGGGAGGAGCCACAGGGGCAAGGCTATGCCGCTTTATCTCTATGTAATCGCCTTGTGGTGGCAATATCAAAAGCAAGACTGCGTAAATTCGGCGTATGATTAATCAATGCACGGTGAGTAGATGCTTGGCTGATAAAGACAAAACTTTCCCCCCAAGGCTGTTGATAATTATCACGGACAATAGGCCCACAACGATGTTTAAGTAAGCCTGCAAGTGGTAAATGGTCATCGCCTTTAGCTAACGTCTTATCAGCTAAATGGGCAAAATCTCGTTTTATCTCTTTGGCTTTCAGATACCAGCGATCACGCGCCCAGATTGCAGCGGTTAAAGCGGTATTGTTATCACTCAGATACCAAACCTGTGGAACAGACTGCTCATGAGGGCATACACCAGAAACCGCATGGTTAAATGTTTTCGCACTGTGTAAGTAACTTGCTAGATTATCGCGTACACGTTGGCATTGCTCTGAAACGATGGAGGTTTTGTATGGGCCGATACGTAACCGCTGCCAGCAGTCGGCATCATAGATATCAAACGGTTCAATGGCTTTGCCATGATGATCGATAACGGTTGGATTAGCAGGAAGTAACTGGTAAGCACTCGGGTATCCGGCAATATCATCGGGAGAAAAGCCATAAAAACAGCGACTACCGGCGTAATAGCCAGTTTCCATCATTGACCACGCATGAAACGTTCCTTCCCATGGCGGGCCGAAAGCATACCATTTGGCAATAAGCTGCCGATTCTCTTCACTGGTTTGACGCAACCAGTAGCGTACAGCCAAATTAGATGCCGATTGCGCAATGATAATACATTTTTGTTTGTCACCAAAAAGGGTCTTTATGCGGTTAATCTCGGCATCTAATATTGTAACAAGCTCTCGGTGATCCGCTCGCCAATCATGGGCTAAAAAGAAGAGGTCTTGGCCTTCTCGATAACCTAAACCAACGTGCAAAACATCTTTCAGCTCCTGTGTGACCAATGTTGTGATGAGCTTAGGAACAATCGTGAATTCATGCAGTTGCTCTGTGGCTAAGATATTACAAGGGGTATCGGGAGAAGGAGCCTGATACTCATAATCGCTTTTCGTGAAAACGCCACGATAATCCCCCCAGATAAATGCTTGTTTGGATCTATCAAACAGTTTACTGCCTAAAATACCCGGTAGATAAATAATGGGTAAATTAGGGCTTTTATCATTGAGTTTGGCACGACGTAGCTGCGTGGCGATGGATTGTGCGCGTAGATATGACCATCCACGATTTAACGGCATATTAGCGCCCCTTTAATGGTATAAAAGTCACCGGCACATTTTCACTACCAAGGTGGGTTTTCTCTGCTTCCGTGACAGGAAAATGGGCACGGTCATAAACTTCAAATAGTTGGCAAGGTTCATTTAAATGATGATAGAGGCGAATACCTTCCGCGTTAGGGTTACTTTTAGAAAGCATAAAACGACCGCAGTTATTCATATTGATATCGCTAACAGGAGTGCCGTCTTTTGAGACAAATTGGTAATAAATATCCGATTCATGCTGTTGCTCAATATGGCAGGCCTGAACTGGGCCGCGGAACATGTGGGTAATACAATGTAACCCATCTGGTATGCTCAAGACTGTTTTATCGGTGTTCGCATCTTCCCATGGTAAAATAATTGGAGGATGGAAATGACAACGAGGGCAATAGCCTTTATCCATATAAGGTTCTGCAATGAGTCCACTACGTTTTACTAACAGTGTTTGGCATTCAGGGCAGTAGGTATTGGCGCTTTGCGTATCGAATACATTACCGACATAAACATAACGCATTCCATCATTGAGCGCTTGCAAACGTGCTTGTTCAAGGAGTGGGATAGCGGTGCGCTCGACATGGGTATATTGGTAGTCGGGATGAAAACGTACATAGTGTAGCGGGATTTCAGCATCAAGATGGGTTAGCATCCAATCAGAGACTTTTTTAGCCTCTTCTAATGTGTCATTGCGGCCTGTCACACACAGATTGGAGATTTCTAAATGTGGGTAATTACCTGATTTTCGAGCATCATAAACTTGTTTGATCCCATCAAGGATAGGTTGAAGGCGACCACCGGTGTGTTTGCGATAAAAGCTATCCTGCATTGATTTTAATGAAATACTAAAAATATCCATGACGGTGAGTAATTCATCAATCCCTTTTTCACTGATATAAAATGCGCTTTTATAGAGATTTTTTAAGCCTTTTTCACGTGCCAGTTTCGCGGTATCCATGACAAACTCGTGCCAAACAACCGGATCGTTATAAGTCCAAGAAAGAACACGAATATTGTGTTTTAAGGCATAATTCACCACATCTTCAGGGCGATAATATGCCACATGGCTGTCTTGAACATAGCGGGCTTGACTCGTTGTCCAGTTTTGGCAAAAGTCACAACGCAGCATACAACCAATATTGCCTAAAGAAAGAATGCGTTCACCGGGAGCGTAATGATAAACGGCTTCGGTTTCAATGGACTCTTGTGTCATAGGAACGGATTTGCCGTAGTTAAGCGTCACTAGGCGACCATTTTCATTGCGACGGACTTTACAAGTCCCGACTCGACCTAGGTTAATTTTACAGGCTCGAGGGCATAATTCACATTGAATACGTGAATTAGAAATCGGGTGCCAAAGGCGAGCAGGATGACTAGTTTGCTGCCATTGCTTCAATATTGCCATTGATCTAAATCCTCACTCATTATTATTTTGCTTATTTGCCAGTCTTGTCGTTTTTCTTTTACCTGCTTGCCAATCGTTAAGTGTTTTCCTTAGTTGCCAGAAAAATGGGGAGCCTTTTGCCGGTGTATTGATTAAATACACACATTCCCCTCGATTTGCTAAATTTGAGATTAGTTTGAATCCAGGACCAAAGGTATAGGGTTTAGTCTTAATAGACTCATTTTTACCCGCTTGGGATTGCGTCAGAAAATCGGCATTTTGTCGTGTGGCATGGACTGTTTCGCGATTACCGCCTTGATAAGGAAAACGACCTGTTAACAGTTTATTGAGCCATATTGGTTTTTTGATGCTGTGTTGAAACTCAACTTGGGGGTGAGCCATTTTTTGGCTAGCGACTAACGCAGTGGCATAACATTCACGGATCAGATTAGGCAAAGCATCGGCTTCATGCTGCCAATCCTCAATATGGTGTTGCAGGATATTGAGAATGCTCCAGCGGCAACTTGGCCAAAAATCGGTATATAGCGTTCTGGAACCTCGTTTGAGTACTTTGCCAAGTAATTTATCGGTTAAATGTTGGAACCATACATCAAGTAAGCGCGAAGCTTGGATATTCTCTGTGTTACCATCCCACTGCGATAACATCTTGTCTTCAGGGACGAAAGGTAATAAAAAATGTTTTGCCTGCTGGGCAAAATAATCTGTTTTATCATCCTGAATAGCGGTCAATGTTTCGGTGGTGTGTTGGTCGGTGTGTTGGATCAACGCCTCGATACGCCGTGAACGGCTAGGGGGATGCCAGCGATTAGATAAAGCCACTTTTCCCGTAAACAGTGACTCACTATATTGATTGGCATAAAGAGTATAGCCTCGTTCAGGATTATGTTCGCAAGGTAATTCATCAAAAGGCACATAACCCAACCACTGGTGCTGTGGCTCTGTTAGGTTTAGTACCAAGCTACCGATTTGTTGATGACGCTTTGGAATATATCCCATGGTTTGCAGACCAATATCCCCATGAATATCAGCATAGCCAACCATCATTGGTGAGTTTTTTACATGCTTAAGGGCATCTCTAAATGAAGGCCAATCTTGGCATTTGGCGAGCTGATAAAAGGTAATGTCACCACTTGGGTCATCTAGTGCAGGCCAACGTAAAAACATACCGTAGCCATTTTTTTCTGACACTAACCGCCCTTGAGCAAAGCTATAAGTTGTGAAACTGTGTGATTTACCATTTTTCAGTTTGATTTCATGGATATTTTTAGTTAAAGGCAGATTCCCTGATGCCGTTTCAACCTGCTCATTTTCAAGGTCGAGCTTACCCCAAAATAAGTCTTGGTTATCCGCCATGATACCAACCATTCCCCATGCAGCATGGTTATTACGACCGACGATAATGCCAGGAGAGCCTGGAAAATGAGAGCCGACGACATTGAGTCCTTCATCACTTTCAAGGCGGCAAAGTAGATTAAAATTAGGATTCACATGCCCCATATGAGGGTCGGTAGCCAATAGCGGTTTTCCTGATTGGGTTAATGACCCACTGATGGCAATGACATTCGAGCCCGTATCGGGTGAAGCTAGCCCTAAATACTGCAATCCTTTTAATCCATCTTTGAGTGCCTTAACCACTTCTTGGTGCCAATCCCCATTTTCATTTAGTGGTAGTGGGGGAATTTGATGGCCTTCATGGCTAAAGGTTGCCAATAACTGTTGATGCTGTTTTGGCGTCAATCGATTTGCTATGCGCGTGTGGAATAGTTCATATTGCCACGCGGAATTAATAAAATATTTCAGTTGTCCTAATAAATAACTGTCTGAGATTGAAAAAATTTCAGGACGATAGTGCAGTAATAAGCACTCGATGGGTAAGACTTTCATTTCACTAAGTGCTTGGTTGATACCGGCAGTATAAGCTTGAATATGTTGATATTGCATAGCCTGCCAAGAGTGAGTTGGTGCGGCACAATCAATGTTTGTCGCACGCTCAGCCAGCTCCACTAATCCTAATCGTCGCTGAAAAACATCGGTACGTAAGGCCCCATTTCCCATAATTTCAGATAAGCGACCACTGGCGACACGGCGGGATAAATCGAGTTGCCATAAACGTAGTTTAGCGGTGCCATAACCTTGACCAAAAAAAACTGCATTATCGCTATTCCCTTTAACGGAAAGTAATTGTGCTGATTCGAGGGATAGAGTGACGTGCCCCCATTGGCATGAGAGATGTTTGGTTTTCATGCTACATCCTTTTTAGCAGATGACAATTGAGTCGCGAGGTGTGATACGTATTCGATAAACTCTTCTTTTGGATAGCCTGCACTCCAACCTAATTGTTGTTGGGCCTTATAGGAAGAATAAGTGTAGGAGCTGCCATCCATTATATGAAGCGCTTCGCAAGATAACGGCATTGTCAGCCCAAGGCTGGCGAGTTTATCCATTAACCAAGCAGGTATTTTCAGTGAAGAAGCCTTTTTGGCAGGTAAAGAAGGTCTGCCACAAAAATGGCTTAGCATCTGAAAAAGTTCGGGCATAGAGAAAGTCTCGCCAGCCAAGATATAGTTTTGGCGAACAATTTCCGGTGATAGTAGTGTGATGAGTCCATCACAAACATGTGACACATGACAAAGTTGAAATGTGCTTGTCGTTGCGATATGAAAAGGGATTTTTCCAAGTAAAAAGGCGTTTACGGTCTGGGCTAATACGCTGTTATCACCTAAACCAAATACCCCACCGCTGATGGCAATATTGATAGGAGCGCCTTGGCATTGCTGTTTTACAACCAATTCGTGTGCAATATGTTTTGTTTCTTCGTAATAACTACGAAAGATGCCATTGTGCCGGTGAGATTCATCAAGTAATGCGCCTTGGGTTTCGCCTAAAGCAGCGGTTGAGCTCATATAAACGATTTTTGAAATATCAGCATCTTGAGCTGCTGCTAACAGGTTTGAGGTGCCGATGACATTAGTTTGATACATATGCTGCCGTGCTTGGCGGGTTGGCGCTAAACCGACACGGTAATCCGCAGCAAGGTGGATCACGGCATCTTGCCCTGCCAATGCTTGTTTTAAGCTTTGAGGTTGCAAAATATCACCAATCACCACGTTCACCTTTTCAGGTAATTTGGGGCGATAGGGAATCACACGATTTTGTGGATTTCGAGATAATACAGTTAAATTATGACCTTGTTCAGCAAGCTTATGCAGCAAATGAGAGCCAATAAACCCAGTTCCACCAGTAATTAATAGGTTGCGGTTATTTATCGCCATTTTCTTCCTTACTGATAAAGTTAACGAGGGCAGATAGCATGAAAAAGCCATCATGCGGCGCATGAATAGGGCGCTGGTGCATGCGACCAATTGGGCAATAACGGGTAAAACTGTATTGTTGTAATGACAAAGAATCTAAATCGCCAAAATAACCAAGGGTCTGTAGGCGCCCAGGCCAAAGTGTTTGCGCTTGTTTTAGGCTATCTTCGATAGGAGCAACGACGAGTTGAAAGCCCTGAGTTAACCATGCTTGAGGGGCAAACTCTGTTTGATAAGTGACTCCCCAGCCTGTTTTTTCACTGTAAACACTCGGCTTATCGGGAGCGGATAGCGAATAAGTGAACCGATGTTCGCGAAATTGCGATATGCCTTGTAAGCGTAGGTTGTCAGACAAAATGGGAAGGTGATCAAGTGTGGTTATCAGTTGATGATAAAGCGCTTCTGCCGCTAAGGGGTTATCCAACAAAATGAATCGAGGTGAGCTACAGACTTGTTGGTGAAAAAGGGCGATATCGTACAAAATCAATTCAATTGCAGGAAGTTGCTTGCCAATGATTGCCATGCCACTGATTTTTGGCCCTAGTTCGACCAATTTGATATGTGGCGGTGTGATTTGACGATAGTGTTGGATTAATGCCTCGCCCCCTGCGAGTAAGACCGTATCGACGCCAGAGAGTATCTGCTGATCATTTTGTAAATGACTTTGCCAATCAATGATTTCACACTCCTCATCATCAAGTGACAGAATGCGTTTAACCTGTTGCAAATAATTGATTGATATGCGGGCTTTCAGGCGAATTTTACTGCCAATAAGGTAAGCGGCACATAGCGCTTCTAGTGTACCTAATGGATCTTTTTCAGAAACAATAATCAGCAAACGCTTCGGTGCATGCCAATATTTTCCACCTAATTCACGATGGATCTTTTGTTCCAATAACTGATTTTCAGTCAGACGCTCCAAACGCGATAAACAAAATTGTTGCGTATTTTCATCTTCCGAAAACGACCAATTAGCTTCACGCAAAGTTGTTAGGCACAGTTTGATTTTATTTACACGCGTTTGTAGTGAGTTTTTCATTTTACTTGTGCCGCACAGGTGCCCTCTGGGGTAGATGCTCGTCCTAGATAGCGCAGGAAGGGTAGCGGTTGACCACAAGCACAATTATTGCCCCAACAGCCCAGATCTTGCGTTAATAAGCGATGTGAAGGTATTGAGGCAAACAGAGGGCTTTCAAGTACAATGAGTCCATTTTTATTTTCTGGTGCATGGCTCCCATCTTCAGCCATGATTGAAAAACGTGAATAAGCAGGGAGATGAAAATGACCTTCAGGACAACTAATGTAGTGAAGAGGATGTTCAGTCATACCATAAATATCGCGAATATCGACGCTAGGCGCTTGTAAAACGTGTTGCAAACCTTGAATAATCTCAGGGCGTTCAAGTTGTTTTGTCATCCCTTTCCAACCACCGCCGGTTAAGCCTTTTATCGGTGATTTCAAGGTAAATGGTTCAGGGCGTTTTAGGCATAAAAATTCAAAAAACAGTGTTAAGCCTAAAATATAGATAGGGGCAGGATCATTAGCCCAGCGTTTGAGTGTAGACCACGCTAACTCACTATCAAATTGACCTTGCTCTGACACAGTAAAAACAAGCTCTTGTATTGGGGCACATTGGGTGAACTTTAAAAAGGCAGTGGCATAACCTGCATGCTCACCTGTGGCGGGATCAGGAGATAACATTAAAAAGCGAGAAGGTGTGGTTGAAATCAAATGATTATGCAAAAAAATTTGCACCATAGCCGTTTCAATACGTTTTAAACTGAGATTGTCAAAGAAAACGCGTGTTTTCCCATGTTGCCCAGTACCTGAACTATTTAACCATATACCATCAAGCTGGGTATTTGTCGCCAAATCCATGGTTTTAAACAAATTAATAGGGATCAGAGGGTTGGCTTCTGTTTCCCATAACTTTGCATAATTAACATTACGGTTTAAATGCCAGGTATCAGCTTGTTTCATTGCGGCTGAAAATAACGCATCATCAATACTTTCTGGCGCATAGGGTTGCGGGTTATTGATAAGTAAATCAATAGGATTGCTTGTGTTCTCAGACATTTTTTTCACTTATATCAGAATGCTTAGTTATTATTAAGTTTTATTATATGACCTAACTAAAGGTAAATATTCTGAATCAAGCGTTGCAGTTATCACTTTAGGAGAATTTTAAGTTTGAAAAGTTATCATGAAGGCCGTTTTGTTAGTGGTATTTATAGCGGATTGGGGAAATATTAATCGTTGGTAAATAGAAAGTGTCACTTAATTTAGTTGTGTTATTGATTTATTTAAGTGATCAAGCAGTATAAAAAGTTAATGGGGATGACATAGCGTGCTTTTAAGTGCGAAGAGGTAAAGTGATATCTCTTCGCTACAATGTCTCACTTATCGTTTTTTTGCTTTTTATAGGCGATAAATGCTTTATATAAAGGGATTAAACATAGCAATAAAGTTGCATATTTAATGACGGTGATCGTCATATGTAACATCCAAATATTGAGGTTTTCCAAGAAGGTTGGATTTAGGCGAATGAGTAAGATGAGTAGCAAACTAAACAGTAGAGTAACGATATAGGTGATGACAAGTGAAAATGAAAAAAGAATAAATAAATCAATTCGTTGAATATTATTTTGTTTTTTATATTTAAATAAATTAACACAAAACTCCCAGCGTTTGTTCCGTCTCGCCACTTCATTAATAACGATCACGTATAATGAAAGAAATATTATCGTTATTTTAGTTATTAAAAAATAACCACTGGACAGCTCAAAAGGCAAAGAGGAAAAGACAAGATAGAGTGTAACAAGATGATAGATACAAATAATGCTCGATACAATGCTAGTAATGATTTGATATAAAATAAATTTCATTAATTATGCCTTTCAACAAGAACGATGCCGTTTACCGCCGAAATGATAAAAACCGAGAGATTTATCAGAGAAGCTAGCCAAATGATGATCTCTAATATGGGTTGTTTTCTCTACAAAATTTACACTATCCCGCTTTTTTTGTAAGCCCTTAGTGAACAATAAGCTGTCATGGCCCCCTTAAGTCCACATATATTGACTACCAATAATAACTGATTCTCATTATCAAATAGATTGGAAATTGGCTCAAATATTGATTAATATCAATCTATGCAAGCTGACTCGTTTCATTTTGCTAACGAATCACACTTTTTTGTGATCGCTGTCATATTAATCAATTAATTTGATATACATCAATATTTGGTATGACCAAATGACCAAGCGTGTTATCCTCAACAAACTTTTGGTCTTATAAGTGGTGATTAATGTTATTTAAGTTTTTTTATTTCGAATAAGGCTTAAATAACATTAATTTATTTTGCAATGAGGGAAATATGGCCTTTTCTCAACCAAAAATTGTGATTGTCGGTGGTGGTGCTGGTGGCTTAGAGCTAGCAACACGACTAGGTCGTAAATTAGGGCGTAAAAAACGTGCAGAAATCACTTTAGTGGATCGTAATCCAAGTCATTTATGGAAACCTCTGTTACATGAAGTAGCAACAGGCTCTTTAGATGATGGTGTGGACGCCTTGAGCTATCTTGCCCATGCTCGTCACAACGCATTTAACTTCCAATTAGGCTCTTTGACACAAATCGATCGTGACAATAAAAAGATCATTTTGGGTGAATTACGGGATAAAAACGCGGAGTTATTGGTTCCTGAGCGTGAAATTGATTATGACATTTTAGTCATGGCACTAGGTAGTACTTCAAATGATTTTGGTACGCCGGGTGTTAAAGAGCATTGTATTTTCTTAGATAATCCGCAACAAGCCCATCGATTCCACGATGAAATGCTTAATCTATTTTTACGTTATTCTGTTCGCGACAATGCAGAAGAGAAAGTGAATATTGCGATTGTTGGAGCTGGAGCTACAGGTGTTGAGTTGTCGGCTGAGTTGTATAACGCGGTAGAGCAGCTAACCAGTTATGGGTTTAAAGGATTAGATACTGACGCGTTAAATGTGACATTAGTCGAAGCCGGTGAACGTATTCTGCCTGCATTACCACCACGTATTTCTGCGGCAGCACATCAAGAGTTAAATAAGTTAGGCGTAAAAGTGCTAACTAAAACGATGGTGACCAGCGCTGATGACGATGGCTTGAATACAAAAGAGGGTGAGAAAATTCGTGCTGACTTAATGGTATGGGCAGCCGGTATCAAGGCACCTGATTTTATGAAAGAGATTGCGGGGTTAGAAACGAATCGTATCAATCAGTTGGTCGTTAAGTCGACATTACAGACAACCCGCGATGATACCATTTTTGCGATTGGTGACTGTGCCTCATGCGCTAAGCCTGACGGTGGTTTTGTGCCACCTAGAGCGCAATCTGCACACCAAATGGCGAGCCGCTGTTATGATAATATTTTGGCGATGATAAAAGATAAGCCACTAAAAGATTATATCTATAAAGACCATGGCTCTTTAGTCTCTTTATCGCGTTTTAGTACCGTGGGTAGCTTAATGGGTAACTTGATGCGTGGGGATATGATGGTGGAAGGGCGTATTGCACGTTTTGTGTATATCTCATTGTATCGAATGCACCAAATTGCGCTTCATGGCTATGTGAAAACAGGGTTAATGATGTTAGTCGGAAGTATTAACCGCATTATTCGTCCGAAATTAAAACTTCACTAACGTTTTAGTCAGTCGCAATAAATAGGAAAAATCCTCGTTTTTCATTAAACGGGGATTTTTTTATAAGTATTTTTAAATATAAACTTTAATCAATTGATTGATTATTTATGAATAAACTATTTTGAGCGAACCCCAACGATTAAATACATTATAGGAGGTACACTATAAAGATGCCTGATATGAAGCGGCATTAATTTAAATATGCCATTTTAATTAAATTCTGGATTAGCTTATAAGCTAATATACTTATTATTGGCAGTTGCTACCTTCTATTATGTGGAATTTTTGTTTTATATAAAGTTATAAAAGTATCCGTTGAGTCATGTGAGTATCAACCTCATAGTGTCACCTAAAACCGCTCTCAATGGGCGTTGCCGCTAGGTAAATAGAAATGGGGTGAAATCATGTTAAAGCGGTAGGCAAGAAAAGGTAATATAAAAAATGCTAGTCGTGTTCTCTGATGAAAATTAAAAAGGTCGTTTGCATTCATTGAATGAGAAATAAAAAAATAAAGGGGAAAATTGATAGAAATTAATAAAAAGATATCTTCGTGTTATTACTTAAAATAAGTGTAAAAAAGACTTTTTTATAATTATAATTACCAAAAATTGATCGTAATCAATATGTGAAAATAGATTAAAATTTAATTTATTGACTTAACAACCAACAGGAGTAAGTTAAATTTTTATTGACTTGTTCTTGATTAAGAAAACTCTAAATCTTTTGATTGTTTTGCCAGTAACTATCGAATTATTAAAGCGAAAAGTTACAATGGGACTATTCACTAACATTGTCATTAATAAGGGCAGCCTATGAAGCTAACATATAAGGTGTTATTAGCAGCAATAGTTATTTGCCTTATTATTATTGTATCAATAACTTCGCTGCGTTTCTCCAAGGATGAAAGTCGGTTGGCGACGGTAATTTCGATAGAGCCAATAAAATCGCATCGGCTGATTGAACAGGAGAATTGTTCAGTTATGGGGATATTTGATGGATTTAATCAGGAATATCTATCGCGCTATCACCCAGCTCAAAGTGAATGTAAGATGGTATTTATGATTGAGGCACTCCAAAAGGACTCCTTATCATCACTACTTGAACGTGACAATCGTAAATGCATAGTAACAGAAAAAGTAGAACAAATTATTATGGGTTATGATGTGGTATACCGTATTGGTAATACCTTAGGCAAAGTACGCACCGTTTATGATCCAGGACTATTTATCCCCCTTGATGAAAATGGGCGATTAGATTTAAGTACCTCTAGTAGTCAACTTTGTAAAGCGGCACGTAACCAGACTGATGCATTAGTGCCGTTTTATTGCGTCAAACTTGATGAAGCTAGCCGAAATTCGCTGAATATGAATAATGCCGTAGAGATTTATGCGGGAAAAAACACCTACGCTTATTTTGAATAAAAATGAGCGGAAAAGCCCCAGTGACATTATTATGTGGCTGGGGCTTTTCATTTGTTCTAACGCATCATAGATTATGCTTCTAGTAAGTTATCCGCACAGTCACGCAACAACTGTTTGATAAACTCAATGCGTGTCACGCGCTCGCTAAGATCATGCACAAATTTCAACCTTACAGGACCATCGAGGCGGAAGGTTTTCGGTTGATTTTGTAATAGACTGATTAAGAAGTTTGGCGAGACTTTATGTTTTTCACCAAATTCAATAAATCCACCTTGCTCATGAGCTTCAATTCGCTTGATACCTAATTTTTCCGCTTCGAGCCTGATAGCCGCGCTGGCAAGTAAAAAACGTCCAGCATCGGGTAATGTGCCAAAACGGTCAACCAGCTCAGTACGAAGATCATTTAACTCATCTTCATTATGAGCACTGGCGATACGCTTATAGAACGATAAACGAATATTAACATCATGAATGTAATCGTCGGGAAGCAGCACGGGCATGCGCAGTTCAACTTCTGTTTGCTGATTAACTAAGTCCTCTAATGAAGGCTCACGCCCATCTTTTAATGCCTCTACCGCGCTTTCCAGTAACTCCATATACAGCGTAAACCCGATCGTCGTCATCTGCCCGCTTTGATCTTCACCGAGCAATTCACCCGCACCCCGAATTTCCAAATCATGAGTGGCAAGGGCAAATCCCGCACCAAGATCTTCAAGGGAAGAGATAGCTTCTAAACGTTTATGTGCGTCAGCAGTCATCGCTTTTGGATGTGGCGTTAATAAATAGGCATAGGCTTGATGATGAGAGCGGCCTACACGACCTCGTAGCTGGTGTAGCTGCGCTAAGCCAAAATGGTCTGCACGTTCAATAATGATGGTATTCGCTGTTGGAATATCGATACCCGTTTCAATGATGGTCGTACAAATCAGGACATTGAAGCGTTGATGGTGGAAATCGGTCATCACACGCTCCAGTTCGCGCTCACGCATTTGCCCATGACCGACCACAAAGCGCGCTTCTGGTACTAATTCTTCCAGACGTTTTTTGGCTTTTTCAATATTTTCAACATCGTTGTAGAGATAATAAACTTGGCCTCCACGTAATGTTTCACGCAAAATGGCTTCACGAACCACAAGGTCATCATATTGGCGTACAAAGGTTTTCACGGCTAAACGGCGAGCAGGAGGCGTTGCGATAATCGACAGATCCCGCATGCCACTCATGGCCATATTGAGTGTACGAGGGATAGGGGTTGCGGTGAGCGTTAAAATATCCACATCCGCACGCATAGCCTTAATACGCTCTTTATGACGGACACCAAAACGGTGCTCTTCATCGACCACGAGCAACCCTAAGTCATGCCACACTAAGTCACTTTGCAGTAACTTGTGGGTACCAATCAAAATATCGACTTTCCCTTGAGCGGTTTCTTCGAGTATCTGTTGCTGCTCTTTGGCGGTTTTGAAACGAGAGAGCATTTCAATTCTTACCGGCCAATTTGCGAAACGGTCACGGAAATTATCGAAATGTTGTTGAGCCAGCAAAGTGGTAGGCACAAGCACCGCAACCTGTTTATTATTATTGATGGCTAAGAAAGCTGCTCTCATAGCGACTTCGGTTTTACCGAAACCGACATCACCGCACACAAGGCGATCCATTGCGATAGGTTGACACATATCGCTAAGCACGGCATTAATTGCCTGCTCTTGATCGGGGGTCGTTTCAAAAGGGAAGCCTTGACAAAACTCTTGGTACTGCTCTTTGTCATGTTTAAAGGCAAAGCCGGGTTTGGCGGCTCGCTGAGCATAGATATCAAGTAGTTCAGCCGCGACATCACGGACTTTTTCTGCGGCTTTATGTCGCGCTTTCCCCCAACTATCGCTACCAAGGCGGTGTAGCGGGGCATTTTCATCTGCACCACCGGAGTAACGGCTGATAAGATGCAAGGATGAGACAGGAACATATAGCTTGTCGTTACCCGCATAGGTCAAAATCAAATATTCCGCTTTAATTCCACCTGCTTCAAGTGTTGTTAACCCTTGGTAACGACCCACTCCGTGCTCAATATGAACAACTGGCTGCCCAGGACGTAGTTCGGCTAAGTTACGGATCAGCGTATCAGTATTGATAGTTCGGCGGTTATCTGTGCGGCGACGAACAACACGTTCCCCTAATAAATCACTTTCACATATCAACGCACGGTGTTGTACTGATTGAATAAAACCGTGTTCAGCAGCCCCGATTATGATGGCAAAACGGTTGCTTACTGGGCTGGAGTAGTGACTAATAGTCTCAGGGCGAATTTTGATCCTTCCCAGTAATTCAGTGACTGTCTCGCGCCGGCCTTCACTTTCAACAGAGAAAATGACGGTGCCATCAAAATGTTCAACAAATTGACGCAATTTTTCAAGCGGCTGTTTACTTTGCCCTTGTGTACCGATATCTGGCAACGGTAGGTAATCTAAATTAGTGTTAGCTGCCTTATCGGCTAATTTTTCAACAGATAGCTGTACTCGCGGCCATTTTTTTAATGCCTGATTGAGTTGCTCGACGGTCAGCCATAAATCTGTCGGTGGCAACAAGGGGCGCATCGGGTCAACACCGCGGCTTTCGAAACGTTGTTGGGTATCACTTTGGAAACGTTCGGCAGCTTCTTGATAATGCTGTGAGATAAACAGCGTATTTGTTGGTAGATAGTCAAATAGCGATGGCAAAGGTTGACTAAAAAAGAGCGGTTGCCAGTATTCAATCCCTGTGGGAAGTGTTTTTTTGCTGACTTGTTGATAGATATGTTCAGGGTCACGCCTGACTTCGAATCGTTCACGCCACTGGCTACGGAAGCGTTCGATGGCATCTTTGTCTGTTGGAAACTCGTATGCAGGCAACAGGTTGATGCTCTCAACTTCTTCAAGCGTTCTTTGGCTATCGACATCAAAGGTACGCAGACTATCAATTTCGTCATCAAAGAAATCAATTCGGTAAGGGAGTGCGCTCCCCATTGGGTACAGGTCTAATAATGCGCCACGTGTAGCGTATTCCCCGTGTTCCAAAACTTGTTCAACATGGCGATAGCCTGCCTTATCTAGCTCGTCGCGCAAGTTATCGCGCGAAAGTTTGTCACCTTTAGCCATCACGAGTGCATGGCTAGCCAGAAATTCAGATGGGCAAACCTTCTGCATTAAGGTGTTGACCGGAAGGATCAAAACCCCTTTTTGCATAGTAGGTAAGCGATACAGTGTTGATAAACGGTGTGAGATAATTTCTTGATGTGGTGAAAAGTTATCGTAAGGCAAGGTTTCCCAGTCGGACAATGTTTCAATTGGCAGCTGCGTAAACTGTTGAATTTCATCGCGGAGACGCAAGGTGTTTTGCATGTCTCTTGTGATAATGACCACAGGCCCTTGATGACGCTCTATCATCTCTGCACATTCAAGTGCACCCGCGGCCCCAATCAAGCATCCAAGATGACGGACATCACCACCGCGTGTAGGAAGTTCATAACGAAATTTTGAAGACATAAAAATATTCGGTTTCTCAAAGCATAATGGCTAAACGATCTGTTTTACCCCGTACAATTGTCTGAAAGTAAGACAAACAGGCCGTGCCAATAAGAAAAAAATCCACAAAACCGGGGCCGGGTGGTTCCATTCATCATTCGTACCCTTTATTATCGCTGAACACTTCGCTTTGGCAACAGGGGCGTTACAGATTTCATGTCTCAATCTGTCTCAATATTTATAGGTCTGCGTTACATGCGCGGACGAGCTGTCGACAAATTCGGCCGTTTTGTATCCAGTTTATCAGCCATTGGTATCACGCTAGGGGTTGCGGCATTGATCACCGTGACCTCCGTCATGAATGGATTCGAACGATCGTTACAAGATAGCATACTCTCTTATATGCCGCAGGCCGTTTTAACGTCGGCAACGGGGCATATTGACCCACAAAAATACCCCATTGCAGATCTACAGGGCCTGCAAGGTGTTTCTCATATTGCACCGCTTGTGCAGTCGGATGTTGTTTTGCAAAGCCGCTCGAATGTCGGGGTAGGCATGATGCTTGGCATCACTTCTGACGAACGATCACCACTATTAGATAACTTGATTGACGGGCAGCGCTCAGAATTAGTCGAGGGGCAATATCGTGTCTTCTTGGGGAATAAGTTGGCGGAAAATTTAGGTTTAAAGCGTGGCGATGAAGTTCGTTTGATTATCCCCGGAGTCAGTCAGCTTACGCCAATGGGGCGTATTCCGAGCCAACGTTTATTCACGGTGGCGGGAGTGTTCCAAACCAATGGTGAGGCCGATGCCAGCGAACTGATTGTTGCGCAAAATGATGCTGCTAGGATGATGCGCTATCCCGCAGGGCATATTACAGGCTGGCGGTTATTTCTGAATGAACCGTTAAAGGTCGATACGTTGAGCCAACAAAATTTACCTGACGGACTGATTTGGACCGATTGGCGTGAACGCAAAGGTGAGTTTTTTCAAGCGGTCAAAATGGAAAAAAATATGATGGGTCTGTTGCTCAGCCTCATCATTGCTGTCGCGGCTTTCAATATTATTACTTCACTCTCTTTATTAGTTATGGAAAAGCAAGCTGAGGTGGCTATTTTAAAAACGTTAGGTTTAAAGCGTGGGCGCATTTTGGCGATTTTTATGATCCAAGGGGCAGGTGCGGGGATTATTGGCGCATTAATAGGCTCATTGCTTGGTATGTTAATTTCCAGCCAATTGAATTTCTTGATGCCGCTATTTGGCATGTTGCCAAAAGGGGTTCATTTACCCATTGTACTTGATTTTTATGGTATTTTAATTATTGCGGTATCCGCAATGCTCATTTCGCTGCTTGCGACGCTTTATCCTTCTTGGCGTGCGGCGGCTGTGCAACCTGCTGAGGCGTTACGTTATGAATAAACAACCACTTCTTATCTGTGAACATTTAAGCAAGGTCTATCAGGAAGGCGCATTGTCGACGCAAGTATTAAAAGATGTCTGTTTTTCGATTAATGAAAGCGAAATGATGGCAATTGTTGGTAGTTCAGGCTCCGGGAAAAGTACCTTACTGCACCTATTAGGTGGCCTTGACACCCCGTCTGAAGGCGAGGTGATTTTTCGGGGGCAACATATTAACCGCCTCTCATCGGATCAGCGTGCCACCATCCGTAACAAAGATTTGGGGTTTATTTATCAGTTTCACCACTTATTACCCGATTTCACGGCATTAGAAAATGTGGCTATGCCATTACTGATTGGTGGTATGAACAAATCAGAAGCCTTTGATAGAGCGACTAAAATGCTGGATGCGGTTGGCTTAGCCCACCGTTCAGGGCATAGGCCATCCGAGCTTTCTGGTGGTGAGCGGCAGCGTGTGGCGATTGCTCGAGCATTAGTTAATCAGCCTGCATTGGTACTTGCGGATGAGCCAACAGGGAACCTTGATTTACGTAATGCAGATGCGATTTTTGAGTTACTCGGTGAGTTAAATAAAACCCAAGGCACCGCATTCTTGGTGGTGACTCATGATATGAAGCTAGCGCATCGTTTATCGCGCCAACTTGAGATGCGTGACGGGCACCTTCAACAAGATATCACACTGGGGGCAGTGTAATGTCTGGATTACCGCTGACTTTACTTACAGCGTTACGGTTTAGCCGTGGTCGCCGCCGTACAGGGATGGTATCACTGGTTTCTATCGTTTCAACACTTGGTATTGTTTTAGGTGTGGCCGTCTTGATTATAGGTTTGAGCGCCATGAATGGGTTTGAGCGCGAACTTGAAAATCGCGTTTTATCGGTGGTGCCACATGGGCAAATCTATGCGGTGAAAGCCCCATATCAAGATTGGCAATATGCTGAGAATGTGATCCGCAATACTCCCGGGGTTAAAGCAGTGAGTCCGTATGTTGGGTTTACTGGCTTGCTGGAGCGCGGAGCTAATCTCAAAGCAATACAGGTGATGGGGGTTTCGCCGAAAACCGAGTCAGAAGTCAGTGCATTGCCTAAATTTGTACTCGATGATGCGTGGAAAGATTTTAAAGCAGGGAAACAATCGATTATTTTAGGGCAAGGTGTTGCTGACTCACTGAATGTTAAAGTTGGGGATTGGGTAACCATCATGATCCCCAATACAGATGCGAGTTTAAAAATCCAACAACCTAAACGGATCCGTGTTCAAGTTTCAGGTGTTTTTCGTTTAAGTGGGCTATTAGATCACCAATTAGCGCTGATCCCTATTGCCGATGCGCAAGCGTATTTAGGCTATGGTGATGGCATTACAGGGTTTGAAATAAAAGCCGATAATCCATTTAATGCGGATAAAGTTGTTTATGACGCGGGCCTGAAAACCATGCATCATGTGGTTGTGAAAAGTTGGATTGGCGACTACGGCTATATGTATAACGATATTCAGATGGTACGTAGTATCATGTACTTGGCTATGATCCTCGTGATAGGGGTTGCTTGTTTTAATATCGTGTCTACGTTGGTCATGGCGGTCAAAGATAAGAGTAGTGATATTGCTGTATTGCGGACACTTGGTGCTAAAGACAGGCAAATTCGGGCGATTTTTTTGTGGTATGGTTTGCTAAGTGGACTCGTTGGCTCCTTAATAGGGGCAATACTTGGCGTGGTTGTTTCATTAAATTTAACCACCATAATCAAAGGACTTGAGTATGTTATCGGGCATCCTATCTTGTCTGGCGATGTCTATTTTATCGACTTCCTTCCTTCTCAATTGCACCTATTAGATGTGGTGTATGTGTTGCTGACAACGGTGGTATTAAGTTTGTTGGCAAGTTGGTATCCTGCACGCCGAGCAAGTAAACTTGACCCAGCTCGTATCCTGAGTGGTCAATGATGACTAACTGGGTAGCCTATCGTTACCCAGCTTGTTTTATTGCTCCCCATTGCGACACGCAAGTTGTATCTGCTTATAACTGCGCGTTTCTATCAATGTGTCATTGAAATCATATTGCTGAGCGAGAGACATCAACTGCTGTGTGAGCTGAGGGAGCAGTGAAAGCGTGTCTGTCATTATGGCAAATTCAGCAAACCAGCCAATACCCTCTAAATAATCAATAGTGATATGTACATCGCCAAGAAAATAGATGCTACGTTGTTTGCTGGTGGCGAAATAGCATTGATAGCCAAGTGTTGTCAGCATATTTTTGACGTGAGCACAATCTTCAATATTAATCGCTTTACATTCTGAACTGCCAGGGCCTTTGACTATCCATAATTTAATGCCTGAAGGGAACATTTCACGGACTGACAGACTTATTCCTTGCTGCGCAAGCTGACCATCAGGCATATCAAAAAAGTCATCTTTTTCCGTATTATTTTCCGTAAAGACTTCAGCGCCATCAGCCATGATCCGTTGTAAAAAACGGTTTGGGTCAGGCAATCTAAATTTAATTTCGGCTTCATATTGACCAACAAAATGTTCACTCATGGTAATTCCTAGTTTTATTTATGGGGCAAGGTATTTTCTTCTAAGCTGTGGAACAATGCAGGTATTTAAATGCGAAAGAGTACAACTTATAAAAAGAGGGAAAAATAGTCTTTCCCTCCGATTTAGATGTGCTATTTGCTTTTTTTCATAATAGATTGATCAAGGTAACCCATCACAAATGCGGATAAAACAAATGTTAAATGGATAATGACATACCACATTAATTTGTTATCAGGGATATTCTGTGAGTTCATAAAAACTTTTAACAAATGGATTGATGAAATGGCTACGATAGAAGCAGCTACTTTATTTTTTAATGAGGTTGCATCCATCTTACCTAACCAACCCAATTTTTCGCTATTCTCAGGGATATTGAGCTGGGAAACAAAGTTCTCATAGCCTGAAAACATCACCATTACGAGTAAACCACCGACTAACGCCATATCAATTAATGATAATAGTATCAGAATTAAATCTGCCTCAGGGATTGAGAAAATATTGGGGATCACATGCCATAGTTCTT
The DNA here is from genome assembly GCF_028477805.1 of Providencia sp. PROV268. Taxonomy (NCBI): domain Bacteria; kingdom Pseudomonadati; phylum Pseudomonadota; class Gammaproteobacteria; order Enterobacterales; family Morganellaceae; genus Providencia; species Providencia sp. PROV268. The sequence goes on from NZ_JAMPLW010000005.1 coordinate 115,414, forward strand.
GAAAGAACTTAATCGTTAATGCAAATAGAGTCAGTGATAGGCCAAAGTAGATAGGGGCAAGTAACCAACGTGATGCATACAGCGTCTTTTCAAACAATTTTTCCATATAAACCTTTTACTGTGTGATGAATTAATCGTGTTAAAAGTAAACTCGTCTATTTTAGCGAGTCTAAATTCAGACTGCGATATTTAGTTTGGTTATGAAGATATAATCACTGAGAAAAACGTATTATTATGGCTTAGTGGCGTTTAAGATAAGTGATAGATAAACATTTAGCCTCACAATTCCTTTTGTTATTTGTTGCGTTATACTGACATTCGAATTAGGTTTGGGTAACGATTATGATCATTGCGAGTAAGGTATAAAACTCGCGGCGATAACAACATGGAAGAAAAAGGTATTTATTGATGTTGCGATTTCGTCATAGGCTAAAGAAACTTAAAAAAATTAAAATGTTACGTCGTCAACGAGCTCGCGATCGTTTTTTTTACAGTGAAAATAGAATAACCAATATGAAAAATGTGAAAGTCGTCGTACTAACTGGGGCGGGTATTTCTGCTGAATCAGGCATTCAAACTTTTCGTTCTTCGGATGGTTTATGGGAAGAACACCGCGTTGAAGATGTGGCAACACCGGAAGGGTTTGCTCGTGACCCACAATTAGTGCAGCGTTTTTATAATGAACGCCGCCGCCAACTTCAACAAGAGAATATTAAACCAAACCCTGCACATTATGCTTTAGCGCAATTAGAAGATTTGTTAGGGGATAATTTTCTGCTAGTGACTCAAAATATCGACAACTTACATGAGCGTGCGGGTAGTAAGCGTATTATTCATATGCACGGTGAGTTATTAAAAGTCCGGTGTAGTTGGTCAAATCAGGTATTAGAGTGGAAAGGGGATTTATCCACAGATGAACGCTGCCATTGTTGCCAATTTCCTCAACCGCTAAGGCCGCATATAGTTTGGTTTGGTGAGATGCCATTAGGTATGGATGAAATTTATCAGGCTATTGAGAATGCGACACTCTTTATCGCAATTGGCACGTCTGGTCACGTCTATCCTGCGGCAGGTTTTGTGCATGAGGCAAGGCTAAATGGTGCACATACTGTCGAGCTAAATTTAGAGCCAAGTCAGGTTGAGAGTGAATTTGAAGAAAAACATTATGGTTTGGCTAGTGAGGTCGTGGTTGATTATGTGAAGCATCTTATTGCCGAACTGACGATGGCGAGTGAAAGCAAGATTTAACACGCGATTTAATGAAGGGGGGTAAAACCCCTTCATCATATCACTTTCTTGCATGGCGTGATGTTAGACGTTTTCATCTAACATAGCAGGCATTGTAATCTCTTTTACACAAGTTGCGTTACTCGTACTTAAAATAAACTTGACGGCATTAAGGACGTCTTGCAAGGGGATTAATGCACCTTCAGTGCGTGAAATAACGTCATCGACAGGCACTGATAGGGGGTATTCCGTTGCTAAATAACCGAGATTAATCACAGAAATAGCTATTTTATCTTGGCGTAATGTCTCCCTTAGCGAGTGAACAATACCGCGTAGTGCATACTTTGAGGCAGAAAAAGCCACTTCATGACCGTTATGGTTATCTAATCCCCACGTTGAGCCAATTAAGATGATTTTGCTATTTTGGCCAAGTCGTAAATTAGGCAACATTGCCTTGAGGTGCAAGATACAGGCACTGATATTGGTTTGGATCATCGTGAGCAGTTCAACATCATCCGTTGATTCAAATCGATAATCGTCGGTGAACGCATATTTTTCCCAAATGCCGACATTATAAATTAGGCAGTCAATCGGGCTATCTTGCAGGGTGCTCTTTACGGTTTGTACAGAATTCGTTTCCGATAAATCAGCTTGGATCCAATGAAAATTGTTATTGGAGAAAGAAGGCATAGAGCGAGAAACGCCATAAATAGTATCTTGTGCGGTAGGAATACCTTCAATTAATGCTTTTCCCAACCCTTTACTGACACCATAAACTAAAAATTTTTTTGTCATCGATATTCTCTTTATTTTAAGCTGAATGAAATAGATACCGTCGCGATGGTTTGCTTTGCATAGATAATAATAGAGGAATAAAAATAATGCTATTGGGAAGTATAAGCTTTAATTCAGCGATGGCTAAAATAAATAATAGGCAAAGTTAAACAGTTGACTAAAAAATAATAATCCCCTGATAACTGGATAATAATAAGTATAAGAATAGTTTTATTTTGTTGAATGCTGCTATCAAAAATAGGGTTAGGCGATTTATTTTATGGAATTTATTATTTGTTATTAGATATAAATAAATATGCTTATGATAAATATGTTCTGACTAAGAACAAATAATTATTTCTGTTTATCAGAGTAACTCGATAAAGATTAAGGACGGTTAGTTCTTAATGCGAGATAAATATGAATGTCTTAATCATTTCAGGTAGCCCCATGCTAAAGTCGCGTTCATCAGCATTGCTTGATTATGCTCAACAATGGCTGAGTCAGTTTAATTTGATAATTCAACGGATAAGTGTGAATGAATTTGATGCGAGTGTGCTGTTACAGGGTAAATATCAACATGCACAAATTCAAAAATTTATCCAACAAGTCAAAGAAGCTGACGGTATTATTATTGCGTCGCCGGTTTACCAATCCTCATACAGCGGCGTACTTAAAGCCGTGATAGACCTATTACCTCAACGCTCTTTATTACATAAAACAGTATTACCCATCATGACAGGGGGGAGTGAACATCATCAGCTAGCATTAGATTATGCCTTTAAACCATTACTTACCGCATTGAAAGCAGAAGAGATTATTAGTGGCATCTATACCAGTGACCAGCATTTTCAGTATTCAGAAAATACGCATCAATATCTTATTTCCCAAGAAATAATTGAGCGACTAAATAGTAATTTACAGGCTTTTTATCACACGTTAAATAAAAATTATTTTCAGCATATTAACTATCAGACTCAATTACCATTAATCAATGAAATGAGGCTTTAAGTATGGGCTACTCACGTATTGTTATTTTGAGTTGGTTAGTGCCACTGAGTTTATTAATCGTTTGGCAATTTTCAGTCAGTACAGGTTGGCTTTCGAGCCGAATATTACCTGAGCCTCTACAAGTTTTTAGTGCGGGGTGGAACCTTATAAAAAATGGTGAACTTTGGGAGAACTTAGGAATTAGTGCATTACGTGCGGGCATTGGATTTATTATTGGCAGCTCAATCGGATTAATATTGGGATTAATAACAGGACTTTCTCGATTAGGTGAACTCTTATTAGATAGTTCCATTCAAATGATCCGTAATGTGCCCCATTTAGCACTAATTCCCTTGGTGATCCTTTGGTTTGGTATTGATGAATCGGCAAAAATATTTCTTGTCGCACTAGGAACCTTTTTCCCAATTTATTTGAATACGTTGCATGGTATTAAACATCTCGACCATAAATTAATTGAAATGGCAAAAAGCTATGGTTTACACGGTTATAGCCTATTTCGCCATGTTATTTTCCCGGGAGCACTACCTGCAATATTTGTAGGGGTACGTTTTTCATTGGGCTTGATGTGGCTGACATTAATTGTTGCAGAGACGATTTCGGCTAATGCGGGGATCGGCTACTTAGCGATGAACGCTCGCGAGTTTTTAAGAACGGATATCGTGGTTTTCACCTTAATTATTTACGCCTTATTAGGAAAAACAGCCGATACACTCACCTATTTACTCGAAAGGGTTCTACTTCAATGGCATCCCAAATGGCATAAAAAAGAGGTCACAGCATGATAACGAAAACACAATGTTTTGCAGCCAATACGGGGATCCCAATTCAATTAGAGGGCGTGATAAAAGGCTTTAGGGGAAATAACGTCTTACGGTCACTCAATTTTGCTATCCCCGCTGGGCAATTCGTGACCATCGTGGGGCACAGTGGTTGCGGAAAAAGTACCTTATTACGTTTGTTGGCTAATTTAGATTCGCCAACATCAGGGGAGATCACCGTGGCAAAACAGCCTTTATCCAATTTTCATGGGGATATTCGCATCATGTTTCAGGAGCCTCGGCTCTTACCTTGGAAAACGGTGATTGAAAATGTGGCGCTCGGGTTAAACAGAACGTCGCACAATGAGGCACTTAAGGTGCTAGCCTCCGTGGGTCTGTCAGACAAGGCGGGTGAATGGCCAGAAGAACTTTCAGGAGGACAAAAACAACGAGTCGCTTTAGCGAGAGCATTAATCCATCAGCCTCGTTTGTTACTACTCGACGAGCCTTTTGGGGCATTGGACGCCTTAACACGTATGGAAATGCAACAACTGCTGATCAAATTATGGCACCAGTATCAATTTACGGTGGTTTTGGTCACGCATGATATTCATGAAGCAGTATGGACCTCGGAGCGAGTATTGATGCTAAAGGAAGGGATGCTGCATCTGGATATTAATATCAACGAAAACTACCCCAGAAACTTAACCAATGCCTTTTTAATTGATTTGGAATCACAAGTACTCAATGCGTTGACTGAGCGAAAGTTTGCTTGATCACTGAAAATAAGGAATCTCAAGATGACGATACAACAAAAACTGCAATTGTTTTGGTTTTTACCAACGCAAGGGGAAGGGCGTTATTTAGGAACTCAAAAAGGCGGTCGAGCAGTCACACTCCAATATTTACAGCAGATTGCGATTGCAGCCGATAGCCTTGGTTTTCATGGTGTCCTGATCCCGACAGGAAAAAGTTGTGAGGATCCGTGGATAACGGCGGCATCCTTACTCTCAGTCACACAAAAATTACGCTTTTTAGTCGCGGTGAGACCCGGCTTACAGTCACCGACATTGGCGGCTCGAATGACATCAACATTGGATAGGCTCTCTGATGGTCGTGTGTTAATCAATGTGGTGACAGGTGGTGATCCTGTTGAAAACAGAGGCGATGGTATTTTTTTAAATCACAGTGACAGATATAAAGTAACTAAAGAGTTCCTTGATATATACAGACGCCTGATGAGAGGGGAAGCGGTTGATTATCAGGGTGAACATATACAGGTCGAAGATGCCAGTTTGCTATTTCCTCCGGCACAACCATACGGGCCTCCTCTCTATTTTGGCGGGTCATCACCAGAAGCAATGGAGATTGCCGCTGAACAGATTGATACCTATTTAACATGGGGAGAGCCACTTGCGGAGGTTAGTGAGAAAATTAATGCGGTGAAAAGACATGCTCAAGCTAAAGGGAATCATGTGGAATTTGGTATTCGGTTGCATGTGATTGTGCGAGAGACGGAGCAAGAGGCCATTGATGCCGCCAACCGCCTTATTTCACACATTGATGATGAAACAATTGCCAAGGCGCAATCGGTCTTTTCTCGGATGGACTCCGCCGGCCAAAAACGCATGCAATCATTGCACAGCGGTTCAAAAGATAACCTTTTCATTGCCCCTAATTTATGGGCGGGGATTGGCTTGGTGCGTTCTGGGGCTGGTACAGCTTTAGTGGGCGATCCTCAGCAAGTTGCGGCACGTATCAGGGAGTACCAATCGCTTGGGATCAGCAAATTTATTTTTTCAGGGTATCCACACTTAGACGAAGCCCATCAATTTGCAGAATTAGTGATGCCGCTGTTAGTGGATAAAGAGGCCGCGGTATCACCGCAACACGTTAGGTCACTTGGTGAAACGATCGGTATCCACATGCGACCAAAGCAGGCAGTGTAGGGTAATAGCCTCACTATTTTATTCGATTCTTGCCAATAATTATTGTTGGCAATGCAACACTATTTAGCGTGTTAGGAGAGCCTTGGTGAAAAAGTTTATTTTATTGATGGTATTGTGGGTTATGTATACCTTTACCAGTTTTGCTTATTCAGAAACGAAAGTGATTAATATTGGGTATCAGAAAGCGAATATTTTAGCATTGCTTAAATATCGAGGAACGCTAGAGCCGGTATTTAAAGAATATAATGTGAATGTTCGCTGGATTGAGTTTCCAGCAGGCCCTCAAATGCTAGAAGGCTTAAATATTGGCAGTATTGACCTTGCGGCAACAGGGGATGCACCACCAATATTTGCTCAGGCGGCTCAAGCAGATTTTGTATATTTAGGCCATTCCCCCAGTAACCCTCAATCAGAAGCGATTGTCGTACCTAAAAACTCGCCCATTCAATCCGTAAGTGATTTAAAAGGCAAGCGGGTTGCCTTAAATAAAGGCTCCGATGTTAACTATTTGCTAGTTGCTGCCTTACAGCGGGCCGGATTGAAATATAACGAAATAACGCCAGTTTATTTACCACCATCAGATGCCAGAGTGGCTTTTGAACAAGGTGCTGTCGATGCATGGGCAATTTGGGACCCTTTTTTAGCAGAAGTTGAAACAAGCTTGCCTGTACGTGAAATTGTGAATGGGGAAAATTTAGCTTCTCACTATACGTTTTTCCTTGCTAGTCGGCAGTTTGCTGAAAAACAACCACAATACGCTGAAGCGATTATTACGCAATTGAGCCAGCAAAGTGAGTGGGCAAATGCCAACCCGCAAGAAACGGCTGCAATTTTGTCTGCATCAACGGGGCTCGATAAAAAAATATGGTTAAAAGCGTTACAACGCACAAATTATGGTTTTATTCGTATGAGTGATAGTGCATTTTTAGAGCAACAAAATATTGCGAATATCTTCGCGAAGATACGTTTAATACCTGTTGCTATTGATGTCAAAAAGGCACAATGGAAAGTAGAAGCTAATGCAAATAAAGCCTAACTTTATCAACAATAAGTCATAACAAGATAAATTTTATTAAATATTGATAAGGCGACAAAACTTATCAATAAGTGGTACTCGATTTATCTTATCAGTATTATTTTATCGGAAATAAGCCACCATTAGCCCCAAAGGTGATTTAAAACAAGAATTATTCATACGTTCTTTCTCATAATAATCTTATTGATACTTGGGGGAATTACGTATGGATAAACTTTTAGAGCGGTTTTTTGAATATACTGCTTTTGATACACAATCAAAATTAAATGCTAAAACAATACCTAGTAGCACAGGCCAGCTAAAATTTGCTCGTGCACTGGTCAAGGAACTAAGAGAGCTCGGTTTTGAAGATGTCGCTCTTTCAGAACAGGGGTGTGTGACCGCTTGTTTATCTGCGAATGTTGATTGGGATGTTCCTACTATTGGTTTTATTTCACATTTAGACACTTCCCCGGATTGCTCTGGTAAACATGTTTCCCCCCAGATTTTAGAAAATTATCGAGGTGGTGATATTGCTTTAGGCATTGGTGATGAGGTGCTATCTCCAGTGATGTTTCCTGTATTGCATGAGATGATCGGCAAAACATTGATCATGACAGATGGTAAAACCTTACTTGGTGCGGATGATAAAGCAGGTATAGCAGAGATAATAACCGCATTTGTGCGTTTAAAGGCCAATAATGTGCCACATGGTAAAATTTGTCTTGCCTTTACTCCTGATGAAGAGATAGGGCGTGGTGCTCAATATATTGATTTAAATGTTTTTGACGCACGCTGGGCTTATACCGTTGATGGGGGGGCGGTCGGTGAACTCGAGTATGAAAACTTTAATGCCGCGAATGTAGCGATAAAAATCGTGGGAAATAATGTACACCCAGGTACGGCAAAAGGGGTGATGGTGAATGCGTTAACACTGGCAAACCGTATTCACGCTGAATTACCGAGAGAAGAAACACCGGAAAATACCGATGGTTACGAAGGTTTTTATCACCTGAACTCCATGAAGGGGACAGTTGAAAAAGCAGAAATGAACTATATTATTCGTGACTTTGATAGCCAAAAATTTGAAGAGCGTAAGAAAAATATTATCCGTATTGCAGAAAAAGTAGGGCAGGGATTACACCCAAGCTGCTACATTGAACTGACTATCGATGATAGCTATTACAATATGCATAAAGAGGTAATGAAACATCCACATGTTATTGAAATAGCTCACCAAGCCATGAGAGATTGCGGTATTGAACCTATCGTGAAGCCGATTCGTGGTGGAACCGATGGCGCTCAACTGTCATACCGAGGCCTACCTTGCCCGAATATTTTTACGGGTGGCTATAACTTTCACAGTAAGCATGAATTTATTACCCAAGAGGGCATGGAGCAGGCTGTAAGCGTGATAATGCGTATTGTTGAGTTGACGGCTGAACGTGCGCGCAATTAAACCGTAGGCGTAGGCTAAGAGTCTGCACCTTATGAATTCACCATAAGGTGCAGAATGATATTATTGATTAGTCATCAAAGTACCAATAACCACTATTGATGAGCGCAGTCATTAGCGCAATAAAATTCACGTCATCAATTGCATCACCAAGCTGCTGAGCATTCACCGCGTCATAACGGCATAGGCTATCTGCCGCAGCATAACAAGTCGTTTCTAAGCATTCACCATTAACAAAGAATTGATCGCCGACACGTAATGCCCTGAGGCCATTGAGTTTATACAAGGTCTCTTGCTGTGTTTTAAGCAGATCGTACACCTCATCTTGCTCATAAGGCGGCTCTGGCGGTGCAAGGTCTAGCTCATGGCGTGATTGTGAAATAAATTCACCGAGCCATTTACGGAAAAGCTCAGGGTCGTGGAGCATGGACTCCATCATTTCACGTAACTTGATTTGTTCGCCCTGCAAGATTTCAGCTGGGTTATCTCGGAATGAGAGGTCAGGGTCACTATAGCGGTAGCTCCCCAAATCATTGGAAATCAAATAATCCGCAAAGCTACTAATAAGCTCACGGGTATTCGGTGCACGGAAGCCAACAGAGTAGTTGAGAGAAGGCTCAATGGCGTAACCTTCATGTGGGAACCCAGGTGGAATATACAGAATATCCCCCGGCTCCATCTCTTCATCAATGATGGCATCGAATGGTTGCACTTGCAGAAGATCAGGGTGAGGGCAGTGTTGTTTCATCGGCACTTTTTCACCAACGCGCCAACGCCTACGACCTTCACCTTGAATGATAAAAACATCATATTGGTCTAAATGTGGGCCGACACCGCCGCCAGGAACAGAGTAGGAGATCATTAAGTCATCCATTCGCCAGTCAGACAAGACTCTAAAGGGTTTCATCAACGCCGCGCTGGGATGATGCCAATGGTCAACGGCTTGTACTAGGATAGACCAATTATCTTCGCCTAAGTGGTCATAACTTTCAAAAGGACCATGAGCAACTTCCCATAACCCTTCTTTATGGCTGACTAAACGGCTGTCAACCTCATCTTCCATCGCCAGTCCCGCGAGTTCATCAGGCGAGATAGGATCAATAAAACGTGTAAAACCATTTTTAATGAGTAAAGGGCGTTTCTGCCAATGACTATCCAGAAAACTCTGCCAGTCAAGATTCAGTTTATAATCCATCTTATTGTCCTGCGTTAACATATCTATTGATAGTATACCTGAATTTGCCGCCATAGCAGGGGTTAAACAAGCGCGATGATCACAGATTAATTATCTTGATTCACTTCTTGCCGACGAAAAGTTACTTCCACTCGTGCACCACCGAGCGGGCTGTCACTGATCGTAATATCGCCATCATATTGGTCAATAATTTCAACGGCGATAGATAAGCCAAGGCCTTGACCGGGCCTTAAGGTATCAACACGTTGCCCCCGCGCAAAAATAAGGTTACGTTGGCTTTCGGGTACACCGGGGCCATCATCATCGACAGTGATCACCAAATGGTCATCCCCAACACGGGCGGTCACTTCGACGAACTCAAGGCAGTACTTACAGGCGTTTTCCATTATGTTGCCCATCACTTCCATAAAGTCATTCGGCTGGCCTAGCCAAGTCACTTCAGGCGAAATATCAACGGTAATCGAGACACCTTTATTTTGATAAACCTTATGTAAGGCGCTAGCAAGGCTATCGAGCAAAGAGGGAACTGAGGATATCTCGCGCAACATAAGGTTATTGTCACCTTGAGCAGAAGCCCGATGCAAGTAATAACCCACTTGTTGAGAAATACGACCAATTTGCTCAAGCATCACAGGCTCTGCTTGCTCAATCGTCATCTGTTTACCTGTTCTTAGTGAACGCAAAGTGGACTGTAAAACGGCAAGAGGAGTTTTTAGGCTATGGGTTAAATCAGAAAGCGTGGTGCGATATTTGCTATAACGCTTACGCTCGTTAGTCAGCAAATTATTTAAGTTTCGAACCAAGCCACGCAACTCATAAGGTGGATTTTCATCCAACATCTCGCGTTCACCTTTTTCTAGGCTACTAATTTGTGAAACGAGCGATTTAATGGGGCGCAAGCTCCAATAAGCGGCGAGCCAAAGTAGAGGGATCACTAAAATAAGATTAGCAAGCAGTACATAGCCAAACCATTCCCAGACTAACCCCGTTTTTTGTAAGTCCTGAGGCAATGTATCAACGACCACAATAGTCAGCGGTGGGAGATTTTCTGTCGCACCATATTGATTGACGGACACTGAGTGGGTTAGCGGCTCGTCATTATGGTTCATATCATCAAGTTTACTGTTAAATTCAGGGTTGTTTTGTAACAATAGGCGAGTTTCACCGATATCAGTGTCAATTTCATACAACCCTTCTTTTTTTAACCAATCACGGCGAATGAGGTTTTCGACGTTAGGCATTTCCCGTTGGCGCCATAGGACCTGCCCGTTTTCATTGTATATTATGATTAACGTTGGATTATTTAAGGTGAAATTAGGCGGCACGCGAATATCAATTTTGTTATTTTGCCACTGCACTAAACTATAAATAAGATTGCTTTGGCTACGTAACAAGGTATAGGTCGTTTTATCAAAACTAATTAAATAGCCTAATATGGCGACAATACCATAGGAGAGCGTTAGGGCGAGGATCACCGCTGAGGTCGCACACAAAAAGCGTGCCCTCAGGGATAAAGGCTTAAATTTAAATTTCTTTAGCCGCATATTAGCCATTCACATCAAAACGATAGCCTTGCCCACGGACAGTCACTATCACGTCATTAGCATGAAACTGCTGTATTTTTTTACGTAAACGGCCCATTAACACATCAATTGTATGGCTTTCACGTAGCTCAGCATCAGGGTAGAGCTGGCGCATCAACGAATCTTTGCTAACCACTTTCCCATTGTTACGTAGCAAAGTTTCAATAATCGTGTATTCAAAAGCGGTTAATTTAACGGGTTCACCATTTACCGTGAACTCTTTTCTTGATAAATCAATGACGAAGCCATCTAATTCTAATACCTGAGAGGCGAGGCCACTATTTCTGCGCATCAGAGCTTGCATACGTGCAACCAGCTCTTCAAGATGAAAAGGCTTAGTAACATAATCATCTGCACCACTATTGAGCGCTTGGACCTTTTCTTGCCAACTTTCACGTGCAGTTAGTACCAGTACAGGAATGTTGATTTGTGTACTGCGCCAGCGCTTGATCATAGATAAACCATCTTCATCAGGTAACCCTAGGTCGACCATCGCAATATCGGGACAGCTTTCACGTAAAAAATAGTCAGCTTCTTTAGCGTCTTCGGCTGCATCGACTTGATGACCAAGCTCTTTGAGTTGAACCGTTAGGTGGTGACGAAGAAGAGCATTGTCTTCAACGATAAGAATACGCATCTAAAACCTCACATTAAAAAGAGAGAATTGCTCGATATTATTGCAACAAGAATAGCATTAGAAGCTCTATGGTAAAAAGATAAGCGCTTTACAACAAGTGATTAAGTAAACCAAAGGCAAACAAACCCAAGATATGGGCAGAAACAGTAAAAGTAGGCGGGATATTTCCTGCCTACTTTTGCTTAGAGAGAGGACTTAAAAAGGTGAAAATTATTTTAACTCATCAATAAAAGTGACAGCGTAACCAATGTAATTAGCTGGCGTCATCCCTTTCAAGCGCGTTTTTTCTTCTTCTGGAAGGGCAAGTCCGTCGATAAATTGCTGCATGCCTTCAGCCGTGACGCGTTTACCGCGAGTAAGCTCTTTAAGCTTCTCATAAGGTTTTTCAATGCCATAACGGCGCATAACGGTCTGAATAGGCTCAGCAAGTACTTCCCAGTTTTGGTCTAATTCATCGAGCAGGTGTTGCTCATTAACTTCTAATTTATTTAAACCTTTTAGGGTAGATTGATAAGCGATTAGCGAATAGCCAAGACCAACCCCCAGATTACGCAATACAGTCGAGTCAGTCAGGTCACGTTGCCAACGTGAAACCGGCAGTTTGCTCGCTAAATGGCCCAATACTGCATTCGCTAAACCTAAGTTACCCTCTGAGTTCTCAAAATCAATAGGGTTAACCTTATGTGGCATGGTTGAAGAACCAATTTCACCAGCAATGGTTTTTTGTTTGAAGTGATTCAGTGCAATGTAGCCCCAGATATCACGGTCAAAATCTAACACAATGGTATTAAAGCGTGCGACACAATCGAACAACTCGGCAATATAATCATGCGGCTCGATTTGCGTGGTGAATGGGTTCCAAGTAATATCTAAAGAAGTGACAAATGTTTCGCTAAACTCGTGCCAGTTAACTTCTGGGTAAGCTGCGATATGCGCATTATAGTTACCAACCGCACCATTAATTTTACCTAAGATCTCAACTTGCTCTAACTGACGGTATTGGCGCTCCATACGGTAAGCAACGTTCGCAAACTCTTTACCGATTGTTGACGGTGTTGCCGGTTGACCATGGGTACGTGACAGCAAAGGTAGGTGACGATATTCCTGAGCCATTGCTTTAACTTTGTCAATAATTTGACGCCATTGTGGCAGTAGCACTTCTTCTCGCGCTGTTTTTAGCATCAGCGCATGAGATAAGTTGTTAATGTCTTCAGAAGTACAGGCAAAGTGAATAAATTCAGAAACAGCGTGTAATGCAGGTACTTGCGCCACTTTTTCTTTTAGAAAGTACTCGACGGCTTTCACATCATGGTTAGTTGTACGCTCGATCTCTTTAATGCGCATAGCATCTTTTTCGCTGAAGTTCGCAACAATTGCATCTAGGTAAGCGTTTGCGTCATCGTCAAATGATGGAACTTCTTTGATTTGAGCGGTTGCCGCCAGTTTTTGTAGCCAGCGAACTTCAACTTGCACGCGAAATTTCAGTAAGCCAAACTCACTAAAAATAGTGCGTAGTGCGCTGACTTTATCACCGTAACGGCCGTCAATCGGGGATACAGCGGTCAGTGAGGATAATTCCATTGGTAGCAACTCCAAATTTTAAAAGTGAGACAGAATTTCTTTCGCCTGATTACTCAGACGGCTTCGGGAAAACATTAATTGCAGACGACTTCCCCCAACTTGCTGCCAGAGCACAGCACTACGGATACCACTGAGCAAAAGTGTTCTGACTTTCGCTTGAACCAGTGAATTTTTTAAAATATCAGGGGAGCCAGTCACTTGAATCCGAGGGCCTAGTGGACTAATTACATCCACGTAGATCCCCGCTAGTGCGTTAAAAACACCGTCAGACATAGGGTCAAAATAGCTTGCTTGACGCTCAAACTGTTCGATTCGTTGCCCGAGCTTATCCATAGCTTGTTGATTCTTATTGAGGCGGCGTTCTAGTACGATAATACTGAGCATATAGCGGGTCACTTCAGCGGATAATGCGCTTGCGTTATTGCCGCCAGATAACATGCCAAGCATCGCACCAAGACCTGTTTTTAGGTTGACAGGGTCATTCCCATAAACATCGATGGTGGAAGATGGATTCATGTTGGTTAAGCTATTGACCATGACTTCAAGATCATGGTCGTTACAACTACCTTCTTGTGCAAGTTTTTGAACCATGTAACTGGCTTGGCAGATGCCCGCGAGCGCAAGTGTAATATCGCGATAATTTTTAGCCACAACTACTCCTGAATACGAGATTCGATAATACCGCCACCTAGACACACTTCATCAAGGTAAAATACGGCTGATTGACCTGGAGTCACTGCTGCAACAGGGTAATCAAAAATAACTTCAACTTTCCCGTCATTAAGTGGCGTGACAGTACAGGGGATGTCAGCTTGACGATAGCGGGTTTTGACAGCACAACGCAGTGTTTGTGTTAAAGGCTCTCTGTCGACCCAATCTAATTGTTGGGCGATCAAACCTGTTGACATCAGACGAGGATGTTCATGCCCTTGTGCAACAATTAGGCGATTATTTTCAACGTCTTTATCGACAACGTACCAAGGTTCATCCGAGCCTTCTTTCATACCACCAATACCCAGCCCTTTACGTTGGCCTAGCGTGTGGTACATCAAACCTTCGTGTTGACCAATGGTTTCACCATCAACGGTCACAATAGGGCCTGGTTGTGCAGGTAAATAGCGCCCAAGGAAATCACGGAATTTACGCTCACCAATAAAGCAAATCCCCGTAGAGTCTTTTTTCTTTGCGGTGACTAAACCGACTTCTTCTGCAATACGGCGGACTTCTGGTTTCTCTAATTCACCAACAGGGAATAGGCTTTTAGCAATTTGCGCATAGCTGAGGGTATAGAGAAAATAGCTTTGGTCTTTATTGTTATCTAAGCCTCGAAGCAATTGGCTTTTACCATTCACATCGTGGCGGCGCACATAATGGCCCGTTGCGATATAGTCGGCACCGAGATCTTCTGCGGCAAATTCAAGGAAGGCTTTGAATTTGATCTCTTTGTTACACAAAATATCAGGGTTTGGCGTACGGCCTGCTTTGTACTCGGACAAAAAGTGTTCAAACACATTATCCCAATATTCTGCTGCAAAATTAATGGTATGAAGTTCAATGCCTAATTTATCGCAAACAGATTGTGCATCAGCAAGATCGGTCGCGGCGGAACAATACTCTTCGTCATCATCCTCTTCCCAGTTTTTCATGAACAGACCAACAACCTGATACCCTTGCTGTTGAAGCAAATAAGCTGAAACGGATGAGTCTACACCTCCGGACATACCGACGATGACTTTTTTTTGGCTGTTATCTGACATGGAATACTCTCACTGCGGAAAAATTAAGCCCCATACTTTACCATGTTGTACCCTTGTTACGCCAGCGTTAGCAGGGGGAATATTCTAATCATGATTTCTGCTCGAAATGGGTATTGGCATACCCGCAAACGATAAGTATCTGTTAGCGCTTAGAGCCAGCCGTGTTGTGACACAACGTGAATCAGCCAAAGTGCTCCCCAAATGCGGATAACACATCAAGTGGATATTGGGTGCCTTCGAGAAAACAGCGTATGCTTTCGGCGACAATCGGTGAACGCAAGCAATCACTGTTCAAAATATCCTGCGCGCTCACCCAATAGCAGCAAGTGATATCGCTATCTTGTGGCTGGGTATCACAACGCTCAGGCAGTTCCAATGCAAAGAGAAAGCGAATAAAGGGGGTGTTATCGGGAGCTATC
This sequence comes from Providencia sp. PROV268, assembly GCF_028477805.1. Lineage (NCBI taxonomy): Bacteria > Pseudomonadati > Pseudomonadota > Gammaproteobacteria > Enterobacterales > Morganellaceae > Providencia > Providencia sp. PROV268. Next base: position 130,776 of record NZ_JAMPLW010000005.1, read on the forward strand.
CATTGGTGAATTTTAAGCAGTTTTTGCGGTCGCCCTTTAATGCCCGTTTCTTCGAATAATTCACGTTCAGCAGCGGCTAATAGTGTTTCATCTGCTTCTAGATGACCTGCGGGTTGGTTCCACGTCGGTTTGCCATTAACCCATTCTTCAACAACCAAAAACTTATCCTTCGCATGGACAATCGTTGCGACAGTAACATGAGGTTTAAACAAGAGTGATCTCCTTCCATTCACCAGGTGCTAAATTATTAAGAGTATACTCACCAATTTGATAGCGAATTAGCCGCAAAGTCGGATAACCAATATGCGCCGTCATGCGCCTAACTTGACGATTTCTTCCTTCACTAAGTGTGATTTTTAGCCAGCTAGTCGGGATGTTCTTACGTTCACGAATTGGTGGGGTTCTCGGCCATAACCAATCAGGTTCATTGACTCGTTCTATACCAGCAGGGCGTGTCGGACCATCTTTAAGAGTCAGACCTTGGCGAAATTTCACAAGAGCCGCGTCATCAGGGATACCTTCAACTTGCGCATAATAGACTTTATTGGTGTTTTTTTGCGGTTGTGTTAAACGCGCTTGTAATTTCCCATCATTAGTCAAAATGAGTAATCCTTCGCTGTCACGATCTAACCTGCCAGCCGCATAAACATCGGTTATTGGAATATATTTTTTTAGGGTATCTCGGCCTTGCTCATCGGTAAACTGCGGTAATACATCGAAAGGTTTATTAAATAAGATCACTTTACGCGACGTAAGGGGCTTAGATTGAGTCCGAGATGACAATGAAGAACGAAAATGCTCAGAGGTGGCTTTTGACCCAAACTTGCGCGGCGCTTTCTTACTGGCTGGTGGTCTAGCTTTATAATTCGATGTAGACATGAGAATCCATTTTAACAGATTAACTAAATATTGATAAAAACAGGCCAACAAAATGTTGGCTGAGCTTTCAGTGTAGTTGATTTTTAAGAAAAATGACACAAAAGAGCAAGGAGGGAGATGAGGTTTATTGTCAATCACAAAGAGAAGATAAAAAATGTCATTTAAAGAGGGGCATTTAAAAAAGTTCAAAATGAAAGATATAAAAGTATAAGGAGACGGAGATAGTTTATTATTTATTAAGCTTGAGAATAATTTTTTATATTTAAAGTTGTATCTCTATCTAGAGATGTTAATTTTATACATCTAAGGCGTATGAGCTTATCTTATTGATAAACTTAATAGAAGAATAATAGAGCTTATTTTTATCAGTGGTTATTAATTAAAAAAAACAAATAATATAATAAAAAACTTTAAAATCATTAAATCTGTTAAAACCTATTAATTTACAATGATAAATTGCTTTAATAAACCTAGTTTATGTGAGCAAAACGAATTTTTCTTAATAGCATTTAAGATAAACTGCAAATAGTCTCTTTTTTCAACAACTATTCATTTATTCACTAAATCATCGAAGCAACATCTTGGTTACGTAATTTCTTTAAGATTAGACTTTTATCGTACCTTGTTGATTTAATGGGAAATGTGTTAACTAAATCAACAAAAAATGTGAGTCAGTTAGTACGTTTAATGCGATCCGCATAAAACCTTGAACGACTAACCATTGGCGTTAGAGAAAGTTTGAAGTAGTATTGACAGGTCTCTTACAAAAAATTAACAAGCAAATGCGCAAGTGAAAGGAGAGGTTAATGGAAAGCAAAGTAGTAGTTCCGGCAGAAGGCGCTAAAATTACCATTGATGCTAAAGGCAAACTGAATGTTCCGAACAACCCGATCATTCCTTACATCGAAGGTGATGGTATTGGTGTTGATGTGACGCCAGCGATGTTGAAAGTGGTTGATGCAGCAGTTAAAAAAGCCTACAACGGCGAGCGCAAGATTTCTTGGATGGAAATCTATACCGGCGAAAAATCTACTCAAGTTTATGGTAAAGATGTTTGGTTACCGCAAGAAACTCTCGATTTAATCCGTGATTACCGTGTTTCAATTAAAGGCCCTCTGACAACCCCAGTTGGCGGTGGTATTCGTTCTTTGAACGTAGCGCTACGTCAACAACTCGACCTCTATATCTGTCTACGCCCTGTGCGTTACTATAAAGGTACGCCAAGTCCTGTTAAGCAACCTGAACTCACTGATATGGTTATCTTCCGCGAAAACTCAGAAGATATCTATGCGGGTATTGAATGGAAAGCAGGTAGCGCAGAAGCAGATAAAGTCATTAATTTCCTGAAAAATGAAATGGGTGTAACTAAGATCCGTTTCCCAGAAAATTGTGGTATTGGCGTTAAACCTTGCTCAGAAGAAGGAACAAAACGTCTAGTTCGTGCTGCGATTGAATATGCTATCGATAACGGTCGTGATTCAGTGACTTTGGTTCATAAAGGCAACATTATGAAGTTCACTGAAGGTGCCTTTAAAGATTGGGGTTACCAACTGGCATTAGAAGAGTTCGGTGGTGAGCTACTTGATGGCGGCCCATGGGTGAAAATTAAGAATCCAAAAAATGGCAAAGACATCATTATCAAAGATGTGATTGCTGATGCGTTCTTACAACAAATTCTTCTGCGCCCAGCGGAATATGATGTTATCGCATGTATGAACCTAAATGGTGACTATATTTCTGATGCATTGGCGGCACAAGTTGGTGGTATCGGTATCGCTCCAGGTGCAAACATTGGTTCAGAATGCGCACTGTTTGAAGCAACACATGGTACAGCACCTAAGTATGCAGGTCAGGATAAAGTGAACCCAGGTTCAATTATTCTTTCCGCAGAGATGATGTTACGTCACATGGGCTGGACTGAAGCGGCTGACCTAATCGTTAAAGGTATGGAAGGCGCAATCGAAGCTAAGACCGTAACTTATGACTTCGAACGTCTGATGGACGGCGCTAAACTACTGAAATGTAGCGAGTTCGGCGACGCAATTATTAGCCATATGTAATTTGTTGCGTAATATAATTAATAACGGGAGCGTAATGGCTCCCGTTTTTTGTTGTCTTAAATTAATTTGATTGTTCTTTTTGGGTTACCTGCCTTAAGGTAGGTATTATATTATTTCTACCATAATTAATTTACCAAAAGACAAAAGTGATAGACCTAGTATTGAAGAGCTTAGAAAAAAATATATGGGGAAGATATAAAAATATTTGTTGGTTTGTATTGGTATAAAAGTAATACAATAACATATTAATAACAGGAGTTTTATGGATGGGCTAATTGTTATTACATTCTCAATCATTATCGGTTTTATTGCTCTGGTCCTTATCCTTCCGGTTATTATTTTGTCACTGTTTGATAAAAGCAGGGAAGCAAAGAAGCAATCAGTAACAAAGTATCAACGTGAAATGGAGAAAATAGAGAAGCCAGAGGTAATAGCAAAACAGATTGATAATGAAGAAAGGATGACCTTGATAATTTTTAGTATAGTTATTCTTATCGTATTGGTAGTAATAATTTATATTCTCTTTTGCTACAGATAACCCGCTTCTTAAGGCGAATTACTCGGGAAATGTAGCTGATTATCGTGAGCAACAGCGATAAAAATGACGGGATCATTTAGACATGCTAGAAATATGATGGATGTTTTTAGTTAGGGTTTAGTGTTTGTGCGGAATTTTGCTATTATTATTACCTATCGCATTTTGAGCTAAAAGTGGAGGGAAAATGTTATCCATCCAGACAGAGAGAATGCCCTTCTGATTAAAGTCATTTAGTAAATAAAAATTCAGAAGGGATATGTTATGAACTATACAAAATTTGATGTAAAAAATTGGGTTCGCCGTGAGCATTTTGAGTTTTATCGGCATCGTTTACCATGTGGTTTTAGCTTAACAAGCAAAATTGATATCACGACGTTAAAAAAGTCATTGGATGATTCAGCGTATAAGTTTTATCCGGTAATGATCTATCTGATTGCTCAGGCCGTGAATCAATTTGATGAGTTGAGAATGGCGATAAAAGATGATGAATTGATCGTATGGGATTCAGTCGACCCACAATTCACCGTATTCCATCAAGAAACAGAGACATTTTCAGCACTGAGTTGCCCATACTCATCCGATATTGATCAATTTATGGTGAATTATTTATCGGTAATGGAACGTTATAAAAGTGATACCAAGTTATTTCCTCAAGGGGTAACACCAGAAAATCATTTAAATATTTCAGCATTACCTTGGGTTAATTTTGATAGCTTTAATTTAAATGTTGCTAATTTTACCGATTATTTTGCACCCATTATAACAATGGCAAAATATCAGCAAGAAGGGGATAGACTGTTATTGCCGCTCTCAGTACAGGTTCATCATGCAGTTTGTGATGGCTTCCATGTTGCACGCTTTATTAATCGGCTACAAGAGTTGTGTAACAGTAAATTAAAATAAGCTCAGGTTAAATTAAAGGGTTTCATATCTAGTGAAGCCCTGTTTTATTATGTTTTGAGTTAACTTATCTTCAATGGCGGTCATAGAACCGACTGTTTACCCTCAAATAAATGTGTGAGCCGAATTATTATATCATCCTTCCGCAAAAGGCTAAAAACCATAAACAATAAAATGTTTTTTGTCGGCTTTTGTTCGCACTTTTTATCTGTTTCTAGGCATTTTATGATAATTTTTTAAAGGTAAGCTTGAAATAACACGTCGATGCCAAGATATCTATCAAATCATGATATATAAACTAAATGGGATAAAGAATGAATAAGATAAAATTTGTTGAACAAGCTCTAACGGATGTGCTTGGCAAAGAGATTGGTTCAGTGGAAGTGATTGAACAATATTTTTCGCCAAACTACATACAAATTGTCGACGGTAAAAAAATTAATTATGAAGAATTTGTTGCGCATCTTAAGGTATTAAAAGAGGCCACGAATAATATTAGTATTACCATAAAATCCATTGCCGAAGGGCAAGACTGTGTACATACCCAACATATTGCACATGCTGAGAAAAAGAGCGGCGATGTCAGTGAATTTGAAGTATTTGCCTGCTTCCATTTATCTGAAGGGAAAATCGTGCGTTGTGAAGAATTAACACGCATGATTGCTGGTGAAAAAGCAGATGGTGACCTTGGCTCTCGAGTTTAATTATAGCACTATCATTAATTTACTAAAAACATTGAAAATAAGTCAATCATGTTAACGCCATGTTGCAATGGTGACTTTTTTACTGTTATTTCGCTGAAAAACATAAAGAGTGACGAAAAAGATTTTTATCGTCACTCAATTTGATTTAATTATGAAGGGTAAGTTAACACTAATCCAACGCCAACTTCTTTAATGGCTGCAAACTTGGAAAGATGAATTTTAGCCGCTAAATCCGTACAATGGCAGGGATGTATTTGATCGACATTAAGTTGGCTAAAATAGTGCCCAGTTTGATTTAAAACCTCATCAGAGGCTTCTTGTAAATGGAAACCACCGATGACTGTCACTATCTTATCTATTTTTGTCACTTGTTTTGCATATTCAACAATATTGCAAATACCTGAATGCGAACATCCGGTAACTATAATCAACCCTTCCGTGGTTTTTATTGCCAATGCACTATCGTCCCAAACATAGTCATCAATAGTTTGATGGTCTGCATTAATCGTCGTTCCAATAGGTTCTTTCCCTTCAAAAGTATTATTTCTCGGGATCTGCCCTAAGAATATAACATTGTCGGAAAGGTAAAACGGCTTATCTGTTTCATAGTTATCAAAATAAGCCTTTAATACATCTTTGGGGATATTGGCACCAATCACTTTGGTGTCAAATTGCTTTGGAAGAAGTGCATCTGGATGGTAAATCAAGCGGATCTTTTGTGGAAAATAGCAATTACGTCTATCGTAGTGCTGTATTAAATGATTCAGTCCCCATGTATGGTCGTTATGTCCGTGAGACAGGGCTAAATCAGTGATCGTAGCAAGGTCTATCCCTAATGTGTGTGCGTTATCGATAAAAATATCGGAGTAACCAGTGTCAAAAAGAATTTTATGGCCATCAGCTTCGATATGGTAGCAAACACCTGGCTCACCACAAAAGTAGCTATCGATAAGGGTATTGTTATCAACAAGTACAGATATTTTTATTGTCATTTTTACTCATTATTTAATTGGTGAATAGCTAATTAGTCTTACTGTTATATCAGACAAAAAGCAATGAATATCCAATTAAAAATGCTTTTATAGACAGTCGTAAAGGCAGTTACTGAGTAACTACCTTGTTTGGACGAGTATGGCTTATTCTTGGTTATGCGATTTGGTTGGTGTAGAGGTAGGTTCAATGTGAAAGGTCGCAATGACCTCCTCAAGTAATTCAGATTGAGTTTTTAAGGATTGTAATGAACCTTGCAATTCTTTCGTCATTGCCGCATTCGCTTGGGTGGTGTTATCGAGTTCATTAATTGCAATATGGATTTGTCCAACACCATGAGTCTGCTCATTAGACGCATGCGAGATGTTCTGTATCATTTCATTAATATTAGCGGTACTTCTTGCGATAGCCACAATATTATCGTTAGCATCAGCGGCTAATTGGAAGCAGTGATGAATTTTTTCATTTGAATTATCAATCAGCACTTTGATTTCTTTAGATGCTTGATTACAGCTCATCGACAGCTCACGTACCTCATTTGCAACAACAGCAAAACCTTTGCCATGCTCGCCAACTCGGGCGGCCTCTACTGCGGCATTTAAAGCCAATAAATTAGTTTGAAAGGCAATATTATCAATGGTTGATGTGATTTTGCTGATCTCTTTAGAGAAATCGACGATATCATCCATGTTCTCAACGACGTCAGAAATAAGTTCACTACTCTTATCAATAGTAATGCCGTTCTGTGCCATTAGTTGGCAGGATTCATGAGTATGGGCGCTATTAAGTTTAAAGGATGAATCTAATTCCTCTATACTTGCAGCCGTTTCCACAATAGCAGCAGCTTGTTGATCTGCACGAATAGATAGGTCCTGATTCATTTGAGTGATATCACCGATCTCATCTTTGATAGTATGGGTATTAGAATAGATATTTTTGACGATATTAATTAACTTACTCTGCATATTCGAAACATGCTGTTTCAACAGTTTAATTTCTGCTAACCCTTTATTGTCAAAATGATGGTGAAGGACCCCTTGACTGACTTTTTCTATGCCATCAATGACTTGATTAAGAGGGCGAATAAATAAATGTTGTAGAACTAAACGTACGAGTAAGGTTACCAATGTTAGGCTAATGATCACCGCGATAATACCAATCAGACTTTTGCGATACAATTCTTCGCTTGCCGCGGTGATATCATGATAACCCTGATTTAACTGCTGATGATAATAATTGAAATTTTGTTCGAAAGTATCTTGAAAACCTTGTGTAGGTTGATTTAAGAATTCATAAGTTTTTCCTTGAACTAAAAATAGAGATAGTTCCATTAACGCTGAATGTAATTGAGTATAGCTTTGTTGTAACTCATTAAATGCTAATTCGTTTTTATTTTGTGTTAATTCTGTAAAAGTTGCCCATTGTGATTCGGTTTTATTCATCTTCTCCTGAAATTGTTGAACTAAACTATCAATATCAGTATTAGCAGTTTGCATTTTGTTTATCACTAACAAATGTCTTGAGCTGGCTCTATTTAAGGTATTTCGAGCCTGTAAAAGAGATTGCCATGTATCATTTAGTGCAGACTGCTCTTGATAAATATCATCTAGTCTTTCTAGTGCCGTTTGATAATTTTTAAGATAACTAAAAAATAACCAACATGAAGAGAGTAATAGTAGGATCAGTAATCCAGATAATATCCAAATGAGAGTTGTTGTTTTAAGACCTGAAAATGAGAACCGGGAAAAAGGGGAATCAGTTTTTTGTGAAGTCGCGAACATCATTATTATTTCCTTACATACTGTCGGTAACATGTTTCAACACGTACAAATAAACGACTTATTTGATATAAGGTGATGATCAAATCGCTAAGTGATTTGCTACACACCTTATGGTGGTCATACAGAAGTCAGGTGTAGGTATTCCCTAATGGTATCGGCAGGAAATGCGTATACTTTATATTCAAACTGAATGCTAACCGAAATATAACGAGGGCTTAATCGAGGAAATTGAAATTAACTTATTGTTTTATAATGATTATTTTTTGGTGGCACAGCAATGTACCTAAGCAAAAAAATAACTGATTACTTTTTTATATTTAGAGATAATATAACTGTTAATGTTATTAAATAATAAGATACCACTATGCTTTCATTGTTCTTAAAGTGTTCATTAGGGGCATTAGCCGTTTTAATTATTGCTTTACTATCAAAAAGTAAGACATTTTATATAGCAGGTTTAGTACCTTTGTTCCCAACATTTGCCTTGATCGCCCATGTGATCATTGTTCAAGAGCAGGGAGCATTAGCACTACGTAAGACCGCATTATTTGGTATATGGTCATTAATTCCATATCTATTGTATTTACTGACAGTCTATTGGCTCGCCACAAAATTTTCAGCGTGGTTTTGTTTAGGGTCTGCGACGGTTGTCTGGTGTCTCTCAGCGGCGATATTGATCTACCTCTGGAGAATATATCAATAATTCACAAAAGACAGTGCTATATGTCTCCTTATCAGGAATAATTATTTTTTAATGTAAATAATTCATTCTGCGCTCACTTATTTGTCGCATTTTGTTACAATTTCAATATAGTAATTAGGTACGTTTTATAAAAAATCGCTGTGGTAAAAATGTTATTAAGAAGCCTAGTTCTGTTGCTTATGGTTGGTGGTGCTTATATTGCGGGTATTATGACGAATATCGCTCAAGTATCAGAATTCGACACTAAAAAGAAAATTGAAAACTCAGTAGAAGATTTTCTCGCTTACCCAACGGCGGCTAAGTATCGAAATGTTAATTACCATGTGCTGAATAAAACCCAGGATGGTGAAGAAACGGGTTATTATTGTGGTGAAGTATTTGGGTTTAAAAATGAGTTACCCTATGGCTTTAAACGGTTTATCGTGCGCTCCCATAAAAATGCGTCAGGTAACACGATGGTATCCATTCCTTTTGTTGAAGAAATTGATGACATTATCCCAATAGAACAATTTGAATTTGTATGGGAAAAATATTGCCAGCCAAACAAGCAGGCTGATTTATCAAAAAATCAGCTTTCATCATTTCTAAATGACTAGGCGGTTTTAATCGCAAATGTCGCTAAAAAAGTCGGCAGGTAATGGTCAATAACAAATCGAGGGTTAGGTTGCCAATCTTCATAAAACCCAGCGAGCTGAAAACCGGCCTTTATTTGTCCACCAATTAAATCGGTTAATGAATGACCAAAAACAAAAGCTTCTTGATTTTGCTGTTTCAAGTGGATTTGTTCCTGGGTTAATGCCTCTATTTCAGAAAAAGGCATTTTATAAGTCGGCTTAATTATTTGTTGCTCCTTATATTGTGGGTCACGGTCACCGACAAAAACGATTGGGTTAAAAAAGCTGGATAGTAGTCTGCCATGTGTATTTAAAACACGATGACATTCACGCCAAACAGGATTTACATCCGGTATATAAAGATTAGAAATAGGGTGGAAAATGAGATCAAAGTGGTTATCTGGGAATACGTGTAGATCTCGCATATCACCTTGGATAGTTTCTAGTTTTAAATTCTCACGAATAGCAACTTGTCTATCTTGTTCTAATTGTTTATCTGATAGGTCAAAAACAGTGACATCAGCACCAGCAGCAGATAAAACAGGGGTTTGTTGCCCTCCCGCTGAGGCTAGACATAGAATTTTTTTCCCTTTTATATCGCCAAGCCACGCTTTAGGTAATGGCGAAGGCGTCAAATGAACTTGCCATTCACCTTGTTTTGCTTTTGCAATGGTCGGAGAGTCAACGGGAATTGACCAAGGCTGTTGCAGTAAAGCTTGCTTATCCCATGCTTTTTGATTAGCGGCTAAAAAATCAGTCATAAAAAGAACTCCTCAAAACATTATTTTACTAATGTAACGTAAGAAACGAGGAATGAAAACAAAAATGTACTACTTGGTACATTTAATGGGGGTATTGTGGAAAATGGAACTGTAGCGCTATGATGGTTTATGGTTTAACTAAATAGTAGAGAATATGCTCGAAGGTAAATTCAGCAATTTTCTGCATACCTAATTTCTGATGTGCTTTTAAAGAGCGTATGTTACTACTATTAATAAATGCGACGGGTTGACCGGTCTGTTTAGCACATATCGTGTCATACAGGGATTTAAGAATACTTTTCCCTCGATATGCAGTATCAATACATACGGGACCGTAAAACCAATTATTTTCTATAATGGGGGCAAAGTGTTGGGTGATATATTGCGCCAATGCAGGGAGGGCTTTAGCGAGAGGGCTAAAACTAAAAACGACGCCAACAATATGTTCATTTTCATAGGCTACAACGGTATGACTTGCGCTAGCAAACATCCCTTTAACTTTACCTAAAGGGTACTCACCTAATAACCCACCACCTTGTGATTGTGCGTTAATTTGCAACAATTGGGCAACTTTTTCACAATCCGTTATTTCCATTAATCGGTACTGGATCATAATACGATTCCTCAAAATCTCTTCATTTATTGATGAATATAGCAGGTGGTTTTACCAATAAGGATCCGCAGTGTCGATAGTGAGAGTGAAAAATAAATTCTAATGAATTTTATTTGTTTTGATCTCATAATGGTCAAAATTATCTGCTCAACGTTAACCAAAATGCTTGCTAAATCTTATCCTATTTTATTATTAGTGATTTCGAATGTTTTTATGATGTTTGCATGGTATGGACACTTAAAGTTTACAGATAAACCACTGTATAGCATCATTTTTTTCAGTTGGTTAATTGCATTTGTAGAATATTGCTTTGCGGTTCCAGCCAATCGGCTAGGGCATCAATATTATAGTGCAGCTGAATTAAAAACGATGCAGGAAGTTATCACACTTTGTGTCTTTGTGGTGTTTTCTGTGCTTTATCTTGGGGAGAGTATTTCGATAAACCATATTATTGGCTTTATTTTGATCTTTGCGGGCGCCTTTTTTATCTTCAAAGGCCCATTTTAAGGGCTTAAATATGTCTCTCCCCTGTCTTAAATATAGGGGAGAGACGAGCGACTATACCCAACCTTTCTCGCGGAACTGTTTTAATACAATAACAAATTGCTCCATCTCTTCGGGGGTACCTAGCGTTAAACGGCTCCAACCCATTGCTGGTGGAAATTCACGTCCAACCATAATGTGCGCATCGGCCATTCTTTTTTGGTATGTTTTGACATCACCTTTAACTTTATGAAAGATAAAATTCGCTTGTGAAGGGGCATAGGTAATACCGAGTTCATCTAATGCGGTTTCAACGATTTTTCTAGATAAGTTATTGGATTTCAGACTATATGCAATAAATGATTTATCCTGCAAAGAAGCAAGAGCGGCAACGGCGCCAGCCGTATTGGTATTATCTAAAGGTAAAAACGCATCAATGGCAGCAATAACTTCAGGGGTTGCGATACCGTAACCAACACGCAGTCCTGCTAACGCAAAAATCTTTGAAAAGGTGCGAGTGACAACAAGGTTATTTTTACCCTGTTTCACAAGCTCAATGGCACTGATAAATTTCGGGTCTTCAACGAATTCAGCGTAGGCTTCGTCTACGATGAAAAATTGTTTATCTGAAGATTTATGCATCCATTCGCTTAATTCGCTTGCTGGTGTGATCATCGCCGTTGGGTTATTTGGGTTACAGATATAAATGATTGATAACCCATCAAATTCATCAGCAAGTTGTTCCATTTTTTTTAGGTCGAATGACAAATCTTCTTTTAACGGAACTTTAGTGATTTTACCTGCAAATGATTGAGTATATAACTCGGCGTAATTGAATGTTGGGTCGGGCGTAATAAGTTGAAGTCCTTGATTTTGTTGGCGTGCTTTTGCTGCTAGCATCGCAACGGCAGCTTGGATGGTTTCTGAAGAGCCATTTCCCAATGTGACATGCTTGTCGGTCAAGGCATAGTGTTTACCTAGTGCTGCAATTAGGTCAGCTCTAGCATCATCAGGATAGCGGAATGAACCGGGTAGAGCGGCAATAACGGCATCTTTTGCTTTTGGCGACATGCCGAGTGAATTTTCATTAAAATTAAGCAGTAAAGGGTGTTGCGCATCAAGCAAAAATTGCGTTTTTGTTTCCGCAATAGCTTGATTGAAAAGAGAGTTTACAGCTAATCCGCCCATAACGGCTGAGCTTGTTTTTAGAAAAGAACGACGATCCATGGTGTTTCCTTGCAAAAAAAATAGTAATCATTAGATTACTGAAAATAGATTTGTTGTAAATAATTATTTATCACAAGTGATTATTTATTCATTTTGTTAAGATCGGACTTTAAGCAAAATACAGGTTAATTATTACTTTAATATATTGATAAATATAAATAATCACTCAGAATTTATGGTTTGTTGTGATAAAAAATTTCTTTTCATACATCAATGGTTATATAATGAATTATATATCGAAGGTTGTATAATAATTTGGATGATAAAATGAAGTTATTTATGTTTTATGTTGGTGGCAATGCAGGGAAGTCAAATATAGAAGTTCATGATATTCAATTCGTTGTAGCCGAAAAACCGACAGATGCTTGGCCTGCATTGCGGGAAGCTTGGTTTGGCGATAAGGATAAGATCCATATCGACGGCTATGCAACGATTAATTGGGTGGATGGATTTAAAATCGAACTACATCAGGAGCCTTCTTTAACGACACAGCGGCTATACTTTATTAATGTTGGAGGGTATCAGCCATCTACTCTGGCCGAACTGCATGAGTTTGATCTATTCGTTGCTGAATCGGCGGCGGAAGCAAAGCAAAAAGCGATTAATGCATTATTAGTTAATTGCCAACAGCAGCATAAAGACAATTTAAAGGATGTTGATGATTGTCTCTTATTGGATCAAATTGGCAATTATTATATTCACCTTATCCCTCAGCCAGACGGTGAGCATTTTAAGCCTGAATGGCAAGGCTATCAGCCTATCGGTATATGATTTTTATCTCGTAGGTCGTTTGATGATGTGAGTTGTAGGGCAGTGTTAACTGCCCTAATTCGTTTATCGCTGTTGAGGGGTATTATTGTTTGAAATTTCAATAACGGAGACTCGAACAACGTATTGTTTACCACTTTCTCCCTTTGGCGCATCAGCTGCAATTTTTTTCAGGGTCTCATCTGGCTGAGTTGTCTGAATTGACGTTGAATATTGCATTGCTCCATTATGGCGACCATAGTGACGGCCAGAACCGTTGTAGTGACGGTTATTATCACAAGGGCGGTCATTATATTGTTGCTGATTGTGATAACCATTTTTATGCCAAGCACCATCACAATAATTATTATCGTTATATGCGAAAGAAGAAAAGCTAATGGCAAATAAACTTGCTGAAATAAAAAGAGGCTTTAAATAATTCATATTTATACTCCTGTTGGGTACCGACTAATAATTATTTTGGCTCTTTTATTTATTATTTCAATGTTATTTACCTAAATAAAGAGATATATCATAGTTTCATCACTAACTACTCTTATTTCCTTCACAATGAAAAAAAGTTGTATTGATCTTTAAAATAAAGTAACTATTTTTATTTTTTATAGGCAGTAATACGTAATAAACATATTGGTATTTTGAATACGCTTCTTCTTTCAATTACAATTAATTGATTTATAGGTAATTTTATGTTGATTGGCACGGGTTAAATTGGTTATGGCATGCTACCGTTATAGATCAGAGAAAAACTTTGCTAATTTACTCAATGAACTAATTGAAGCGACGGCAATCTCTTTATTATAATCGTCACATAAAACTAACAATCTATCAATAGCGTCTTCTTGCTCGATTGAACATTTATAATCACCTAAAGCATTAATTGCCGCTATTTTTACATCGTTGTTAGTACCATAAGTAAGCTCAACAAGATTTTTTACGATCCTCTCTTTCATTCTATTCCCATATTTAAATGATAATCATTTCTCGATTATAATATTATGAGTGAAATTAGAAAACGTTTTTTTTATTAATGAATAATGAAAAAATATAAAAATTAAATATCAAATTAATGTGATGGAATATTATATTGAATGAAAAATTAATTAAATTGACAATATTATAAGTTAATTAATAAAAGATAAGATATCCTTAATAACGGCTTATAGAACACGCTTGTTGTATTCACCAATAAATCAAATTTTAGCGAACTTGGCTCATTTTGTTCACATAAAACAAGTTAATATCGTTATAATTAGTCTGACTAGCTAAATGCCAAGAAGGATTATGTATTGAAACGAATAAAAACCAAACTGTTTATCGTCATTTTGATTATTATTGCTGGCTTTGTATATCAATATGTTACAGCAATTCATGACTCTGACATTCAAAAAATGGCTCAGCAATTGGTCGAAAATAAACTCGCCTCACAGCAACCTGTGAACTTCAATGACGTTAAGGTTGTTAAGCGGAATCAATACAAAGAAGGTGAAAGTGTAGGCGTATGCGGCACATATCAGGTCGGTAATGATGGTCGTGCACTACTTTTTGTTGCTAATATTGATATTCGTGACGGGCAATTTTCAGGAAAGAATCAGTTATTGTTGAGCGATAACGAGGACATTCAGGCCTCTATCAAGACGATATGCCAAAAAGAGCAACCATAACAGCTCATGAGATAATAGAATGTGCCCAGTTTCGATAGAGACTGGGTACATTTTTATAGATTGATGCTTATTTCGTTTTGTTCAACAGAAGCTCAGTTTGGATTTTGCAAGCGGAGATTGAGTCATTTAGCGATTTCGCGAATTCGTCCTGGCTCTTAAAGCTACCTTTATTATCGCGGATGGTTTTAATGACAACAGCCAAGTTCTTTTGTAAATCAGCTTCGTTTGTCTCTAATTTAGCGAGATCAACATTTTTACTTTTTAGCTGAGTAAGTGCATCTGCTGCTAATTCGTTGCTGCTTTTATCTGAACGATAGGCATCATTGAGTGTTTGGCCTGTAATATCACAATAATCAATGGCAGTTTGGCTAATATTTAGTGGTTCATTAGCGCCTAGTGCGATAATCGGTGTAAAGCATACAGCAAGTAAAAGACGTTTCATGGCAGTACCTCTAGTTTTACACTAAATGAATTTTAACTTTATCGGATAATAGACAGAGACTATAGCAGAATAGGCCGAAAAGAGGGTGTCCTAAGTATTATTTCGCATTTTGAAACAAAAAAAGAGCCAGTAAAAACACTGGCTGCCATATTGAGCAAAAGCAATGTAAATGAAAATTACGTTATATAATTTATCATACAACGGTAATAAGAAAAGCGGTTTTGTGACTAAGATTAGCTTATTTGTAACAAATATGATCTTGATCAGCAATTGCCATTATGGAGAGATGGAGGAGGAGAGAGTAACCAGCCTTTAATTTAATGAATATAAGTAAAGGCTGGCTAAAACATAGGCGAATAATTATTTTGACCAATGCCCATGATGGAGAACGTCTTCAACTAATTCATGAAGAACGATATGAGCTTCTTTGTCATCATGAAAACCAGAAGTTTCAAATGTAGTTGCTCCAGTATCATGAATAATATAGAGATCGCTACCTGGATAAACTTCTAATACCCTTGCTCTTAGTTCTGAAGCAAATGCGTCATAAAGGCTTTGGGATACAGCATCATCAGAGATTTTAATGGTGATTTTCATTTTTTAACCTTAAATAGGGTTTCGATTTAATTGTAAATTTTATGGTGATGTATAAATAGAAGCAATAATCATTTTTCAATGCTCTTTTTACGATGTTTCTTTAAATGTTCTATTTGCTTGTTTAATAAACAGTTTGAGGGTATTCACCCTTAATATAAGGCAATAAATTTATTGAATAATAAACTGAATATGTTGGTGAAATTAAATTATTCATTTTATTAGTAGAGCAGGAATTATTAATAATAAAGAAATATGTATTTATAAAAGGGAATAATATAAAATTTTGATTATTATATAACCAAGATGGTGAATAAAGCGATAATATCATAAAATCAAATGATTAACTTTATGATTTTACTCTTGCTGTGAGTGTAATTTGTTGATTTTAAATCAAAAGCATCATCTAGTACACATCTTTATATTAGGTATTTATATAACAAATATCAATCTCAAAATTTAAACTTAAAAAATGTTTTACACGGAAGATAAAAAAATATAGTTTTATGACTCTTTGTTTTGTATTTCATTGTGCACGTTTAGGGATTGGTTTCTTATAATCGAAAGGGTGCTTGGTGAGATGAAACATTACAAAGATTATCATTAATTATACAGCGATCTTTATTTACATATAATAAAGTAAGGGGAATGGTTTGGTAGAAATCGTAAATTATCTAAACGACATTGTTTGGGGGTCGCTCCTCATCTATTTATTACTTGGCGTAGGTGTTTACTTTACACTTCGTACAGGATTTATTCAGTTTCGCCATTTTGGTCATATGTTTGGTGTTTTAAAAAATAGTAATCAAGCCGATAAAGCAGGGATATCGTCTTTTCAAGCATTGTGTACCAGCTTAGCGGCTCGGGTGGGAACAGGGAACTTAACCGGTGTTGCCATTGCGATAACGGCAGGAGGCCCTGGAGCCATTTTTTGGATGTGGGTGGTTGCGATGTTAGGGATGGCAACCTCATTTATTGAATCAACCCTCGCTCAATTGTACAAAACAAAAGATGACCAAGGAAATTATCGAGGCGGTCCTGCCTACTATATGCAAAAAGGATTAAACCGCCGTTGGATGGGCGTGTTATTTTCCATCTTTTTAATTATTGCATTTGGATTGGTATTCAATGCCGTTCAAGCAAACTCAATTGCACAAGCAACTGCTGTAGCATTTGATTTTAACCCTCTATATGTTGGCATTGCGCTTGTGGTGATGAGTGGTGTTGTTATTTTTGGCGGATTAAAATCAATTGCAAAGGTTGCTGAGCTAATCGTTCCTATTATGGCATTGGCTTATTTACTGCTAGCATTTTGGGTACTTGGACATCATATTGAACGCTTACCTGACGTCTTTATGATGATTATCCGCAACGCTTTTGGGTTACAGGAAGCGGCAGGGGGGGCAATTGGTTACGGTGTTGCTCAAGCGATGACTCAAGGTATCCAGCGCGGGTTATTTTCGAATGAAGCGGGGATGGGGTCTGCACCGAATGCAGCCGCTTCTGCCGCTCCATATCCCCCACATCCTGCTTCACAAGGTTATGTGCAAATGCTGGGTGTTTTTATGGATACGATTGTTATTTGCAGTGCGACGGCGATCATTATTCTCTCGTCTGGTGTACTTGAAAACCCAATGGATAAAATCAGCGGAATTGAATTAACGCAGCAGGCCTTATCATCTGTTGTGGGAAGTTGGGGTTCAACCTTTATTGCAATCGCAATCTTTTTCTTTGCATTCACTTCAATTATTGCCAACTATGCTTACGCAGAGAGCAATATGATATTCTTAGAAAATAATCACACCGCAGGTTTGCTTATCTTGCGCCTAGCTGCATTAGGCATGGTAATGTTTGGTGCCTTAGCCGAGATGCCATTGATATGGAAAATGGCGGATTTATCGATGGGGCTGATGGCAATTACTAATTTAATTGCCATCTTGCTGTTGTCTGGTATCGCGTTTAAATTAACCAAAGATTATAACTTGCAAAGGAAAGCAGGAAAAATTCCTACATTTGATATTGCTCAGCACCCTGAATTAAAAACGCAGGTAGAAGAGGGGATTTGGGATAAGGAAAATGTAGCCCAGTGGGATAAGCAAAAATCTATTTAATCATCATAAAAATAAGAGTCATGTCATTCTGGCTGGCTCTTATTTCCCTCTTATTGACGCCGATGTCAGCTAGCCCATTTTCACTCAATTTAATAAAGGTTATCAATAATACTTGCTTTCTAATAGGCTGAGCTTTAAGGTTTTTCTCATAAATTCAAAACTAACGGTTAAATTGAGTAAACAATGAAATTAGGGCAACATGCAGCAACATTTTATGGCGTAGTCTCTATTTTACTGTGGAGTACGATTGTTGGTTTAGTGCGAAGTGCGAGTGAAAACTTTGGTGCTGTTGGTGGAGCCGCATTAATTTATAGCCTTGGTACTGCCATTCTGGTTGTATTTATGGGGTTTCCCAAAATTCGTGCTTATCCTAAGCGCTACTTAATTTGGGGAACATTATTCTTTGTTAGTTATGAAATGTGTTTTGTATTAGCTCTGGGGTTGGCAAAAGACCGACAACAGGCTATTGAATTAGGGATGGTGAATTATTTATGGCCCAGCTTTACGATAGCATTAGCTGTTTTGTTTAATCGCCAGCGGTTTACTCTATTGCTTGGTATTGGGCTACTGTTAGCATTTGCTGGGTTAATATGGGTCATTTCGGGTGATCAACCTATTTCAGTCGCGGCAATTGCGGATAATATTTCAAGTAACCCATTAAGTTATTTACTCGCTTTTATTGGAGCTGTCCTCTGGGCGTTTTATAGCAATGTGACTAAGCGTATTTCTGGGGGGCATAATGGAATGGTGCTATTTTTTCTACTCACTGCGATAGGGTTATGGATACTTTTTGCGTTTGAACCTAATAAGCAATTCAATATTTCATGGCACAGTATCACATTGCTGTTAGTGGCATCCTTAGCAACAGGCGGTGCGAATGCGTTATGGACGCTCGCTGTGATCCGAGGCAATGTCGCTTTATTAGGTACGTTATCTTACTTTACACCTGTCATATCAACGGCGTTTTCGTCAATTCTATTAAGCACTGCGCTGACATTAGGTTTTTGGCAAGGAGTGGTAATGGTAACTCTTGGGTCGATTATCTGCTTTCTTGCAACTCGGCGGCCATCTAAGGTAAAAAGCGCCCAATAAAGTAGGGCGCTATCGTTGGTAATTAATTATGCTTTTTCATCGGTTAATTGCACGGTTTTGTTGCAAAAGAGGTTGCCAACAAACAGTGAAATTATGAAAGCGATAACCCCCGGTATTAACCAGCCCATACCTTGTTCAAATAGTGGTAAGTTTGAAACAAGGAAGCCCTTCACATTATCACTTAGCAACGTCATATTATTTAATGTATCTAATAGGCTCATAAAGACGATAACAGCGATAGTAATACCGTAAGTGACTCTTGGTGCAGCCATATAACGTCTTGCAAATTGCAGGAATACAATGGTGACCGAAGATGGGTAGATCATTAATAGCGCAGGAATAGTCACTCTTAATAATGTGTCTAGGCCGAAAGTAGAGACAATGGTGGTCAGCAATGTGAAAAAGACCACCCAAAAACGGTAACCTAAGCGATGGTGGAAAGTCGCAAAGTAGTCAGCACAAGCACTCGTTACGCCAACAAGGGTTGTCATGCTAGCTAATAAGACAATCCCACACATGATCCATGTGCCAATTGAGCCGAATAATGTATCCACGTAACGTGAGAATATTTGACCACCATTGGTTGCTGTATTGGCTACAAGTTCACTGGTTGCGCCAAGATAGAATAAGCAAATATAGAGTGCAGCGAGTAAGCTAACAGAGATTAAGCCTGCTTTGATGGTAATAAAAGCCACTTGGCGAGGCTGAGTGATATTTTTTGATGCTAAAGCACGAGCGACAATCCCACCAAAGGCCATGGCAGATAGCACGTCCATGGTTTGATAGCCATCAATTACCCCACCAAAAAAGGCATAATCGGCATATTGTTTTACTGGTGCATTAATCGGAGATAATGGCTCTGCCACCACAGCGATCCCGACCACAACCAATAGAATAAGCAAGGCTGGGGTCATAAACTTGCCGATTGCGCTGATCATCGTGCCTTGTTTAAGCATAAAGAACAAAGAGCACACGTTAAAAATCAAGGCAAAGGTAAGGTGTGAGGTGGTGCTTTTTTCAATGAAACCTAATGGAATGAAGCCCATTTCAAAAGCCGTATTTGTCACCCTTGGCATCGCAAAGGTTGAACCTACAATTAAGTATAGCGCCACCCAAAAAATGACAGCAACCCACTTAGGTAAATCCACAGACAGGCGCTCACCACGGCCTTTAACGGCGACGGTAACCAGAGTCATAAAGGGCAGGATAACACCCGTAATAATAAAGCCAAGCGATGTGCTGAACCAATCTGTACCCGATTGGTAGCCTGCCATAGGAGGGAAAATAATGTTTCCTGCGCCTAAAAATAGTGCGAAGACCATCATCCCAAGAATTACCATATCTTTAGTCGAAAACATGTTACTACCTGTTTGTAATGTATATTTTGCAATGAATATTTTAGTATTACAGTATTTTTAAGGGGGCAGATAGTATCAAATTTAGAAAGCTAAGTAAGGTTTTAGTCATCCATTTGGCTTTTGGATGTAGGGAAATAGGGAAGGGAATGGGTAAACAAGCAGTCTGATTCTGTAAGATATGATTAATTGGCAGTGAATATCACTGCCAAAAAGATTATTGTTGGTTAATAAATTTATTTAGCGCAACGGCGACACCGTCTTCGTTATTGGTGGCAGTGACAAATTTTGCAATATCACGAACGTTATCGATAGCATTTCCCATAGCGACGGGAAATTTGGCGTATTGCAGCATTTGTATATCATTATTTTGATCGCCAATACTCATGACTTTATCAGGTGTAATGCCGAGTTTTTCACAAATTAGCTGTAGTGCTGCGCCTTTACTTGCCGTTTTACTGGAGATTTCTAAAAAGTAAGGGCTGGTTTTTATGAGAGAATAACTTTCAAAAGTATCTTCAGGAATATAACTGATCCCAACGCTCAGCTTTTCAGGCTGGTCTATCATCATCACTTTAGTAAATTTGAGACTGGGATCCATTTCGTTTGCTGGACAATATACGAGTGGAGTATTTGTCAAATAAGCATCATGGACGGTGTAATGGCTAATGTGACGGTTGGCGGTGAACATGGTGTTTTGTGCAAGTGCATGCATATGCACACCAACATCGTTAGCGAGAGAAACAAAATATTGGTAATCCTCAAAATCGAGAAGGTTTTCAATTAAATGGGTACCATCATTGGCTTGATGTATCACACTACCATTATTGCTGATGCAATAATCTGATGCATTATCTAGCCCAAGTTCTTGAAGGTAGGGGAAGATCCCAGAAAATGGCCGCCCAGATGCAAGTACGACACGGACACCTTTATTTTTTGCCTGAATAACCGCCTCTTTAACAGCAGGGGTGATTTGGTGTTGAGAGTTGAGTAAAGTGCCATCTAAATCAATCGCTACCAGTTTGATAGACATCAACGCCTCCGGTTAATGATGTTTTATTGAAATACCTTACTCTATTTACACAAAATGTAAATTAGCTAAAAAAGAGCAATAACGAGAAACCGGTGCAACATGAGCCATTTTATCGTTCGCCACGATCTTAAAATGATTAAGTAAATGATTTTTGCCGCTTATTGATAACCTAACTGAGTTAGAAAATAAAACGGCATAAGTGACAATGGCTTATGGCATTGGGTGATGTAGGGGGAGGGGCCTCAACGCAAATAAGGCATCTTCACTCACCGTTATGGGTTAAATGCAGTGGCTCCTTTACATCTAAATCAATATCAACATTTTGTCTGAAATCAAACGGTGTAATGCCGTATTCCTTCCTAAACATATAGGTAAAATGTGATTGTGAGCCAAATCCAAAGTCTAAGGCGATATCAAAAATAGACTGATCGCTATTTCTTAATAGGTTGACTGCACCCGCCAGTCGACGTTGGCGAATATATTTACCTAATGAAATCCCTGTGACTTCCTTAAAGATTTTCTGCATATGCCAGAGGGAGTAGCCTGAGTAGGCGGCAAGCTCTTCCAAATGGATAACACGACCTAAATGTTCTTCGATCCATTTGCTTAGAGCATCAACAAGTGCTAAGTGGTTGTCTTGTGGCATCTCGATTCAATTATTGAGGTCGTTGACCTTTTGGTGTTAGATTTTTGTTCAAAATACATCTGTTTTGTCGAATTGAGTCAACGAAAGCATTATTCCTCAATCACGTAATAGAAAACAATAGTAAAACAGATTGCATCCGAACCCCATAGGGCGAGTTTATACCCCTTTTAGCATGGTACAGCGATCTCGCATAAACGTATCTACCCAGCTTCATTTATTTAGAGATTAGCTAAGTATTTATTGGTAAGGCTAAAAAATAAACACGAATAGCTAATGGGCTAAATAAGGTAGCTGAAGTATACACAACTTCATTTGATCATGACAAAGGCCGCTTGTGCGGTATTACGATTAAATTGATGAAAAAAAAGCCAATTAAACACAATTTTTGGCAATGAGTAGGAAAAATAAGCATAAAGACGAAAATTGACATGAACTGCTTATTTTCCTCAAATTTTATTCTGATGGCTGAGGTAACATTTGGCATCAAAACATAGTCTATTCGCCAATAGTATCATTCTGTTTATCTTAGCTTTACCGTAATTTATTGATAATTAATAATTATGGTGCTGTTTTTTTAAGGGAGAGTATTGTTGAAATACAAATTGATCATCGGTGTATGCATCGTGATAACCTGTATTTTTTTATATCTTTTAGCCATGGATAGCCTTTGCGACCAAGGTGGTGAAAATTTTATATTTGGAATATGTCAAATAACTGACTTGTTACCGTTTTGATTTTATCCTTTAATACGCCATACTGTGCGTCTTGCGCATCTTTATCAGATAACATCAATATTTAATATGATAAAGGCTCAAGATAGGGCAGAGTATGTGTTTCAGTAGTGTTAATAATAAAATTCAAATAAACTTGTATGCTTAGCTCAATCAATAGAGATAACAAGCAAGTACATAGGATGATAAGGGTAAAGTTATGGCGCAAGAGCAGCAAACGCTAAAGCGTGGATTAAAGAATAGGCATATCCAATTGATTGCTTTGGGAGGTGCCGTTGGCACAGGGCTGTTTCTTGGAATAGCAACAACCATCAAAATGGCAGGCCCTTCGGTATTGTTAGGGTATGCATTATGTGGGGTTATTGCTTTTCTGATCATGCGCCAGTTAGGGGAAATGATCGTTCAAGAGCCTGTTGCAGGTTCATTTAGTCACTTCGCATTTAAGTATTGGGGAGGCTTTGCAGGCTTCCTCTCCGGATGGAATTATTGGTTTATGTTTATCCTCGTTGGGATGACGGAACTGACTGCCGCGGGGAAATATATGCAAGGGTGGTGGCCTGATTTACCGATTTGGGTTTCTGCCATCGTCTTTTTTATCGTTGTAAATGCGGTCAACTTTATTAATGTGCGCGCTTATGGTGAAACTGAGTTCTGGTTTGCCTTAATCAAGGTGGTTGCAATTGTTGCGATGATCCTCTTTGGTTGTTATTTACTGTTTAGTGGGCGAGGTGGTTCAGAATCTGGGCTGTCTAACCTATGGGAATATGGCGGCTTCTTTGCTAACGATTTTCTTGGTTTATTAATGGCTCTTGCTATTATTATGTTTTCATTTGGTGGCTTAGAGTTAGTCGGGATCACCGCCGCAGAAGCTGAAAAACCTGAACAAAGCATTCCTAAAGCGATTAACCAAGTTGTTTATCGTATCTTGATTTTCTATATAGGCTCGATATTAATTTTATTGCTGTTGTACCCATGGGTTAAATTAGATAACGATACAAGCCCATTTTATATCATCTTCCATAATTTAGGTGATGCTCTGGTCGCCAACGCATTAAATGTGGTTATGTTGATAGCGGCGCTGTCCGTTTATAACAGCGGCGTATACTGTACCAGCCGTATGCTATTTGGTCTTGCTCAACAAGATAATGCACCTAAGTTTCTGGCGAAAGTCAATAAAGGTGGTGTACCTATTATGGCATTAATTGTTTCAGGTATTGTGACTTCGGTAGGTATCTTGATCAATTTTGTGATGGAAGGGAAAGCCTTTGTATTTTTAATGTCATTAGTCGTGACAACGCTAGTCATTAACTGGATTATGATTTGTATTTCTAACTTAAAGTTTAGAGCGCAAATGAACAAGCAAGGTATTGAAACTAAGTTTAAAAGTATCTGGTATCCGTTCGGCAACTACTTGTGTCTCGCTTTCTTGGCATTGATCTTGATTGTGATTTTGATGATGGAGAGTTTGAGAATTTCTGTACTGATTATGCCATTATGGATAGGCGTCCTGTGGATTGGCTATCAATTCTCAGGTGCGAAAAAACAAGGAATGGCGAAAAAGAAGGCATCGACAGCTAATTAATTAGCACTCATATCAATTAGTGTAATTATTCAATACATTGATAGGAGACACTATGGATACACGGTTTGCTCAGTGCCACTGTGGCAGCGTTAAATTCAAAGTCACACTATCCGATGGATTGAATACCGCAAGAAGATGCAATTGCTCCTACTGTCGTATGAGGGGAGCAATTGCGGTCTCTGCTCCGTTATCAGGTATTGAAATTATCGAAGGCAAAGATAAATTGACGGAGTATCGTTTCAATACACGCCAAGCCGCCCACTTTTTCTGCTCAATGTGTGGCATTTATACCTTTCATCAACGACGTTCAAACCCTGAACAGTATGGGGTCAATGTGGCTTGCCTAGAAGGTGTTTCACCTTTTGATTTCGAGACAGTCAATGTGATGGATGGCGTAAATCACCCAAAAGATGGCGGTGGTGGCGTTATCGGGTATTTAACTTATCGGAAAGTTGCTGAATAACTTCATTTAAACAATAAAATAGCCAGTGACAGAGCGTTGTGACTGGCTATTTTTTTAGGTGCTTAATAAAAGGTTGGTATTACCATTGCCAACGTAACCAAGCAAAGAGCACGTTACCGTTGTTATATGTTCCAGGGATATAGGTTGCTTGCAGTGCTAATCTGTCATACTCCATAGAAACTAATGGAAGAGGAAGTGGCAGCGGGATGTAATAATAATCATCACGCGCGGTTACACTCAAGGTGAAGCCAGCCCCCATTTTAAAACCGTCTAGTTCCCCAGGGATCCACATTTTTTGATAAGCATAGCCCGCGATTGGCTCTACTTTATTATGAGAGTCCATGAATGCCATAGCATATAGTGCATGCCAGTCATTGTCTTCATCATAGCGATATTTACCTAGCCCAAATCCCCATGGGGTTTCGTTATAACTATCGGTTTTCTCTTTATCGTAAGTAAAGCGGTTATGCCATGTTAAAACGGGAACATAGATATCGTATTGATTTGAATCCCAAGTGGTACTGACATTTCGGGTAAATTTATCCCATAGCCCCTCAGACTCCTTATCAGTAGAAGGGGATGAAGCAAAGCAGAAGGCGGTCATCATTAAGGCTGATGCCCCTACAACTTGCTGCAATTTTTTGTTAACTCTCATGGTAAATCCGACTCAGGTTAATGCATGTTTTGGATATTGTAGATTGAGGTAGTGAGCCAAAAATATCACTGCTCACGAAATGATTGTGCTCATTAATTATTTTAGATTACCTAGGTGCGATATAACAGCATTAATTGATATTTACTAATATTGGCAATAGTCTTAATTATTTAGATACTAATGCGAGTATTATTCGGTTTTTCCTGAATAACAGGCGTCAGCAAGTGGTGGATAGGCTGGTTTGTAGCAAGGAAAAATGCGATACTCTATAAGTATTTTTGGCTCGGGGCGTCGATAAAGACTGAGAAGCACCCGTATTACCTGATCTGGATAATGCCAGCGTAGGGAAGTCGGAAGCGTCAATGATAAACCTTCCAATAAGACCGCTCCTTACGTTGTGCTTAGGAGTGAGATTTCATGAGAATCAATGCGTTAACCATCGCGGGAACAGACCCATCGGGTGGAGCGGGGATCCAAGCAGATTTAAAAACCTTTTCGGCTCTTGGTGCTTATGGCACGAGTGTCATGACGGCGTTGGTGGCGCAAAATACCCGTGGTGTTCAATCAGTTCATGAACTCCCTGAGACGTTCGTGGCAGCACAACTTGAATCCGTACTCAGTGACGTACGCATTGACAGTGCTAAAATTGGCATGCTGTTTAATCAGAAAGTGATTGCGGTCGTTGCTCAGGCTTTAGAGCAGTACAACATCCCTCATGTGATTTTAGATACGGTCATGATTGCCAAAAGTGGCGATCCTCTACTACAGCCTGATGCCGTTGATGCAATGAGACGAAAGCTGTTGCCATTGGTATCATTGATTACCCCAAATTTACCTGAAGCTGCCTCGCTATTAGGTGAACACACTGCCAAAACAGAATCTCAAATGTTAAGTCAAGGGCATCGATTACTGGATATGGGGTGCCAAGCTGTTTTGATGAAAGGGGGGCATCTTAGCGACAGTGAAAGCCCTGATTGGTTAATAACTTCAGAAGGTGAATGGCGTTTTACCTCACCAAGAGTGAATACTCGTCATACACACGGTACGGGATGTACATTGTCTGCTGCACTCGCTGCATTAAGGCCACGCTTTAAGGATTGGCAACAGACTGTTCCGGAAGCAAAAGCTTATTTACAAGCGGCGTTAGAGCAAGCTGATAGCTTAGAAGTGGGGTCGGGGATTGGGCCGGTTCATCATTTTCATGCATGGTGGTAATGCATAGATTGAAAATGCCCTCGTATGAGGGCATAAGCGAGGCGAATTAAGCGATAGTCACGTCTTTACTGAGGTAAACATCCTGTACGGCATTGATCAATGCCACACCTTCTTGCATGGATTTCTTAAAGGCTTTACGGCCTAAGATGAGCCCCATGCCGCCTGCACGTTTATTGATAACCGCAGTGCGTACTGATTCGCTCAGGTCATTTTGCCCAGAAGCGCCACCTGAGTTGATAAGACCTGCACGCCCCATATAACAGTTCGCTAATTGATAACGAACAAGATCGATTGGGTTATCGGTTGTGAGTTTGGTATACACGCGCTCATCGGTGTGACCAAAGCCAATCGCTTTATAGCCGCCGTTATTTTCAGCCATTTTTTGTTTTACGATATCCGCACCGATAGTTGCCGCGATATGGTTTGCTTGCCCCGTTAAATCGGCACTTGCGTGGTAATCAACGCCATCTTTTTTAAATGCGGAATTGCGTAAATAAGCCCATAGAACGGTTACCATGCCGAGTTCATGTGCTCGTTCAAATGCCGCAGAAATCTCTTCAATTTGGCGACGAGACTCAGGAGAGCCGAAATAGATAGTCGCACCGACCGCAACGGCACCCATTTCAAACGCTTGTTCAACACTGGCATATAAGGTTTGGTCGTATTGAGTAGGGTAACTGAGGGTTTCGTTATGGTTCAGTTTGACTAAGAAAGGAATTTTATGCGCGTAGCGGCGCGAAACGGCAGCTAAGACACCATAGGTAGAGGCTACGCAGTTACAACCAGCCTCAATCGCTAATTCGACAATATTTTTAGGGTCAAAATAGAGCGGGTTGGCAGCAAATGAGGCAGCGGCTGAGTGTTCAACGCCTTGGTCAACGGGAAGAATAGACAGATAACCGGTGCCAGCTAAGCGACCATGGTTAAATAAAGTCTGCATTGAACGAAGTACACTATTGGGGCGGTTATTATCGATCATCACACGGTCAACAAAATCTGAGCCAGGCAGATAAAGGTTTTCACGAGGGATAGTTTGGCAACGATGGTCTAAAAGAGTTGAAGCTTCGGAACCTAACAGCTTAGCGATATCAGTCATGACTTCCTCCATTTAACAAAAGTCTAGGGGATGTTAATCATAAAATTTAAGATAACAAGCCACATTGAGGCGGTAACCGGCAGTGGATCGCTTCAGGTAGTAATTCAAAGGTGAAAGTTTCACCAGAAAGCGGCTCTCCGTCCAAATTAAATACCATTTCATGGGGCGATGAAATTTTTACCCAACGAGTTGTTTTTTCAATTAAATGCTGATTTTTATCATTGCTGAACAAATTGGTCAGTAGAGCGGGTATCACATCGCGAGCGGGTATGATGAGCAAATTCAATTTACCATCATCGATTAATGCATCGGGGGTTAATTGTTGTCCACCACCCGCCTGTATTCCATTACCGATAGCAACAACCAGAGTTTCGCCTTCCCAATGAAAATGCTCTGTTTCAATTCGACAGGTGTCGGTTTTCAGTGTGTCAGGGCGCAACAAGCCATTAATAACATAAGCTGCGCCACCCAGTGCTGACTTAAGAGCATCCGGCGTTTCTGTTGTGATCCGAGTGCCAAACCCCCCCGTGGCCATATTCATAAAAAAAGCATCATGATTGACTCTAGCAATATCTATCGCCACTGATTTGCCTTTTACTGCTAATGCTAAAGCAGCATGGATATCCATAGGGATGTTGGCGCCAGTAGCAAAATCATTAGCTGTACCTAGCGGTAAGATACCAATCGCGGGGCGTTGCTTTTCAGGTAAGCGCATTAACGCACTGGCTACAGCGTTAATTGTGCCATCGCCGCCACCGGCGATAATTGTTTCTGCACCTTCGCGGATTGCTTCATCAATAAAAGTAGGTAATTCACTGGTTTCCCATGGGATCCTCACCAAAATTGTATGACCTTCTTCACGTAGCTGGTAGATGGCTTTTCTTAGCTCAGGGTTGGCAGATTGTTTACCGTTGAGGATGATAAGTGCGCGATGAAGTTTATCGATAGCCATTTTGATCCTTGTAGTGATAACAACAGTGATCACAGTATAGACACAACGGAGGGATAAATGACAATAATTCAATAATCACATTGATAGATTAAATCATTCTATAGGGGAGATAAAAAAGAAATGGCTAGCTCAAGGGAGATTGAGCCAGCCAAGGAGGTGGTTCCTAGTCTTATTTTATGACTTTCTAGTTCTTCATTTTCGATTGTGACTATACGACATTGAATAGCTAATTGTTGTGATCTATTGCATAAAAATGGATATTAAATACATTTTTACGGTAAAACACTATTTATGAGAATGATTATCAATTGAAGTTGATGTTTTATACTGAGATAGTTTGAAACGGAAAAATAAAAAATGCTAGAAATTCAATCAATTAAATTAATGAATTCTAGCATTATAATCAATTAGCTTAATGCGTAACGAAATTAAGCCGTAGTTGATGATTCAGTTTGATGTGGTGAGCGAGTCGTTGTGCCTGATAGGTTACGTATTAGCAGGCCAAAATTTAGATCAACATCATCAGGAACAGGCAGATAAACAATATGACCGTTGCCCGGTGCCACGTCAATGGCTTCCCCTTTACGGTTATGGAGCGCATCAAGGGTAAACACAATGTTTCCAGCTGGAGTCATTAATTCTAAGCTATCACCTAGACTAAATTTATTTTTGACGTCAACTTCTGCGAGGCCGTTAACACGTTTACCCGTAAATTCACCCACAAATTGCTGAGTTTCAGAAACCGAATAGCCATATTCATAGGTTTGATAGGCATCATGGGTGTGACGGCGTAAAAAGCCTTCGGTATAGCCACGGTGAGCTAAGCCTTCTAAGGTCGAAAGGAGAGTTGGGTCGAATGGCTTACCGGCAACCGCATCATCAATTGCACGGCGATAGACTTGTGCTGTACGTGCACAGTAATAGAATGATTTTGTGCGTCCTTCAATTTTTAAGGAGTGCACACCCATTTTAGTCAAGTTTTCAACGTGTTCTATCGCGCGTAAATCTTTGGAGTTCATGATATAAGTGCCATGTTCGTCTTCAAAGGCGGTCATATACTCACCCGGACGTTTAGCCTCTTCGATCATAAACACTTTATCGGTCGGGGCACCTTCACCTAAAGTTGGCGCTATGTTTTTGACAGGGATAGGCTCATGCATATGCACGATATTTCCCACATCATCTTCTTTGCCTTCTTCAACTTTATATTCCCAGCGGCAGGCGTTGGTGCAAGTACCTTGGTTTGGGTCGCGTTTATTGATATAACCTGACAGTAGGCAACGGCCAGAGTAGGCCATACACAGTGCACCGTGAACGAATACCTCTAATTCAATATCAGGCACCTGTTTACGAATTTCAGCGATTTCTTCAAGTGAAAGCTCACGTGATAAAATGACGCGAGTCAGACCCATTTGCTTCCAAAATTTTACCGATGCCCAGTTAACTGCATTTGCTTGTACGGATAAATGAATATCCATGTCAGGGAAGGCTTCGCGAACCATCATAATCAAACCAGGGTCTGACATGATCAACGCATCTGGCCCCATTTCAATGACAGGGGTTAGGTCGCGAATAAAGGTTTTCAGCTTGGCATTATGCGGTGCGATGTTAACAACGACATAGAACTTTTTACCAAGTTCGTGGGCTTCTTGGATCCCTTTAGCAAGGTTTTCGTGGTTAAATTCGTTGTTACGCACGCGAAGGCTATAACGAGGTTGCCCTGCATAAACGGCATCTGCGCCATAAGCAAAAGCATAACGCATGTTCTTTAATGAACCTGCGGGCGATAATAATTCTGGTGTAAACATGTTGCTTCTCAGTCTGATATCAAGTCAGTACTTACCCTAGGGCGGATAAGCATTTTAAAGGGAGCTGATTTTAACTCTATTTTTCAGGAAATCAAAATATTCCCTACAAATAGTAAGTATAACTGACTTGCCTCAATGTCTAGGATTACACCTCATCCCAGCGATAACCTAAACCATAAATAGAGCGAATAAATGTTTTCTCGTTATCGAGTAATTCGAGTTTACGCCGTAAGTTTTTAACATGGCTATCAATTGTTCTATCGGTGACGATGCGGTGATCGTCATACAGAATATCTAATAGCTGGTCACGGGAAAAGACGGTGCCAGCGTTGTCCGACATAAACTTGAGTAAACGGAACTCGGCGGGAGTTAACTCAAGCAGTTGTTCGCCATAGCGGACTTGAAACGCATTTTCATCGATAATGAGCTGGGGCCTGCTTTTATCCGGAGAAGCCGCGCGTTGGCAACGCCGTAAAATAGTCTTCACCCTTGCGACTACTTCGCGAGGACTAAAGGGTTTACAGATATAGTCATCGGCACCAATTTCTAACCCTAACAGGCGGTCAATTTCTTCCGTTTTAGCCGTCACCATAATGATCGGTATCTCGCAAAATTTGCGCAGTTCACGGCAGATTGTTAGCCCGTCCATCCCCGGTAGCATCAAATCAAGGAGGATAATGTCGGGTTGTTGCTGACGCACATAGTCAATGACCTCATCACCACGCTGCAATATTGAAGGCTGATAACCTGCCGCCTGAAGGTAATCATAAAGCAGTTGCCCAAGTTTTGGCTCATCCTCAACAATTAATACGTTGGCACTTGAAGGCTCTAACACTGTCACTGTTCATTTTCCTTTTGATTGAGCGGTAAGTGGATAGCAATGCACACGCCGCCTAAAGGGGAAGGGCTAGCGTGTATGCTTCCCTTATGCGCTTCAATGATATTATAGCAAATCGCTAACCCTAAGCCAGAGCCTCCGCTAGCGCGGTTACGAGACCCTTCGGCTCGATAGAAACGCTCAAATAGGTGGCTACACTGCTGGATAGTTAACCCCGGTGCACTGTCTTCCCAATAAATAGAAAATTGATTCTCTTCAACCAAGGCTCGAATGACTATTTCACCTTGCGGGTCGGTATAACGTAGGCTATTTTCCATCAAATTGTAAAATAGCTGCGTGATTCGGTCTGGGTCAATATTGATGATCTGCTGCTCAGGTAAATTTAGCGTAACTGAAAGCTGTTTTTCTTCGAGCCGCCAGCGTGATTGCCCAACGGTCATATTAATTAAAGGCACAATATCAGCAGATTGGATACGATACACCAACGAGCCTCTATCCGATAGGGAAAGTTGATGTAGGTCGTTGACTAATTTGATTAATGTGTGTGTCTCTGCCAGTAATGAATTGATGGTCTCAGGTGTCGCTTGGCGAACGCCATCCTGAACGGCTTCGAGTTCACCTTGCAGAACGGATAGGGGGGTGCGCAGTTCATGAGAAATATCTGCCATATAGTCTCGGCGCATATGCTCATTTTTTTCCAGCGTTGATGCGAGGTGATTAAAGTCTTTTGCTAGCTGACCGAGTTCATCGTGACCGACTTCAGGAACGCGGGTTGAAAAGTCGCCATTGGCAAGTTGGTTCGTCCCATCTAACAGCCGTTTGATGGGTCTTAAAAAACCACGAGCTAAGAAAAATGTAGCAATCAAGGCAACGATTAATGATAAGCCAGCAATAAACCAACTGGTGAGCATCTGTTGATCATCAAAACGGCGGTCAATTTCATTGCTAATCCCATCTCCACTACTTGCAATGACCCAACCTACCGTTTTGCCATTAGATGAGATGACGGGTTGTCGGATAACATCATCCGGTAAAGGAACATCGCGGCCTAATATTCGGCGGTCTTGGCTATCATAAACCCAAAAATATGAGCGCCACCCCTTTGGTTTAGTCGGCGGTAGGGTGCGCTGGTGGTGTTCAATGCTGCGTAAAATATGAAAGAAAGCACGTTCATTACGGATCAAGAAGCGCCAACTCCCCGTTTCATCGTATTGCTCAGCAAGAGCGTCAGCGATCAGCTCAGCACGCTGTTGGTCATTTTCTTTAATATAGTCGGTAAAACCATGCTGGAAGCTTAAACGTACTCCTTGGTGCATGATCACAACGAGGAGTATGCATGTCGCAAAGATAGCCAAAAATAATCGAGTACTGACGCTATTAAATCTGAGTTTCATTATATATAAGCCCTTATTCGTTTAGAGCTACCGCTTTTTTGGTATAGCGCTGTCTGAGTTGATCGAAACATAAATAGACGACCGGTGTTGTGAATAAGGTGAGTAGTTGACTCATCACTAAGCCACCAACAATAGTGATACCTAATGGTTGGCGTAACTCCGCGCCATCACCACTGCCTAAAGCAAGTGGTAGGGCACCAAAAATTGCTGCCAGCGTCGTCATTAAAATAGGCCTAAAGCGCAGTAAGCTCGCACGCAAAATCGCCTCACGTGCGGTTAAACCATGCTGACGTTGTGCTTGGATAGCAAAATCCACCATGATAATGGCATTTTTCTTCACAATACCAATCAGCAGCATAATGCCGATTAGAGCAATTAAACTAAATGGGGTATCAAATAACTCTAAGGCGAGGAGAGCGCCGACCCCCGCCGAAGGTAGTGTGGATAAAATGGTCAGTGGATGAATATAGCTTTCATACAAAATGCCTAAAACAAGGTAGACAGTGACAATGGCCGCTAAAATTAAAAACAATTGTGATTTTAAGGTATCTTGGAATATCTGAGCCGTACCCGCAAAAGTGCCTCGTATTGTTGATGGCACACCAAGTGTGGTCATGGTTTTTTCGATAGCTGAAATGGCGTCATTGAGGGTATAACCTTCAGCGATGTTAAATGCGATAGTGGATGATGCCGATAACCCTTGGTGGTTAACACTCAAAGGGGCATTGGCGGGCTGCCAACGGGCAAAATAAGATAATGGAATAGCGTCTCCATGACTATTGATAACAAACATTTTGTCGAGAGAACTGACATCCTGAGTATATTCAGGCGCCACTTCCATCACCACCTTGTATTGGTTCATGGGCTCATAGATGGTGGATATTTGACGTTGTCCGAAGGCATTATTCAACAGGTCATTGGCGGCTCGCACATCAATACCAAGTTGAGCCATTAAATCCCTATCATAGGTAATGGCCATCTCAGCGCCTTTATCCTCTTTATCTGAGTTTACATCAGTCACTTGCGGGAGTTCGGCAATGGCTTTACGTACCGCAGGCTCCCATTCACGTAACGCATTGAGTTCATCGGCAAGTAATGAAAACTGATAACTGGAATGCGCTTGACGGCCACCAACACGGATATCTTGCACGGGCATCATAAATAAATTAGCTCCCGGCTCTTTAGCTAACTTAGCTCGAAGTCGGTTGATTACCGCGTTGGCACTCTCTTTACGTTCATCAATCGGTTTCAATGAGATAAACATGGAGCCGCTGTTTACACGGCTTCCACCAGTAAAACCTGTCACGCTATCCACGGCAGGATCGGCATTCACTTGCTGCATAAAGCGCGTCATTTTCTCTTTCATTGCTTGAAATGAAATGCTTTGGTCGGCACGAACAAAGCCAAGTAAACGGCCTGTATCTTGTTCAGGGAAAAATGTTTTTGGGATAGCGATATACAAATAAATGTTCAATCCGATAGTGGCGAACAAGATAGCGAGTACACTGCGTTTATGAGACAGTACCCAATTTAATGTCGCACCGTAACCGTTTTGTATACGGTGTAAGTAGCCGCCGATAACACTGGTTTTTTCAGCCTGTTTGCCTTTGTGTCGTTTAAGCAAATGGGCGCACATCATGGGGGTGAGGGTCAGCGAAACGACCAGCGAGATGCCAATTGCCGTGGCGAGGGTAATCGCAAACTCACGAAATAGCCGGCCAACTAACCCCTCCATTAATAATAAAGGAATAAAAACGGCTACGAGGGAGATGCTCATTGAAACAACCGTAAAACCGACTTCACTCACCCCTCTGACCGCAGCAATAAAGGGTTTACAGCCATTTTCGATATGACGTGAAATGTTTTCGAGTACCACAATCGCATCATCGACAACAAAGCCTGTTGCGACGGTCAATGCCATTAATGACAAGTTATTTAAACTGAACCCGCAAAGATACATGGCAGTAAAGGTGCCAATGAGAGATACAGGAACCGCAATTGCAGGGATCAGGGTGGCGCGACCAGAGCGCAGAAATAACAACACAACTAATATGACTAACGCAATAGCGATCATCAATGCGCGCTCGACTTCAACGAGTGAAGCGCGGATCGTCGGCGTCCTGTCTTGCGCTACTTTTAGGTCAATCGCGGCAGGGATCATCTCTTGGAAGTCAGGAAGCTCTGCGCGAATGCGATTTACGGTTTCAATGATATTAGCTCCCGCTTCGCGACGGATGACAATCAAAATAGCGGGCTCACCACCTGACATCCCTGCTGCACGTACGTCTTGAACCGAATCTTTCACATTCGCCACATCACTGAGTTTGACGGCATTGCCCTCTTTGTAGTGGACGATGATAGGTTGATAGTCCACTGCTTTTTTTAGCTCATCATTGGTTTGTACCTGCCAGCGGCTGTCATCGTTGTTAATGTAGCCTTGAGGTTGGCGCACGTTGGCGCTACTGATTGCGGAGCGCACCTTATCTAAGGAGACGCCTTGATTAAATAGAGCCGTTGGATTGAGCTCAACACGTACCGCGGGCAGGGAGCCACCACCAACGGAGACTTCACTGACCCCTTCAATTTGCGCTATACGCTGTGATAAACGGGTTGATGCAATATCATAAATCTCACCTGTACTCATCGTCTTAGAGGTTAAGGTTAAGATCATAATAGGGGCGTCGGAAGGGTTCGATTTATAGTATCGAGGCTTGCTTGGCATTCCGCTCGGTAACAAGGTTTGTGCCGCATTTATCGCGGCTTGTACTTCACGGGCAGCGTTGTTAATGTCTTTATCAAGATTAAATTCGAGGGTAATGGTGGTACGACCAAGCGAACTGCTGGAGGTCATTTCACTGATACCCGCAATACTTCCCAATGAACGCTCTAACGGCGTTGCAATAGACGATGCCATGGTTTCTGGGGATGCCCCAGGAAGTGACGCTGTCACGTTTATTACGGGGTAGTCAACTTGTGGCAGTGGTGCAACGGGCAAAAAAATGAAGCTCAGCGCACCACATAGCGAGATTGCAACGCTAATCAGTGTGGTTGCAACAGGGCGACTAATGAATAAGGCAAAGAAACGCTTCATTATGACACCTGTTGTTTGCGACTTTGGCGGCGTGCTTTTAAGTTATTTGAAAGGCTATCAAATAACAGATAAATCACCGGTGTCGTAAATAGGGTTAAGATCTGACTCATAATCAGCCCTCCCACCATACAGATCCCAAGTGGTTGACGAAGCTCTGCACCTACGCCGCTACTGAGCATCAGCGGTAATGCGCCGAGCAGAGCCGCCATGGTGGTCATCAATATTGGGCGGAATCGTAATAAACAGGCTTGGTAAATAGCATCTTTAGGAGACATGCCTTGCTCACGTTCGGCGGCAAGTGCAAAGTCAATCATCATGATTGCGTTCTTTTTAACTATCCCGATTAACAAAATAATACCAATAACAGCAATCACATCTAATTCGCTGCCAGCCATCATCAGAGCTAATAATGCCCCTACGCCAGCAGTAGGGAGTGTTGAGAGGATGGTAATAGGATGAATAAAGCTTTCATATAAAATCCCAAGAACGATATACATGGCGATGATTGCGGCGGCAATTAACCAAACCGTACTACTCAGTGCGGCTTCAAACGCTAAAGTAGCGCCTTGGAACTGAGTCGTAATGGATTTTGGCATATTAATTTGCGCTTCTGCATTTTTCACCGCATTAACCGCAGACTCAAGAGACGCATCGTCAGCAAGATTAAACGAGAAGGTCGCTGCTGGGAACTGATCCAAATGGTTAATCGCAAGCGGCCCATAGCCTTCCTGAATATTGACTAACGTGCTTAATGGCACAATGGCGCCATCGGTGCCTTTGAGACGAATATCATTCAGGGCGTTAATACCATCGCGAGTTTGCGTATCATGCTCAATAATAACGCGGTACTGATTCGATTGGGTATAAATGGTCGAGATCATGCGTTGACCGAACGCATTGTATAGGGCGTTATCAATTGCAGCCATCGTGATACCAAAACGACTCGCCGTATCTCTATCAACATTAACGTAGGCGACAAGTCCTTTATCCTGCCAATCACTGCTGACATCCACTAACTCGGGCTGTTGTTTTAATTGGCTCAATAGCTTAGGCACCCAAAGAGAAAGTTCATCTAGCGAGCCTGCTTGCAGCGTAAATTGATATTGGGTGCGAGCCAATTGGGTATCAATCGTGAGATCTTGCATCGGTTGCAAATACAAATTGACCCCAGAAACGCTATCAGCTAAACGTTGCAAGCGTGGAATAATCGTATTGACGCGATCTGGACGTTCATCTAAAGGCTTCAAGGTAATTTGAATGCGCCCATTATTGAGAGTCGGATTGGTTCCATCTATCCCAACATAAGTGGTGATATTTTCTACCGCAGGATCAGACAGTAATTTTTCAGCCACTTCCTGCTGTTTCTGTGACATAGCCACAAAGGAGATGGATTGGCGGCTTTCAATGGTGCCTTGAATGATCCCGTTATCTTGTAATGGAAAGAAACCTTTCGGGATCCACATATACAGTAATACAGTTAAAACCAGCGTGCCGATAGCAACGGAAAGTGTTAGCCAGCGGTGATTTAATATCCGCTTTAACCAAATGGCATATCCTGCGATCATGCGGTCAAAAAAGCGCTCGCAGGCGATTTCAAAGCGGTTATGTTTATGCTCTGATTCAGGTTTTAACAAGCGAGCACACATCATTGGTGTGAGTGTCAAGGACACTACCGCCGAGATCAGAATGGCAACGGCAAGGGTGATGGCAAATTCCCTAAACAACCGACCAACAATATCGCCCATAAACAGTAATGGGATCAGTACTGCTACCAAAGAAAATGTTAATGAAATAATGGTAAAACCAATTTCTCCCGCGCCTTTTAAAGCGGCGACGACAGGCTTGTCACCTTGTTCAAGGTAGCGCGAAATATTTTCAATAACCACGATGGCATCATCGACCACAAACCCTGTGGCGATAGTGAGAGCCATCAAAGTGAGGTTATTGACAGAGAAACCACAGAAATACATGACGGCAAAGGTGCCGACAAGGGAAAGAGGAACGGCAATACCGGGAATGAGTGTCGCGATACCGTTGCGTAGGAACAGGTAGATCACCATGACAACCAGTGCAATCGCAAGCATTAATTCAAACTGCACATCGCTAACGGAGGCACGGATTGTGCTGGTTCTATCCG
Source organism: Providencia sp. PROV268 (assembly GCF_028477805.1). NCBI lineage: Bacteria > Pseudomonadati > Pseudomonadota > Gammaproteobacteria > Enterobacterales > Morganellaceae > Providencia > Providencia sp. PROV268. Next base: position 168,693 of record NZ_JAMPLW010000005.1, read on the forward strand.
TTAAAATTTTCACATCCACCGATTTAGGCAGTGTTTCAATTAGCTCAGGAAGCAGGTTGCGAATGGTATCAGTGGTTTCGATAACGTTAGCGCCAGGTTGGCGTTGTACATTAATAACAATAGCCTGTTGTGCATTTGCCCACGCGCCTAGATAGGCGTTTTCCGCCCCTTGCTCAATAGTGGCGATATCACCTAAACGGACGGGAGCACCGTTTTGAAAGGCCACAATTAAGCGGCGATAGTCCTCTAAGGATTTCATTTGGTCATTTGCAGAGAGGGTTACCGCGCGTGTTGGGCCATCAAAACTGCCTTTTGCTGAGTTGACGTTAGCATTGTTTATCGCGGCTCGGATCGTCTCGCTGTCTAATCCTTTTGCTGCCATCGCTTGTGGGTTTAAGTTCACTCGGACCGCTGGGCGTTGCCCACCCGCAAGGGTGACAAGCCCCACGCCATTGACCTGTGATATTTTTTGCGCAATACGGTTCTCAATCATGTCTTGAACTTGTGTCAAAGGCATGGCGTCAGAAGTGACGGCGAGAGTGAGTACTGGTGGATCCGCTGGGTTGACCTTATTGTAAATAGGCGGATAAGGTAAATCTGAAGGTAGTAAACTTGAGGCTGAATTAATGGCGGCCTGAACTTCCTGTTCTGCAACCTCCAAGGGGAGTGTTAGCTGGAACATCAAGGTGATCACAGATGCGCCCCCTGAACTTTGGGAAGACATTTGTTTTAGCCCAGACATCTGCCCAAACTGGGTTTCTAGCGGTGCGGTTACCGCGGATGTCATGACTTCAGGACTCGCTCCCGGATAGAGGGTGACCACTTGGATCGTTGGATAATCGACTTCTGGTAAAGCCGATACAGGTAGGAAACGATAGCCAATGATCCCTGCAAGCAGAATGGCTACCATAAATAAGGTGGTAGCGACTGGACGTAAAATAAATAAGCGGGAAGGGCCGCCACCTTTTTGGATCCCGGGTTGCATCAGGCTTTCTCCGCTGTATTTTTATTTTTTTGTGGTTTTGCGGATTTAGAAGCCGTTTCGGTGTTAACTACTTCCACGCTGGTGCCATCTGTTAAACGGTCGACACCGTCAGTAATCACTTTTGTATTTGCAGTTAGCCCACTTTCAATCACCACCTGCTGGCTATCTTGCATACCTACCGTCACAACATGTTTACTCACACGATTATCATCGTTCAGTACCCAAACATAATGACCTTCGTTACCCATCTGCAATGCCGCGGTAGGGATAACGACGGCATTTTGCAAGGTTTCGATCTGCATTTTGATATTCACAAATTGATTTGGAAATAAAGTTTGTAGCTCGTTCGTAAAACGTGCTTTCATTTTTAGTGTGCCAGTAGCAGGGTCTATCTGATTATCTATACTTAACAAATAGCCTTCGCTGATCATCGCGATATTATTTCTATCCCAAGCTTCCACTTTTACCGGTTGATTTGAGGACTGAGCTTTTTGTACGGCAGGAATGTCTCCCTCGGGAAGGGCAAAAAGCACATCAGCAGGTTGAGTCTGTGTGATAACCACGATTGGGGTTGCTGTGCCCGCAGAAATAAAATTACCGACGTCGACCTGTTTTAAACCAACACGGCCTGAAATAGGGGCTGTGATTTTACTGTAGGTTAATTGTAGCTTCGCATTATCAACGGCGGCTTGATCGACCTTAATACTGCCTTCTGCCTGTAAAACGAGCGCTTTTTGGTTATCTAGCTCTTGCTGTGAAATCACTTTTGTTCCCGCAAGCTTTTGATAACGATTTAAGTCTAATCGAGCATTTGCCAACGTCGCTTTATCTTTAGCCAGTTGGCCTTCTGCCTGAGCTAATTGGACTTCAAAAGGGCGAGGGTCGATTTCAGCAAGCAAATCGCCCGCTTTTACCTGTTGCCCTTCGGTAAAATGCAAAGACATCAATTGCCCTTCAACACGGCTCGTGACCGTGACAACATTGGCAGCTTGTACTGTGCCGAGACCAGTTAAGTAGCGAGGAACCACTTTTTCTTGCGCATTAGCGTATTGAACGGGGGCAAGCATACGGTGTGGCGCACTATTTGATCGTGTAGGACGAGCACTGTTTTGTGCTGTATCAGATGGCGTATTTTGAGAATAAAAATACCAACCGGCACCTGCAGCGACAATGATGGCAACGAAAATGGCTGAACGGGTTAGAGTGGTACGGCGTTTTTGTTTATTCATTTATATTTTCGCTTAATTCAAAGTCGAGTAAAAAAGCATCATATTATGATGATTAAATTAGCAGAGATGAACCTGCTATATAGTTAAAAATTAGTCAGTTGCGATATGTTAATAGTTTAGCGTGGGGGTTACACGTAAAAATGAAGGAAATATGAAAAAAACGTCAACTAGTGTGCAGAATCGGCAGATTAGTTGACTAACATTGTATAAAAAAACCTGTGGGAATTAATCACCACAGGTTTATACGTTAATGGATTAAAGAAATGAGGTCAATTAGCGAGTTGTACTGGTGTTTAATGCCCCTAATGTTTCTTTGTCTTGCTCAGCATTCACTGTCCATCCTTTCCATGCTAAAGGAATATAGGCGACAGCGACAGCCAGTAAAGAAACCGCGGCAACATAGTAGGCAGGTGCCATATGAGATTGTTGCAACCATGTTCCCGTTAACATTGGTGTCAGACCCCCAAAGACTGCATAGGCAATATTGTAGGCAAATGATAAGCCGGAATAACGGATTTCAGGTGGAAACGCGCGCGTACTGACAATTGGTGTCGTTGCAATCGCGCCAACAAAAAAGCCCATTAAGCCATAGTTAAAAATCAAAGTCGTTGCTGAAATCTCTGGCGACAAAGATGAATAAAAATACAATGCAGTCACCGCCAGACCACCCCATGACAAGGTCATTGAAGCGCGCGTTCCCATCTTATCGCCGAACCAACCCCAAAAAATACAGCCTAAAGTTAATGTCAATGTTGCTGCACAGTTAGCTTGTAAGGCGATATTTCGGTCAATTTGATAGATCCCTTGAAGCACGATATCAGGCGTCATCAAAATGGTTACAACGATGGCTGTTGATAATGACCATGTCAGTGCCGCGGTGATCAAGCAGGCTTGTTTATGAGACTTCACAACAGTCTTAACGGGTAACTCATCCGCTAAAGCTTTTTTAGCAGCCAACTCTTTAAAAATAGGTGTCTCTTCCAAAAAACGGCGTAAATAAACAGAAATAAAGCCAAAAATACCACCAAGAATAAATGGAATACGCCATGCAAAGTCATGGATCTCTTGTGAGGTATAACTGTTCTCAATGATGATAGCGACGATAGACCCTAATAAAATACCGCCTGTGATACCAGAGGTTAATGTTCCAACACCGAGGCCGTAGCGCTGTTTTGGGGTATGTTCAGCGATAAATACCCATGCCCCAGGCATTTCACCGCCAATCGCGGCGCCTTGCATAATACGCATCAATAACAGCAATATTGGTGCGGCAGCGCCAATAGATGCATAGGTTGGTAAGAAACCGATCACGAATGTCGGGAATGCCATCATGAAAATACTGAGGGTGAACATTTTCTTACGGCCGAGTTTATCACCAAAGTGTGCCATGATGATGCCACCGAGTGGGCGCGCGAGATAACCGGCCGCAAACAAACCGAGCGTTGCCAAGAGGGCGAGAACTGCGTTACCACTAGGGAAAAAGAGTTGTGAAATAATTTTCGCGTAAAAAACGAAAATAACAAAATCATAAAATTCAAGAGTTCCACCTAAAGATGACAACCCTAATGTTTTATAATCCTCTTTTTTCAATGGCCTTGCCGAGGGCTGGCTGGTTGTTTGCGATGTCATAATATTATCCTTTTAAAATACCGAATATATTTTTTTGTTTTAAATTCGGAATAACAGCTATATTTACCGACTACGCGTCAGTAAATAATATTAAGTATGTGCAGATAAATGGTATAAAACGTTGGATGGAATAACCTAGTTAATACTCTGTATCTTTATGCATACCCTCATTTATAGCAGGAAATTCCATATTTTGTAAACCGCAACTCTCAAAACAAGATGAATATTCTATCTGTATTATATTGATTGATTTTATCATCTATTGCTTAAAACAATAACATTATTTGATGTTAATAAATGATTTTTTGCAGCAGATCATATAGTTCTTTTTCAAAAAAGGCAGGGGAATTGGTTATTTCACATCTGTTTTCGCCGATTAATTCATCGATAAAGTAACAAATTATTAATTTGATTATTCGTAATTAATAATCTTAATAATAGTAATGAAAATTAAAAATAGCTGAAAAATGAAATAGCATTCATTGAGTCGTTATTTAGGAAATTTTCAGTCTAAATATGTCGGCAAAGGCGAGAAGGGCGGAATATTATCATTAGGCATACCCAGCGTATTATTTTCTGGGTATGCCAAGTAGGCGGTTAAACCAAGAACAGGGTGGCTAAGCCTAAGAAGATAAAGAAACCACCTGTGTCAGTGATAGCGGTGATCATTACACTGGAGCCGATGGCAGGGTCTTTACCAAGTTTAAGCATAATGAGAGGGATAAGTACCCCCATAATTGCCGCCATGAGTAAGTTTAAGATCATCGCGAGCGTCATTACGGCTCCCATTGCGAGGTCGCCATAGAGGAAATAGGTGATAACCCCCATGATCCCCCCCCAAACAACACCGTTAATAAAGGCAACGCCTAGCTCTCTGAGCATTAAGAATGAGAAGCTTCCGGTTTGGATTTGGTGTAACGCAATCGCACGTACGATCATGGTAATTGTTTGGTTACCCGTATTTCCCCCAATACCTGCAACAATAGGCATTAAGGTGGCTAAGGCAACCAATTGGGAAATGGTATCTTCGAATACCCCAATCACCCGTGATGCGACGAACGCAGTACACAGGTTGATGGCTAGCCATGTCCAACGCGTTTTGACGGCTTGACCGACAGGGGCGAACACGTCTTCTTCAGGGCTTAACCCCCCCATACGACGGATGCTGTTATCGTTTTCTTCATTTAAGTTATCAACGATATCTTCAACGGTTAAACGACCCATCAATAGACCACTGCTGTCAACCACCGCGGCGGAGATCAAGTCATAACGTTCGAACGCACTGGCTGCATCTTCGCCTTTTTCATCTGGCAAGAAAGTGACCGTGTCTGTTTTCATCACGTCAGCCACAATCCGCTCAGGGGACTGCGTTAATATGGTTGTTAGAGGTAATTCACCCTGCAAATAGTTATTATTGTCGACAACAAAGATTTTATCTGTTGCTTCTGGAATTTTACCGCGCTGGCGTAAATAGCGTTGAACGGTTTTTAGCGTGACATTTGGACGTACGGTGACAAATTCGAAATCCATCATTTGACCGACGCTGTCTTTTGCATATTGCAGAACTTCACGAATACGACTTCGTAAGCTTGGATCAAGATAGGTCAATAACCTACGCATGGTATCTTGTGGTAAATGCTCTGCAATATACGCTTGTTCATCAACATGTAGGTTAGCAACAGCGCGTAGAAGTTCCCTGTCAGACATATCCTTAATCAGGCTATCCCAAACAGCGACAGAAGCTTCGACTAACACCTCACCGCGTTCGGTGTTATCGATCAGATGCCAAAGTGCGAGACGTTCATCATAAGGCAACATCTCTAAAATATCGGCGATATCCGCGGCATGTAAGTCAATCAATAATTCTTTTACAGCATTGATTTTTTCACTTAATGCTTTATCACTCAAACTAACATGTTGGTCGTGCTCAATCAGAGCTTGGACGAACTCCTCGTCATCCAAAAATAGTGTTAGGATTTGCTGGCGGATATAGGCCAGTTTTTGAGAGTGCGGATTGATTGTTTGTACCGCATCGGTTGAAAAAGCAGTTTGTGACATTTTAATCCTTAAAGCTTTATAGGCACTTTTGTACCTTTTATGGGTCCATATTACAAATAAATACCTTTATTTTGCCATTTATTGTCCATTAACCCAAATAAATATTAATAATTATAACAAATGGGCGAAAACCGATTCATTATGAGTAGTGCAAAAAAACGCCATGTAGTGCATTAATATTATAACTAATTTGGCTCTTCGCGGATGTCTAATTTCCAGCCAGGGACATCCTCCCAGTAAGCGCTTTCTTTCTCAAGATCGAGCTGCATCAACGCATTCTGAGTCAAATACTGGGCAGGTAGATACAGTGTCCAGTGGCCATCATCGGTTTCTAAGCGTAATGATGATGGGGTAGTTGTTGATTGTCTTTGATTATTCAGAAGTATTGATAAGCGTAAAATTTGTATCAAGGGTAAAAATTGTTTTCTTTTATATAAATTAAATTTAGGGATATCATCAAATTTAATAGCACGCCGATGGTTACGAACCAGTGTTGCAAGTAATAGCTGTTGCTCCTGATTAAACCCCGGTAACGTAGTATTTTGCAAAATATAGGCGGAGTGGCGATGTAACCCACTTTGGTTGATATGTAGACCGACCTCATGCAGCATAACCGCCCAAATAAGGATAGACTCAAGTTGCGGGTTGGCTAACTTTGGATTTTGCTGGCTCCACTGGTGATACAGCTCCTCCATGGTTTTTAATACACGTCTAGCTTGCTCTCTATCGATATTATAATGCTCGGCAAGGCTAAGTGCCGTACGTTGGCGAATGTCTTGATGACGGAAACGGCCTTCCATTTCATAAAGCACCCCTTCACGCAATGCGCCATCTGAGAGCCGTAACTCTTTAATCTCTAATGTATCAAAGACAGCACATAAAATGGCTAATCCGGGCACAAAAACATGTTTACGTTCAACGGATAAACCCGGTAGATCCACTGCCGAAAAGGTTTTATATTTCAGCGCCATTTGCTTAATTTTTTCTAGCCGATCACGCGTAATGATACCGTCGCGCTCACCCATTTCAACAATCACGGCATGAGCCGCTTTAATCGTACCTGATGCCCCCATGGCAACATCCCAGTGCATACGCTTAAATTTTGTGGCGGTTTGCTCAAGTTTTAAGCAGGCCGTGAGGTAGGCTCGGTTGAAATTATCTGCCGTAATGGTTTCATTGGGGAAATAGTTACGCGCAAAGCTGACACACCCCATACGGCGGCTATCAATTAATAATGGTTCGAATTTCTCGCCAATGACTAATTCTGTTGAGCCACCACCAATATCTATTACCAGTTTACGGCCTTTTTCAGGCTGGGTGTGTTCCACCCCCATAAAAATCAAACGCGCTTCTTCTTGCCCAGAAATAATTTCAATGGGATAGGGAATTATTTTTTTTGCACGGTTCAAAAACTCTTCAACATTGGTTGCAACACGCAAAGAGTGAGTGCCTACGATACAGACGTTTTCTTCTGTAAAACCTTGTAGGCGTTCGGCAAAAAGCGCAAGGCAAGCCAAACCGCGTTCCATGGCTTCTTCACTAAGCTCATTGGTATCACTTAATCCGTCAGCAAGGTGTACCCGTTTTTTTAAACGCGTCAGGATTTGCAGTGCACCGTTGACAATACGTGCAATCACCATATGAAAGCTGTTAGAACCAAGGTCGATAGCCGCAATTTCTTGAGGCCTAGGCGTCGATATATTAGTTAATGGCATAGTATGTTAGGACCTTGTCTCAGGCGTTTCGAGTGATTTCAAATAGTCGTATATAGCAAGTTGCGCCTGAATTTTGCGCTTATTACCGCGGGGAACATAATGATTACTGAGATCTTTGTCAACATAACGTGCCTTGACGGTATCGTTAAATTGGAGCTCAAGGATATCTAAAACCCGTTGTTTGAGCCGGTCATCGACTAAGCGCACCGCCACTTCAATACGGTAATCAATATTTCGAGTCATCCAATCTGCCGAGGAGATAAAGACTTTTTCATCACCCGCATTAGTAAAGACATAAACGCGGTCATGCTCCAAAAAGCGGTCAACAATACTGGTGACTTGAATGTTTTCACTGTAGCCCGGTTGCCCTGCAACAAGTGAACACATCCCTCTTACTAGTAGACGAATTTTAACACCCGCATTGGAAGCATCATACAGTTTATCAGTCAGTTCTTTATCAACCAGATTATTAATTTTTAAGGTGATCCCACTGGGAAGCCCCGCTTGCGCATTAGCAATTTCTTGGTCAATTAGCGCATTGAGGCGGATCCGTGTATTTTGTGGTGAAACCATTAAATTATCAAAGGTGACAGGACGATATGGGTTTTCAATAAAGCTAAATACCCGACGAACCTCATTGGTGATCTGTTCATTTGCTGTTAACAACGAGTAATCAGTATAGAGGCGCGCGGTTTTTTCATTAAAGTTACCTGTACCGATATGGGCATAACGAATAATTTCGCCATCTTCCATTCGCGAAATAATAAAGAGTTTCGCATGGATTTTCAGACCCGGGGCCGAGAAAATGACGTGGACCCCAGCCTCTGTCAGCCGTTTCGCCCAATGAATATTCGCTTCTTCATCGAATCGAGCCTGTAATTCAACCACAACAGTGACTTTTTTGCCGTTATGGGCCGCATGGATCATCGAATCAATAATGCGTGAATCTTTTGCCACACGATAAATATTGATCTTGATAGATAATACGCTGGGGTCAAATGAGGCTTGCCTGAGCAACTCGAGCGTGTGCTCAAAGGTGTAATAAGGGTAGTAGAGCAGCACATCGCGTTCGCGAATGGCATCAAAACCGTTACGGAAGTTATCAAACCAGCGGTGGCGTAATCGTGGCAATGGTTTGTTTAAAAGGGTTTTATTGCCTTCGTTGGGGAAGTTAATAAAATCTTTAAAATTGTGGTAACGCCCGCCCGCAATAACTGAGTCATCATTGGATAATCCCAGTTTTTCACGTAAGACGGCAACCATTTCATCAGGCATATCGCGCTGATAAACAAAACGGACAGGCTCTGCGGTTAAGCGCTGTTTTAATGTCGATGACATGATTTCCAGTAAGCTTGATTCCATTTCGGTGGCGATGTCATATTCCGCATCGCGGGTCATTTTCATGGAATAAGCGTTTAATTCATCATAATCAAAGAAGCCCTTGAAGATTTCATCCAAGGTATAGCGCAAAATGTTGTCGATAAGCACCATTGATTTGCGCCGTTTGGGCATTTCCGGTGGCAGATTGACAAACCGAGGCACCTTGTCAGAGGGGATCTCTAACAGAGCATATTGCACATTACCGCCGTTAATAATTTCAACAGCCAGATAGGTATAGTCATCTTTGAGAAACTCGACTAGGTTGGTATCTGGATTAATCAAAATAGGGGTAATGTGTTGGCGCAAATGTTGGCGAAAGTATTGACGTAACCAAATTTGTTGGCGGGGCGATATTTGCCGCTCGTTAATTAAGAAAATTTGGTTGCGCGCCATTTCAAGCAAAAGGTCGTTATAGAGAATGTCGAACTCTTGATCTTGCTTGGCTACTTTATTTTGAATGCGCTTAAGTAGGTGGCGTGCACCGCTGGCGGAGCCACGCTCCTCATTGATTAAGATACGCCGTTTCACGTCTGCAAAACGGACTTTGTAGAATTCATCTAGGTTATTGGAATAAATGCCCAAAAAGCGCATACGCTCGATAAGAGGATTTCGCTTATCTGCTGCTTCTTGTAAAACGCGTTCGTTAAAAGCAAGCCAGCTTAACTCTTTTTCGTGGTATAGGCGTTCTTGGGACATTGTTGCTCCATATTGTACTAAATACATAAACTTAAAGGTGTATAACCTAGCGACAGCACACCTTAAGTTTTCGCCATATTATGGCTATTTTTATTCGCATGAGTTACAGATTTCTGTATTTCTCTGGCGACACATTTATCTTGTGTTTAGTTGCACCTCAAATAACGTCGCGAGGATAGAGCACTAAACTTGCTGTTTGATGGTCGCATGCGGGCTGACAACACTTTCAGGATGCGTTGACTGTGCTTTACTCGCAAAATATTGGTGCTGGAAAATGCACATACGGATCGCGGTATGATAACGTCCGTTGACAAAAAACTCGTCAATTAGTTCGCCTTCTGTGTGGAAGCCCAGTTTATTATAAATGTGGATAGCTTTGATATTTTCTTTATCTACAATGAGGTAAAGCTTATATAGATTGAGCACAGAAAAAGCGTAATCCATAGCCAATTTCGCAGCGCGAGTTGCATAACCGTGGCCTTGATGGCTTGGTGCGATGATGATCTGAAACTCAGAACGACGGTGAACATAATCGATTTCCACCAATTCAACTAAGCCGACTTTTTCACTGTCATTTTCAACAATAAAACGCCGCTCTGATTGGTCATGAATATGTTTATCATAAAGGTCACTCAGCTCGACGAAAGCCTCATAAGGCTCTTCAAACCAGTAGCGCATAACACTGGCATTATTATCAAGTTGGTGGATAAACGCTAAATCTTCACGTTCAAGTGGGCGCAACCTAAACGGATGAACTTGCCCGGTCGTCATATAACACCTCAGTTTTGTTTAAAAAGTAGATAGTTAATTATCGATTTTGCAGATCATCACGATAAATAACAGAGCAAATTTATTTTCACTCTCAGTTGATAAGGATACCACTAATTTACGATAAAATAATGACACAAAGCAGTGACTCTTTCTAACTGGTGAAGATTAATGCACTTTATTTATACTGCGACTTTTCGTGAACAGCAAAAAGGGCAGAGATTTCTCTTTGCCCTCAACATAAATCAATGTGGAAATAACCAAGTGTTATTCATTTACATAGCCTTGGGGCGGTAAACACTGACCATCTAAGTAAGCATGGTTGCCGACCATGGCCAAACGACCACTGACGAACCATTGTACAACTTGGGGGTAAATATTGTGCTCTTGCGCCTTTACCCGCTCAATGACCTCTTTTTCGGTATCATCCGGGAAAACAGGAACTTTAGCCTGTAAGATCACTGGGCCGCCATCCAACTCCTCGGTAACAAAATGCACTGATGTTCCATGCTCGCTATCGCCGTTTTCTATCGCTTTACGATGGGTGTGTAGGCCCGGATATTTAGGCAATAGAGAAGGGTGGATATTGAGCATTCTTCCTGCATAGTGTTTAACGAAGCCCGCGGTCAAAATTCGCATAAATCCAGCTAACACAACCAAATCAGGCTGATATTCGTCAATCATCCCCATTAGTGCAGCATCATATGCTTCGCGGTTAGCAAAAGCGCTCGTGCTGAGTGATAAGGCTGGGATCCCAGCCTTCTGCGCACGAATAAGCCCGTAAGCCTCAGGTTGATTACTGATCACTGCCACAACTTGCGCTTGAAGATCATGCGAAGTGGCATCCATCAGCGACTGTAAATTACTGCCGCTGCCTGAGATAAGCACGACGATTTTTTTCATTAGCGGATAACAACCTGCTCTTCACCAGCAGGCAATTCAGCAATGGTACCTATCTGCCATGCGGTTTCACCTAAACCATTAAGTAAAGTGAGTGCCGCATCGACTTCAGCTTGTGGCAGCGCGATGATGATACCGACACCACAGTTAAATGTGCGATACATTTCGTGAGTGGTCACGCTGCCCGCCGTTTGTAGCCAATTGAATACCGCCGGCCACTGCCAGCTATTTTCATCGATTTGTGCTTGGGTGTTTTCAGGTAATACACGAGGAATATTTTCCCAGAAACCACCACCAGTAATGTGCGCGATGGCGTGAATATCGCATTTTTCAATCAGCGCTAATACATTTTTGACGTAAATACGTGTAGGCGCTAACAGGTGATCTGCCAGTGATTGGCCTTCCAGTTGCGTGACCTCTGGGTTAGTTTGACTGACTTCTAAAATTTTGCGGATCAAAGAGTAGCCGTTAGAGTGAGGACCGCTTGAGGCGAGGGCGATCAGCGCATCACCAGCACTGACTTTGCTACCATCAATGATCTCAGCGCGTTCGACCACACCAACGCAGAAACCCGCTACATCGTAATCGTCACCATGGTACATGCCAGGCATTTCAGCGGTTTCCCCCCCCACGAGGGCACAACCTGATTGTTTACAACCTTCTGCGATACCTGTGATCACGCTGGTGGCAGTATCAACATCTAGCTTACCTGTTGCGTAGTAATCAAGGAAAAATAGAGGCTCAGCACCTTGGACAATTAAGTCATTAACACACATCGCCACTAAATCGATACCGATAGTGTCATGACGTTTTAGGTCCATCGCAAGGCGTAGTTTAGTGCCTACACCATCTGTACCTGAAACTAAAACAGGTTCACGGTATTTTTGTGGCAGGGAACATAATGCGCCAAATCCGCCTAATCCTCCCATAACTTCTGGTCGGCGAGTTTCTTTCACTACACCTTTAATTCGATCAACCAATGCGTTACCTGCATCAATGTCAACACCGGCATCTTTATAGCTGAGAGAGGTTTTATCAGTCACTACGGCCCCCAAGGCAATTGCGTTTCGGAAAATAAACTTCAATAAATACTATTCTAACAGGCAAAGCAAACGTTTGCGATAGCTTTGTGAATGAAAAAATGAGGGGATTTTGGCTGGTGGGAAATAAGGCATTGCCGTTATCTGGTTCCTGCTTTTTATGGCAAGAATTTATGTCTATCACATTAGGGTAAAATAATGGGATACATCTATAATCTTAAATTGAGATTGGTGTGCGTATTTATCATGGCATTGATATTGCTGCCATGTTCAATCAAACAGATAAAATAGTGGTGGATATACTTACAGTGTAATAATAAAAATAGGTTATTTCTGATTGTTTTGACATCAATCAAACGCTGCCTAGTGGCATCTTCTGTAAAAAGAGTTATAATCCCGCGATTTTTTTGTGCGCTGGCGACTAAAATAGTAGGAGAATCCCATGAAGATCGTTGAGGTAAAACACCCTCTCGTTAAACATAAACTCGGCCTGATGCGAGATCATGATATAAGCACTAAACGCTTTCGTGAACTGGCCTCAGAGGTTGGTAGCCTACTGACTTATGAAGCAACCGCTGACCTAGAAACTGAGAAAGTCACCATTGAAGGTTGGTGTGGTCCTGTAGAAATAGAGCAAATAAAAGGGAAAAAAATCACTGTCGTACCTATCCTTCGTGCCGGTATTGGTATGATGAACGGGGTTTTAGAAAGCATTCCAAGCGCACGTATCAGTGTGGTGGGTGTTTATCGTGATGAAGAAACCTTTAAACCTGTCTCTTACTTCCAGAAATTAGTTTCAAACATTGATGAGCGTATGGCGTTGGTTGTTGACCCAATGTTAGCAACGGGTGGTTCAATGATTGCAACTATCGATCTATTAAAAGGCGCAGGTTGTAAATCTATTAAAGTACTCGTACTTGTTGCTGCTCCTGAAGGAATTGCAGCATTAGAAGCTGCCCATCCAGATGTTGAGCTATATACCGCGTCTATTGATCAATATTTAAATGAACACGGGTATATTGTTCCTGGGCTAGGTGATGCTGGCGATAAGATATTTGGTACTAAATAATAATTAGCCGACTTTAGAAGTCGGCTTTTTTTTGATTATAAAAATATATTAAGGGGATGAAAAGAAATGACACGTCGTGCAATTAGTGTTGAAGAAAGGCCACCATTATTACAAACCATACCGCTTAGTTTTCAACATCTGTTTGCCATGTTTGGCGCGACTGTAATTGTACCGATCTTGTTTGGTGTTAACCCAGCAACTATTTTGCTGTTCAATGGGATTGGCACCTTACTTTATTTATTTATTTGTAAAGGGAAAATTCCTGCCTATTTAGGGTCGAGTTTTGCTTTTATTTCACCAGTCATGATTTTGCTACCACTCGGTTATGAACTTGCATTGGGTGGCTTTATTATTTGCGGAATACTGTTTTGCATTGTGGCCTTGATTGTTAAGGTGGCGGGTCGAGGTTGGATTAACGTCATGTTTCCTCCTGCTGCGATGGGAGCGATTGTCGCGGTTATTGGCCTCGAATTGGCTCAAACGGCCGCCGGTATGGCAGGGTTACTGCCAAAAGAAGGGGTCGCGGTAGATCCTAATACGTTAATTATTTCTATCACAACACTGTCAGTGACTATTTTGTGTGCTGTCGTGTTCCGCGGGTTCTTATCCATCATTCCTATTTTGATTGGTTTCTTAGTTGGCTACGCCTTATCCTACTTTATGGGCATTGTGGACTTTACGCCTGTTATTGAAGCACCATGGTTTGCAATTCCAACGTTTTATACGCCACGTTTTGAATGGTTCGCTATTTTGACTATTCTACCTGCCGCATTAGTCGTTATTGCTGAACATGTAGGCCACTTGGTGGTAACTGCAAATATTGTTGAGCGTGACTTATTGAAAAACCCTGGCTTACATCGTTCAATGTTTGCAAACGGTTTCTCTACGGTGTTGTCAGGGTTCTTTGGTTCAACACCTAATACCACCTACGGTGAAAATATTGGTGTAATGGCGATCACTAAGGTGTATAGCTCTTGGGTCATTGGTGGGGCAGCAATCATCGCAATTTTACTTTCTTGTGTGGGTAAATTAGCGGCGGCGATTCAGTTAGTGCCAGTACCTGTAATGGGAGGGGTGTCTTTGCTGCTTTATGGGGTGATCGGGGCTTCAGGTATTCGTGTGCTAATCGACTCTAAAGTTGACTACAATAAACCCCAAAACTTGATCTTGACCTCTGTGATCTTGATTATTGGTGTTAGTGGTGCGGTTATTCATATTGGTCAAGCCGAATTGAAAGGCATGGCATTGGCAACCATCGTGGGTATTGTCATGGCACTATTATTCCGTTTTATCACTTTTGTTCGTCCTGAAAAGCAGTTTGTAACCTCAGATATCGAAGAAGTTGATACGAAACATTCCACGAAATAAAACAGTTGTCTCATTGCCGATGTGATGAAAGCATCGGCAATTAAGTTTCTTCTTGTTCATTTATGCTTGAAATTTATGGTAAACTTGCAAGTGTTAATTGTTTTGCACAGTCAGAGGTGCTTCTGAACACACCATCGCAACTTTCACTACCACTGTATCTACCCGATGACGAAACGTTTGCCAGCTTTTATGCAGGCGAAAATGAGGCGTTGCTATCTGCTATTAAACTCGCCATTAACCAATCGCATGGTAGTTATATTTATTATTGGTCTCGTGAAGGGGGCGGTAAGAGTCACCTACTGCATGCCGCATGCGCTGAATTATCAGAACAAGATATGGCCGTGGGCTATGTTCCGCTTGATAAGCGTGCCTATTTTGTACCTGAAGTCCTTGATGGGATGGAACACCTTTCACTGGTTTGTATTGATAATATTCAATGTATCGCAGGCGATCCTGAATGGGAAATGGCCGTTTTCAATTTGTATAATCGCATTTTAGAAATTGGTCGAACTTGTTTGCTGATCACTGGTGATAGACCACCAAGACAAATCGATCTCTCACTGCCTGATTTAGCCTCTCGGTTGGATTGGGGGCAGATTTATAAACTCCATCCACTTAGCGATGAAGATAAAATTTGTGCGCTACAATTGCGGGCAAGAATGCGAGGGTTTGAATTACCCGAAGATGTATGCCGTTTTGTATTAAAACGGTTAGATAGAAAAATGGGAACATTGTTTGATATTTTGAACAAACTGGATCATGCCTCGATCGTTGCACAACGCAAACTGACTATCCCGTTTGTTAAAGATATCCTCCAATTATAAAGGCAGTGATCCACTGCCTTTTTTTGAGCCATTAGAGAACATCAAGAACCTGCTCTGGCGGGCGACCTAATTTTGCCGTTTTCCCTTTGACAACAATAGGGCGCTCAATTAATTTTGGGTTGTCATGCATGGCTTGAATTAATTGCTCTTGCGTTAAAGCGTCGTTTCCAAGACCCAATTCTTTGTAGATATCCTCTTTGCTACGCATTAATTGCCGTGCATCAGAGAAGCCTAATGCCTTTAATAACCGTTTGATTTCAGCAACGCTAGGGGGATTTTTTAAATACTCAACGATTGTTGGTGTGACCCCTTTAGATTCTAATAATGCAAGCGTTTCACGGCTTTTAGAGCAACGAGGGTTATGATAAATGGTAATTGTATCCGTCATGGTCATCATTCCTTACGGTTTAGCTTTACTGTCTCTTAATTGTAATTTTCTTAGCTCATCTATGCGAGCATCATAGCGTTGTTGCTCATAACTTCCCAGACGACTTTTTCGACTCGCTTCGCTGAGATAATTAATCGCGTTATCATAGTTACCTCGAAGCGCCATACCTTCTGCATAAGCGGCTAGCTCTTCATTACGCTTACCTGATTTCGCCGAGGCTTCAGCTAACAGATCCCAACCATTAGGATCTTCGGGATAATTGAAGGTATATTTGTTCAGTAATGAAATAGCCGTTTGATACTGCTTATTGTTAATTAAAGCGTTGGCAAGGTTGATTTGTAATACGGGGTTGCTTGGTGATTTTTTTAATGCATTTTGTAAACGAGTCACCGCTTGGGCTGCACGATTTTGCTCAATATCCAAATCTGTCATAACATCGATAAACCAAGGATTATCGGGTTGTTTTTCCAGTAGGTTGCTCATGATCTTGGTCGCTTCGGCATATTTCTTATCTTGCGATAACTTCAAAGCACGACCATAGTCAGCCGCTATCCTTTCTTGAGGAGTGCCTCGACTATAATTATCCAGAATTTGATCTAATGCATGCTGTTGTCCTGACGTATACATGGATAAAATACGAACACGGGCTAGCATAAAGTCTTCTGATGAAGGTATGGTAACCTTTGGATACTGATTAGAGCGGTTACGCGCATCCGCTAAACGGCTATCTGGTAGTGGGTGAGTCAGCAATATTTCAGGGGGTTTTGACATATAGCGGGTTTGATCTGACATCACCTGCATAAAGTCGGCCATAGAGTGAGGATCAAAACCTGCTCGCCTTAAGGTCTGTAAGCCAATACGGTCTGCTTCTTGCTCGTTGGCTTGAGTAAAACTGATCATTCCTTGTTGGACGCCTGCCATGGTTCCCGTTAAAGCGGCGAACCCTGCTTGTGGGTTTGCCATAACTAATAATAACGACCCAATCGTACCGGCAATCGCAAGGGGAGTGGTGCTTTTTTGGTCTTCCATCATGCGTGCTAAGTGACGCTGCGTTACGTGAGAAATTTCGTGCGCTATGACAGAAGCTAATTGGCTCTCATTTTGGCTATAGCGAAATAGTGCGGAGTGCAGCACCACATTCCCCCCAAAATAGGCATAGGCGTTAATATTGGGGTTATTCACCAAATAGAATTTAAAGGGCGTTCTCACGGAGTCGGCACTTTTCACTAACCGCATCCCCAGCTTATTGATGTATTGATTAAGCAGTGGGTCGTAAATCAATGGTGTACTGGCACGGATCTGGCGAGTGATAGCATCACCCATAATAATTTCTTGATTGATGCTCAGTGTACCACCCGCTGTCGTACCGATATCAGGAAGTGTGTCCTCAACGGCACTGTAAGCAGGGAGCACAGCGCCGTTGACGCACGCGGCTATCAATAAAACTAGAAGTGGATTTTTCAGTTTTTTATTCATGAAACAATTGCATCCCGTACAACGATTAATTTTGAGATCAATCCATGATAGCAAAAGCTACCGAAATGTCTGTTAATTGGTATAATTTTCGATAATTTAGGAACTGTCTTTAAAGCATTAATTTCCAAGGAGCTAATAAATGCTGGAAATGTTATTACAATGGTATCGGCGACGTTTTGCTGATCCACAGGCTGTTGCACTGTTTACGTTGCTCATTGTCGGCTTCTGTATCATCTTTTTCTTCAGCAATATCTTAGCCCCTTTATTGGTCGCGATAGTATTGGCTTATCTCCTTGAATGGCCAACACACTTACTTGAGCGTATCGGTTGCTCGCGTGTTGTTGCAGTCAGTATTATTTTGACCTTATTTGCTGGAATTAGTGCCATGGTTATTTTAATTATTGCACCAACGGCGTGGCAACAAGGGATCAATCTCGTTGGTGACTTACCTAAAATGGTAACGCGTTTTAACGAGTTCGCGCAAACATTACCAGAGCGTTACCCAGCGTTGGTTGATGCGGGTATTATCGATATGATGGCAGATAATCTCCGCAGCCGTTTATCTGGAGTGGCGGAATCGGTGGTTAAAATGTCGGTGGCCTCGCTCATTGGCGTATTTACCTTGGCAATTTATACCGTACTCGTGCCTTTAATGATGTTTTTCTTATTAAAAGATAAACAAAAAATTATCAGTAGCGTTCAAAAGGTATTGCCAAGAAACCGCTTGTTGGTGGGGAAAGTTTGGGTCGAGATGAATCAGCAAATCACCAACTATTTACGCGGCAAAGTGACCGAAATGGTGATTGTCGGGGTCTGTACCTACGCTGGGTTTGCCTACTTTGATTTGCGCTATTCAGTATTGTTGTCAGTGCTGGTTGGGGTTTCAGTTTTGATCCCCTATATTGGTGCGGTGGCTGTGACGATCCCGGTGGTATTGGTGGCGCTATTCCAGTGGGGAATCGGCAGTGATTTTTGGTCATTAATTATTGTTTATCTTGTTATTCAAGGGTTAGATAGTAATTTATTTGTTCCATTACTCTTTTCTGAAGCGGTTAACCTTCATCCGTTAGTGATTATTTTATCGGTCGTGATTTTTGGTGGCTTATGGGGTTTTTGGGGCGTTTTCTTTGCTATTCCATTGGCAACGCTGATTAAGGCTGTTATCAATGTGTGGCCAGAGGATACGTCCGAGAGTCAGCAAAAATTGGAATGATGGAGAGGGAAATGCAAACTCAAATTGAACTACAGCAAGGTGATATCACGAAAACTGCCGTCGATGCGATTGTTAATACCGCGAATCGTGCTTTACTCGGTGGTAGTGGCGTTGATGGCGCGATTCATCGCGCGGGTGGTAGTGCAATCCTTGATGAATGCCGGCAAATTAGAGCAAAACAGGGAAGTTGTAAGCCTGGAAACGCGGTGATCACCACCGCAGGTAAGTTACCTGCTAAGTATGTTATCCATACGGTAGGGCCTGTTTGGCAAGATGGAACCCATGAAGAGGCGCAAATCTTAGCCAATGCGTATTTATCTAGTTTGAGGTTGGCGAGCAAATATCAAATCGAAACCATCGCTTTTCCCAATATCAGTACAGGCATTTATCGCTTTCCTAAGCCATTAGCGGCACAGATTGCCTGTGAAACTGTGGCTAACTATCTCGCCGCCAATAGCTTGCCAAAGAAAGTTATTTTTGTTTGCTTCGATGAGGAAAACTACCGTTTATACCAACAACAGCTTCAACAAGTCTAAGTTGAACCTGTATTTGGCTATCTTTTCTATCTTCCCTTTCATTACCATCAGTATGCCATTTAACTCAAATGATTCAGTCAATCAGATGACTAAAAATCTTTTAGCTTTTAGGTTAGTCAGTAATGAAAGATATAAAGGGAAGGGGGATGAGAAGGGTTGCATAAAGCTAAACAACCCTATCAAATTAAATGTTAAGCGTGAGTATTTATGTACTCGAGAACAATTTCATGGTGATTGCTTGTTTTGAAATTATCGAATACATGTTCAATAGTTCCATTTGCATCAATGAGAAAACTAATGCGGTGAATGCCGTCATAAGTTTTACCCATGAATTGTTTTTCACCCCATACACCAAATTGTTCACATACTTGATGATCTTCATCTGATAATAGTGCGAAGTTCAATAGCTCTTTTTCAGCGAAACGAGACAATTTTTCGGGTTTATCTGTGCTAATGCCTAAAACTTCAACACCCTTTTCTCTTAGTGTCTCCATTTCGTCGCGCAGGCCGCATGCCTGAACGGTACACCCTGGGGTCATAGCTTTAGGGTAGAAGTAAACTAATACGCGTTGACCCTGATAATCTGAAAGATTGATGATTTCACCATCTTGGTCAGGAAGGCTGAATTGAGGCGCCTTATCACCGGCTTTCAATGGGTTCATTACATATATCTCCGTTAACTCTGCATTTTGGGATTATTTACAATGCTTATGTTGCCTTTAGCGTTGAGCATTGTACATAGTTGTTGAAATTTATTCTTTATAATTATGCCATTATCATCCAATGGATGATGTGCCGTGATTTGTATTTCAAGTTGCGCCGGCATACCATTACTTGCAGGCTGTGTTTTTGACACAAGCTCCGCGATATTACATTGCTGGGTTGTAAATAAATTCGTAAATTGTTCTACGATGCGTGGTGCATCATCGACGACGACATTGACGGTTACCGTTGATGGGTAATCTGTCGTCTGTACGCTCTGCGTCCGTTTCATCACAATGAGTAACTCTAATTCAGCCCCTTTTAGTGGCAAAATAGCCTCAATTTGTGCAATCGCATTCCAACTACCCGAAAGCATCATAATAAAGGTAAATTCTTTACCAAACATCGCTAAACGGCTGTCTTCGATGTTGCAATCACATTCACTCACCAATCGAGTGATGGTATTCACAATGCCCGGACGATCGGTACCCAGCGCAGTAATTACAAGAAATTGCTGTTCAGTCTTAGGCAAAGTCTGTTCCTTATTTTTTAATTTGCAGATTCGCTTTTTTGCTCAATGTTTTCAAGCACAAAATCTGCTTGATGATGATGGTAAGGAAACCACAAAAATAAGAATCTGCCAAGAGGGCAGATTCACTCTTGCGAGTCATGATCGAGAATTATTACTTCTATTTAAGTTAATCCTAGCGGTATTAACAAAATTCATTAAAAACCTGTGGTTGGGTGGTTTTCTTCTTTGAAATGAAAAAGTACCATGGAGACTAAACTATTTAGGGGGTATAGCTATGTCTCACTCAAACACAAACTATAAACAATTTTTAACTGGCAGTATTGTTGCGGTAATTACACCAATGGATTCAAATGGTCGTTTGGATAAACAAAGTTTGAAAAGATTAGTTGATTACCACGTTGAGAGCGGCACTTCTGCGATTGTGTCTGTTGGGACAACGGGTGAGTCTGCCACCTTAACTCATAAAGAACATGTTGAAGTGGTGCATACAACTCTAGAACTGGCAGACGGACGCATCCCCATCATTGCAGGAGCTGGCGCAAATGCCACTGCAGAAGCTATCTCTCTGACAAAAGAGTTTGAAAATTCAGGTGTTGTTGCTTGTCTGACAGTCACACCTTATTATAATAGGCCTTCACAAGAAGGGTTGTATCAGCATTTTAAAGCAATATCAGAAAACACGAGCTTGCCACAAATTCTCTATAATGTACCATCACGTACAGGTTGTGACTTATTGCCTGAAACGGTAGGTCGCTTGGCTAAATTGGCGAATATTGTTTCAATTAAAGAGGCGACAGGGAACTTAGCAAGGGTTCACCAAATCAAAGAACTGGTTGATGATAATTTTGTGTTGCTCACCGGTGATGATGCAACGGCACTCGACTTCATGCAGTTGGGTGGTCAGGGCGTTATTTCTGTTACAGCTAACGTTGCAGCCGCACAAATGGTAAAAATGTGTGACTTAGCGCTTGCGGGCAAATATACTGAGGCTCGTGAATTAAACAAACGTCTGATGGGTCTGCATCATCAGTTATTTGTTGAGCCTAATCCAATTCCAGCGAAATGGGGCTGCCACCGTCTTGGCTTGATTGCTGACGCTACATTACGGTTACCAATGACACCGTTAACAGAGTCAGGCCAACAAAAAGTGGAGCAGGCCCTGAGATTCGCTGGGCTACTGTAAAATTTAGGGAATTTTAATGGCAACATTATTGCAAAAATCGAAGGTTATGAAGGTTGCTGGCCTGTCACTCGTTGTGTTACTGGCAGCCTGTTCCAGCGATCAGCGCTATAAACGTCAGGTCAGCGGTAACGAAGATTATCTCGATGCCGCGCCATTGAAAGTGTTGAATATACCTCAGGGAATGACATTACCATTGCAAAATGGCGAATATGACGTCCCTAAAGTTGCCTCATCTGGCCCAGTAGGTAAAGCACTCGATATTCGCCCTCCTGTACTGTCTATTTCGCAATTAGCGGGTTCACGTACTGAAGATAGCGCGGAAGCAAGCCGCTTGTTGCTTGAAAATACACCTGAGAATAGTGCGCTATGGTCACAAGTCACTATGATTTTGGAACAGCGTAATATTCCAGTCACGACAAAAGACGATGGGTCGCGCTCGATTGAAACGGATTGGGTAAAATGGGAACGTGCGGATGAAGACGTTCCATTAGAAAGCCGTCATAAAGTCACTGTGCAACCTCAAGGGGGCATGATCGCGCTGACGGTAACGAATTTAGGCCTACGTCAAGGTACAGAAGCGGTGACGGATCAGGCTGAAATTCAGCGTTATAACAAATTATTGCTAAATGAGTTAACCGATAGCCTGTATGCTTTACGTGATACATCCAATAAAAATAGTATCCAAAGTGCATATGGCATTATTGATGTTCAATCTGGCAGTGATGCCACGGGCTTGCCTGTTGTCATCGTACGTGCACCATTTGATGCTGTTTGGGAGCGTTTACCACGTAAACTGGAAAGCATCGGTATGAAAGTGGGTGATCGCAGTCGTTCAAATGGCTCTGTGATGGTAACTTATAAAGGCCTGAGCAGTTCAGAATGGCAAAATTTAGGGATTGATGACCCATCAATTCCAGAAGCGGATTATAAAATTCAAGTCGGTGATTTGAATAACCGCAGTAGCTTGCAGTTTATTAATACTAAGGGTACACCACTGACTCAGAAACAAAATGATGAGATGGTGTCTGCACTGAAAGCGGCTTTCAGTAAAGTCGGCGACAAGTAATTATTACTTTGTTATGGAGCCGCAGCCTCTATTTGAGGTTGCGGCTTTTTTGCATTTAAGTCATACCTACAACCTTTCTTTATGCCAATCGATTAATAGCTTCATTTTTATGGTCAGCGAAATGGACAAAAAACCAGTGTTTAAGCTTAAGTAATCGTTTGCGTCTGTGCGTGGATTTTATTATTATAATTAGGTACAGTAGATAAAATATTGAATATCAGTTAGTTAGCTTGTCAGGTTCTTTTATTCAATAACTTATTGAAACAGAGCAGAAAAGTAACGGTAAAAGGGTAAATTTCAACCATTTTATTGTTACTTATCTGGATCTGCAGACACAATTTTGCAGGTTGATACCCTAATTGAATAATCCCATCTCTGGAGTGTGTAAGATGCAAAAGAAAGCTGAGTTGTATCGTGGTAAGGCGAAAACGGTCTATACCACTGAGGATCCTGACCTTTTAATTCTGGAATTCCGTAATGATACATCAGCACTCGATGGCGAGCGTATCGAGCAGTTCGAGCGTAAAGGGATGGTAAACAATAAGTTTAACCATTTTATTATGAGCAAATTAGAAGAGGCGGGTATTCCAACACAGATGGAAGCGTTGCTCTCTGACACAGAAGCATTGGTAAAAAAACTGGATATGGTGCCCGTAGAGTGCGTTATTCGTAATCGTGCAGCAGGCTCTTTGGTTAAACGTCTTGGCGTCGAAGAAGGGATGGAATTAAATCCACCATTGTTTGATTTGTTCTTAAAAGATGATGCAAAACATGACCCGATGGTGAATGAGTCGTATTGTGAAACTTTTGGGTGGGTGAACAAAGAAAACTTGGCGGAAATGAAGCGCTTAAGTTATAAAGCCAATGAAGTGTTATCAAAAATTTTTGCGGATGCAGGGCTGATCCTCGTTGATTTTAAATTGGAGTTTGGCCTGTTCAAAGGCAAAGTCGTACTTGGTGATGAGTTCTCTCCAGATGGTAGCCGCCTGTGGGATAAAGAGACCCTCAATAAAATGGATAAAGACCGTTTTCGTCAAAGCCTCGGTGGCTTAATTGAAGCTTACGAGGAAGTTGCGCGTCGTATCGGCGTAAAATTAGATTAATTTGTTATCTAATCGGTTTTAAAAAGTCGCTTAGAGTGCTGACAAAGCCTTCGCTGTTTAGTGAGGGCTTTGAACTAATCAGTATGAATAATGCACTAAGCGGCAACCTAAAAAACCTTCCCCTCAATGATGTCAGTTCGAAACCATGGCATTAGGTCGAAAATCATCTCACTCGCAAAATCGATGCTGTGATGCTGTTGTACACCGACACACCCCGAAGAACGACCACCTATCAACTATCGTGTCGTAGATGAGAAACATGGCATTACAATGGACACGCATGTTGCTCATTTTTCGTTTTCAAGGAATTTCCTTTTTCTAAAAATCATGGTGTAAAGGGCGAGTTGATTACGTCAGCGATGAGTTGGTTTGGTGCCTTTAGCTGCTCATCTGTTATTCATGGGCGATAAGGAGAATGATGGCTGTCTTATCAACACTTTTAGCTTTGAAAATACGATGCGCAACTTTGCGAATACACTCGACATTCGATTTTTTGGACGAAATGCCCTTAAATGAGGGGGATGTCAGAAAGCTAAGCCGCTATTATTGGTGCTATTTTTTGTTGGTCGTAAGGTCATGAGCAGCCGCAGATGGATTAAGATCTTTGCCTTGCTCTGCTAACCATAACTGTAGTTGCTCAGTGGCAGGTATCAGGTTATAGGCTGAATGTGTGGGTTCAATATGCTTTTCACCATACTCTACCAATTTGTTATCAAGGAAAATAAAGTGTTGATCAGTATTTTGCATTTTAAGCATGGTGGGGCGCTTGGTATAGAGCAATAGGGTGGCATTTTCTATCGTTGCTGAATCAGAAGGTTCCCCCATAATAGAAACCACTTGTTGCGAAGTCATACCTGCAATAACTAAGGTTAACTTATTGTCAGCAGAGTATCCTATCACCGAAAATAGTAGGGAGAAGATACAAAATAGCGTTTGGATTGCCCGCATGATTAAACCTTAGTCATCTGTTCGAAGATCAGATCATAGAATACAAAGTGATATTTAAGGAATTCATATTTTAGTTTCATACATATAACACAGATAATTGTGACCACTTTTCATTATACAACTGTATTGACGCTTTAACTAACATCTTGGCGTTTAGGTTATCGGTTTTACTGAGCTGTTTTAGCGGGGAAGTTGCATAATGGATGTTTACAGCTTTTACTTAGGAAGATAATTAGTTTTCTGGTTTTAATTCGTCTATACAGCCAAAGTTCTCTTACGGGTTATTTATATACATCGGACCTATCATGCTACAAATAATAAAACAGAGCAGCATGACACACACTTGCCCAACCTTGACTCGGGATAGTTTACCATTAACATGGCATTTTTTACCTGTCTGATATCGATATCTAGATATAAGCTAAGACGTTATCACCGCAATAAATCAAACCTTAGTGTTGATATCAAGGGTCGACAACCATATAAAAACTGATAACGTTCAAGCTGAAAAGTCAGATTGGCTCGCGGCTAATACGGATAAATTTATCAGCCCAACGTTTAGGGTCGCTTTCTAACGCGATATCCAATGCGTGACTCAATGAATACAGTGTTGGTGTTGGAAGCACGGATTCTGGTTGTAAATCAGGGTGGTTAAGTACGGTTTCAGGCGGACCATCAGCAATGATTTTACCTGCTGATAGATGAATAACCCGCTTGAAATGGCGAGCAACAAAATCAAGATCATGGCTAATGGCGAGTAGCGTCGTGCCCATCGTACGCTGTAATGCCAACCAACGCTCAAAGCAAGCGAGCCAACGTGCATCAAAGTCACGAGTAGGTTCATCTAATAGCAGCACTTTGGGGGAAATCGCACTCAGGCTGGCGACAGCCACCATACGCCGTTGACCTGCATCTAAATCAAGAGGGTGACTATTGGCAACATCTTGCAAATGGCAACATTCAAGGGCTTCCAACGTCCGTTTTTCTATCTCTGATTGAGATAGCTTTTGTCGTTTAAGGCCGAATGCGACTTCATCTTTTACTCGACTATGGAAAACTTGTTTTTCGACCTCTTGGAATAAAACACCAATTTGACTGGCACGTTGTATAGCGTTCAGTGCGGCAAGTTTTTGGTGATTAAAGTGGATCTCACCTTGTGTTGGGCGCAATAGACCCGCAGCAAGCCGCAGGAGTGTCGATTTTCCAGCACCATTGTCACCAACTAATGCAACCCATTCGCCCGCTTCGAGACGCAAACAAAGCTGTGAAATGGTCTCTTGGGTACTTTTAGGCCAACGATAATCAATATGTTCAAAAAGTAGCATAATACTCCTTAAATGCCTTAAGTAATGCGTTGTTATCATTGGGAATGTCAGTAGGCCAAGCATTTTGATTGATTAAATAACCAAGTGCACGCCAAGCATCGGGCATATTAATGGTGGTTTGTGCCGCCGAAAAAAGTTTTTTTCTATCAGTACCTGTGGCGATGACGTTACCTGCATCTAATAACATCAGTTGCTCACAAAAACTCATCGCAGGAAGTAGTTGGCGCTCAAACAGGATCACACTGCAATTGGTACGTTGAGAATAGCGTTTCAACGCAAGTAGCAGGGTATGGGCGGCTTTTGGTGTGAGGCGACTAAATGCCTCATCCAATAATAATAACTTAGGCTGCATGGCGAGTGCGCTTGCGATGACAACGCGTTGGGCTTCTCCACCTGATAAGGTCGCGGGGTGTCGATGGCGTAAAGCTTCGCAGTCCGTAAGCGCAATGGCTTCGTTAACCCGCTGCCTGATTTGTGCTTCAGGTAACCCAAGGTTTTCA
Source organism: Providencia sp. PROV268 (assembly GCF_028477805.1). Taxonomy (NCBI): domain Bacteria; kingdom Pseudomonadati; phylum Pseudomonadota; class Gammaproteobacteria; order Enterobacterales; family Morganellaceae; genus Providencia; species Providencia sp. PROV268. The sequence continues at coordinate 195,326 of NZ_JAMPLW010000005.1, forward strand.
GGGCCAAAGGCAATTTCTTGTTCCACATTGAATGTGCAACCGGATAATTGTAATTGTGGTGATTGTTGGATCAGTTGGCGTTGCGCACTGAGTATTGCTAAGTGGCCTTGTGATATGGGTTGTGATAAAACCTCAGCGACACCACTAAATTCACCTGTAATCAATTCAGGTAACCAACCACAGAGCAGTTGAGCGAGTGTACTTTTACCGCTACCGTTGCCCCCTAAGATGGCAAGCCACTGTCCTGCTGCTAATTGTATATCAATAGGGCCTAAGGTGGTTGATCCCGCACCTTTGTGGGTAAAACATAGTCGTTGTAAATTTACCACCACCAGTCGATCCCTCCTTCAATGATGATAATGACTAAAATGGCATAACGACAAATGGCTTGAAAGAGGTTGTCTTTTGGGGCGCCCAACGTTGTTCGCTGACTCACGGCACGAAAACCACGCATATCCAAGGCAGCTCCACGGATAGCCAGTTCACTGAGTGCTTGGGTCGCGAGTGGCAGTATCAATGCCGGTAATGACATAAATCGTTGTAACAGATTGCCATCAAGGGGGACACCTCGTGCCAACTGTGCCTCTTTGATACTGCTGATTTGTTGCCGTAGTTGTTCAACAAACAAGAGTGGCCCAGCTAATAAATATGAAAAGCTGGTTGGTAAACGGCTAGCAAATAGCGCTCTAATCAATTTTTCAGTCGACACATACTGTAGCCACAGTTGTGCACTACTGATAATGGCTAAAAGCCGAAACCATAAAGCCAAGGCTTTTTGCTGCTGTGTCGCAACAGAAAACTCGCCTGTCAGCCAGTAGGTTAGCCAACCACTATGGATCAGCCATAGCCCTAATGCCATTGGTAGCATCAAGCCAATAACATAGCGATAGCGGTAACGTGCTTGGCTCCATGCGAGTAGCATAGCAAAAGTCACCAGGCTGACGACAATTAACGGCCAGTCAAATGGTAATAGAACAACAGTAAAGCTGAGCCAGAACCATAATGTCAGCGAGGTAAAAGGATGCATATTTATCTTACTCGCGCCATATTTGGAAAGTTTTGTTGTGCACGCAGCGGTAAGCGACGCACTAATAACCACGCAATGAGTGCCGACACTATTTTATCTGCAATGTTGGCTCCTAATACGGTAATGGCAACAGATTCAAGTAGGTTTTCTCCCACAGCATGGAAGTAAGCGACGAAAAAATCGGCTCCGCTACCTGTTGTACCTGCAAATAAATAAGTACGGATAGGCACAGCAACTAACATCAATGCTAATGTAATGACGATGCCGGAAAAGATAACTCTAGGTAACGTCCGAAAAAATCCAGCATGAGCGAGTAACCCTGCACTGAGGCCTATCATCATCGCAACAGGGGCAAAAGCGGCGGCAATTGGGCCACTGAGTAATCCCCATAATAGATTGGTTAATAATCCGGTTAATGCAGCGATCCAAGGGCCGGCTAATAAAGCACAAATGATTGTGCCAATTGAATCAAGAAAAATTGGCAACTTAATGCTTGAGCTTATTTGCCCAACTAACATGTTAATAGCGATTGAAAAAACAATTAACGCTAAAGTACGGCTCGAAAGAGTAGATGATTTTGGCATGAATACACCGCTCCTTAGCGATGAACAGAAGAATGGGAGTTGTGGGGCGTGCGTTCAGAAACTGCTAATTCGTCATATCCAGATAATTCGCAATATTGACGAGTGAAAGTGATATGCTCTAATTCCCCAATAACAAGCTCTAACGTTGTTCTAACGGTACAGTCAAGCATCATATGCCCCCCTTGCACATGACCATTTTCATCTGAAATGGCTAAATGCAAATGTTCGCCTTCGCTATCTAATGTGCCGATAAGTGAAACAATTTCGTATCGACCAACAAATTGATCGGTTGTCTCTTTTCCTGCAAAACGCAAATTAACGCGAGTTAAGCTACCAACACAGCCAGCAATGAAAGCGGCTTTTAAGTGGTTCTGCTGAATAAAATGACGCAGTGTTGGAATAACATCCTCGCCGGGCCGTAATCGCAGGGCAAAATAGCGCGCATTGGAGGCGGGAGGGAAAGCTACATTCATATGAGTGATCCTAATTATATGACGACTTGAATATAAGGTGATTTGTCAACTCGGCGAAATACAGTGATATCGTCAGTGATAATAATTTTATATTGACCTCATATTATTATAAGTAACAATCAAGGAGATATCAGTAACGAAGTGTTTTCTATCGCTTATTTAATTGGAATTGCGATTAATTTGCGTTAAGTGAAAAACAATCAGTTAAAAAACAATATATCCACTTAATTAATAAGGTTAAAATGTTGAACATCTGTGTTAGTTCAGAGTGCTAAGCAGGCGATGACATGGTATGAATAAAAATAATTAAGTCAATTGTAACGATTTTGAGTTTAAACTGTGACTAAACCGTTTATTTGCTGATTATAGAGGTGATTATGCGTTGGCAAGACCGTCGTCGTAGCGACAATATTGAAGATAGAAGATCAGAAAATTCATCAGGGGGTTTTCAAGGCAATGGTCGGGGGATGCGAATTCCATTACGAGGAAAAAGTGGCGTTGTTATTCTGATTGTTATTGTCGTAGCTGGCTATTATGGCGTTGATCTCACGGGGTTAATTACCGGAGAGCCTATCGGTAATCACTCTTCGCAACAAGCCCAAAATCGTACCATTAGCCCACAAGAGGCACAGTTAGCCGACTTTACGTCAGTGATGCTTGCTTCCACAGAAGATGTTTGGCAAACGGAATTTAAAAAGCTAGGCAAACAATACCAGCAGCCTAAATTAGTCATTTATCGCAATGGTACTTCGACAGCGTGTGGGCAAGGTAAAGCATTTATGGGGCCGTTTTATTGTCCAGCTGATAATAAAGTTTATATCGACCTGTCATTTTATAATGACATGAAAACCAAATTAGGGGCTGGTGGTGAATTTGCCCAAGGGTACGTCGTGGCTCATGAAATCGGCCATCATGTGCAGCACTTATTAGGCATTGAGCAGCAAGTAAGAAAATTACAGCAAGGTGTAAGTACAAAAGAAGCCAATAAACTGTCGGTGAAACTTGAATTACAGGCCGATTGTTTTGCGGGTGTTTGGGGGCACAATATGGATAAAGAGGGCATCTTAGACGATGGCGACTTACAATCCGCGTTGAATGCGGCTCAGGCAATTGGTGACGACAGATTACAGCAGCAGAGCCAAGGTCGCGTGATCCCAGATAGTTTTACGCATGGCACCTCACAACAGCGCTATTTTTGGTTTAAAAAAGGGTTTGAGACGGGAGATATCAATAGCTGCAACACCTTTTCAGCGCAAAATACATTTTAAGGAGGCTCAGATGAAGCTCAGCCATAGCGTTAGTGGGGCGATTAGAACTTTCAGCTATTTTATGGCAAGTGGTTCACATTACATGCTCGAGGGGATTGATTATTTGTCGCTGTATGGCGAGGAGCCGAGTGCTATTGAACAAGCGTACGCAATATTTATCAATACACTGGAAATTGATGAGGCAGGGGAAGTATTGAATTTTACTCATGCGCAGAAAAGAGCAACGGATTATATTCGAAGTTACTGTGATGCTTCTTTTAACGTTGACCCTCCTTTTGAAGAGTGGGAAGTCGCTCTATATTAATGTATGGCCTGCCCAAATATCATTTAAAGATAGAGGTTAAAGTGTTTCATTTGACGCGTACCATATTGATAACCACGCTTTTATTTTTCGGGTTGATAAATGCGTCAGCGAAAACCCATTATACCATTGATGATCTATCAACGGAGGGGATGTTAACGCTCTCCATGGATTTACCTAAATCCGAGCAGGAACAAAAATTGATCGTGAGAGGGGAAGCGTGGGGGTTAAAACCGCAAATTAACCATCCTCAGTGCCAAGGTACGTTGTTAAAGAAAAATACCGAAAATGAATGGATTGTGCCTATAGGTTGTGAACGGGTTTCGTGGCATGTCCTCCCTAATAAAGTTGCAAAAGGGCATGTTGACGCCTCGAAGCAAGCGACTATTTTCATTACCAGTGAATATCAAAACAAAAAACAGATATTGCTTTCTGAGCCTACGTCATTATTGCGCTTAGTCAATGATGAAGAAGGGATTATTCGTGCTGCCGATGGGATCGCTATCTATGGCGCGAAAGCTGAAAATACAAGCGCGTGGTCGGTTCCTGCCTATTATAAGGCGCCTGAATTTTATTTAGTGGGGGATATTCGATTGCAACAAGTGGACTTAACGAATATGAAAGTTCGCTATTTTAGTGACAACGTCACGTTAACCGATCAATATCAGCTAAATGGTTATCACCAACAAGCCTTAAAGTATTTAACCAAAGCGTTATCAATTTCACCTCAAGACAAGCGTGATAATACATTGTTGGTGATTTGGCTCGGCAGTAATGAAAAAAATGGCTTTATTGGTGGGGCGGCGGGTGGTCGCAGTTTCGTGGCTAACTATTTATATTCTGATAAAAAGGATGATAAAAACATTAATCTCAATAATGCAAAAACCCAACTTGTTATTGCCCATGAGCAATTTCATCAACTTATTGATATGGTAAGGGAAAATAAATCAACGCAGCCAGCTTGGGTTGAGGAAGGCCTTGCCCAATATTATGCTTTGAAAGCATTAAAACAGATGGAAAGCCAGCCACAAATTGTTTCGTCAATTGAATCTGCAATGATGCCATTAAATGCTCCAGTGACACATACTTTTATTGAACTAGATAAGCGATTTAAAGCAGGGGATCGCTCTGTTTATGCTGAGTTCTATTCTCAAGGCGCTACATTTTGGCGAAAATTAGATACTATTTTACAGAAGGTCGCCAATAATCCATCAGGATTAGACCCGTTCATTACTGAATTAATGACATTACCTTCCGAGTCGAATGGTGATTTACCCGCATCTTTCAAAAATAAAATGATCGCTATCGGAGGAGAGCCTGTAAATATCTTATTTCAACAATATATCGGGCAATAATATGCCGTGACGTTTGCTTCTTATTCGGTGAGCCAATAACATAAGCCGTACTTTTTATCTTTCGCTAATTTTATAAGCAAAAGCAGCACGTTTTACAGGGAATACAATATGAGTCAAGTCGATCCTACCTTGATAATTTTACTGGTTTTAGCGGGTCTTGGGATCATCAGTCATAATATGACGGTGACATTAGCTATGTTATTTTTGCTGGTGGTGCGGATCACACCTTTAAATAATTTCTTTCCTTGGGTAGAGAAATATGGGTTAACGATTGGGATATTAATATTAACTATTGGTGTGATGGCTCCTATTGCTAGCGGTAAAATTTCAGCACAAGATGTATTAGGTTCCTTTTTAAATTGGAAATCACTGCTTGCTATTGTGATCGGGGTGTTAGTTTCTTGGTTGGGAAGCCGTGGTGTTACGTTAATGTCACATCAACCTTCAACAGTTGCAGGCCTACTTGTTGGCACGGTTATCGGCGTAGCACTCTTCCGTGGTGTTCCTGTTGGTCCTCTTATCGCAGCAGGGATCTTGTCATTATTGATCGGTAAATCTTAGCGGGTATATGAATTATTCACTTCCTAAAATCTGTGCTCAACTTAATGATTGTGGTCATCGGCGCTTGTTGGTGCTCTCTGGTGAGAGCTTGTGGATAGATAAACGATTAAATGAAATTCAATCAATTATCGCGGGTGATTGGCAGGCCCTTTCATCAACAATAACGGGGGCATTGCCCGTTAAAAATGCACATTTATTATTAGGCAGAGAGTTTTTACATGGGGTCTTTGATGCAAGAGAAGGTTTGCATAGCGAGGCTCTCGCTATGCTTGCTGGGGCATTAAAGGCTGGGAGCTTGCTGGTTTTATGTACGCCACCACAAACTGAGTGGGCGTATTCATTGGATAACGATAGTATTCGATGGAATGAGCAAAATGGCATGATCGCCACGCCTAATTTTGTGCATCATTTACAGCAGTTGATACAGGCGCAATCTGACGTGCTGGTTTGGCAACAAGATAAGCCAGCGCATTTTTCTCTTTTACCCGAAAAAGAGCATTGGCAACCACCTTCGGGTGAGGCGACACCGGCTCAGCAATATGTACTGGAACAGTTGTTATCCGCAAATGACGGTGTTTGGGGGATCATCGCTCCCCGTGGGCGAGGGAAATCGACCCTTGCAGGAATGTTGATCCGCAACTGGCAAGGGGAGTGCTGGTGCTGTGCGCCTGCTAAAGTCGCGATACGAACACTAGAAAAATCAGCCGGTCAGCCGCTCAATTTTTGGGCGCCAGATGAATTATTACGTTACTGTAAGAAGAATGGTGACATAAAAGCTGACTGGTTGATTATTGATGAAGCGGCAGCGATTCCAAGTTATATTCTGCGCCAACTGGTCAATTATTTTCCACGTGTTTTATTAACGACAACGGTGGATGGCTATGAAGGAACAGGGCGAGGCTTTATCAATAAGTTTTGTGCGCAATTGGGCGGTTTTACTGCTCTCGATTTAGTCGAGCCTATCCGCTGGGCTAAGCATGATCCCCTTGAACATTGGCTCAATCAGGCATTATTACTAGAAGAGCCTGAAGGTGTAAACGATCACTCGCCATTACAGCTAATTGAGCCTATCAGCCAGCAACAATTAGTTGATGATCCTAAACAACTGAAAAGTTTTTATGGATTACTCACCAGTGCACATTATCGAACATCCCCTCTCGATCTTCGTCGGTTACTTGATGCAAGTCGCCAGCAATTTATGTTGGCCAAATCGGCGACGCAATTGATTGGAGCCTTATGGATGGTTGAAGAAGGTGGGTTAGATAGCCAACTAAGTTGGCAAATTTGGGCTGGTCTCCGCCGCCCTAGGGGGAGTTTAGTGGCCCAATCCCTTGCTGCTCATTATTACTTCCCTGAGGCGCCTCAGATGTCATCACTACGTGCAACGAGGATCGCGGTTGAGGCTGCTTATCGCCGACAAAAAATTGGCTCACAACTGCTTGACGCTCAAAAACAGCAGGCCGTTTACCAAGGCAAAGATTTTTTATCAGTGAGTTTTGGTCTGACACCGGAGTTATTACGTTTTTGGCAACAAGCGGGTTATCAATTAGTACGTGTTGGTGAACACCTTGAAGCAAGCAGTGGATGTTACACGGCGATGGCGATTTTACCACTATCATCACAAGCACAACGCATGTGTGAGCAAGCCAAACACAACTTGCCAAGGGATCTCTTTTGGCGTCGTGACCTTGAGCTATTTCACTTGCCGACATGTGACAAACAGCATTTAACGTCTGAAGATTGGATTGAACTGGTTGGATTTGGCTTTTATCATCGTACGTTGGCAGCGAGTAGTGCGGCGATACAACGTTTATTAGCGCATCAAGAAGGTGGGTTGAAGCTGCTGCGTTTCTATTTTCAACTACAGTTATCTTTGGAAGAGATTTGCCAACAGCTATCATTAACGGGGCAAAAAGCGTGGTTACAACAAGCAAGGGCAGAAGTTAAAGACGTTGTGCAACGTGACCACCCTGAGCTTGTTAAAACGATAGCGCAAAAAATTAGCCCTTCTTATCTTTAGGCCAATCATCGTTATCATCCCAAAGATGATTGTTATCTTTATGAGGGGGAAGCTCGGGTTTATTATCAAGAAATTTTTTATGATCTACTCGCATCATCTCTTTGATAGAATTCCAGATGACGCCAACTAAAATCAGTAGGATCACCCACCAATAATCTGCTAACCAATGCATATGTCGCCTTTGTGCTTGCTAATAAGAGGTGATTAAAAAGGTGGATGAAAAGTTGAAACTTTTACAGGCACACATTTGGCATCACATTACTATTTGAATTTCGATAGGGTATACCCTAGTCATTGGGTTTATTTAATCATGTTTTTGAAGCCGTTGGGAGAGCCATTTTGAATATAAAAAAAGGATTGTTGATCCTAATAGGTTGGCTCGCGGTAATATTAGCATGCTTAGGCGTTGTATTGCCGGTACTGCCAACAACCCCCTTTCTCTTATTGGCGGCATGGTGCTTTTCTCGCTCATCGCCGCGTTTTCATCACTGGTTACTTTATCGTTCATGGTTTGGTGGCTATATCCGACATTGGCAAACGTATAAAGGTTTGCCAAAAGGCGCTAAACCTAAAGCGATAGCCGTGATATTAGTTACGTTTACGATTTCAATTTGGGTTGTGAACTTTTGGTGGTTAAAGTTAGGTCTATTTGTCCTGTTATGCTGGCTAGTGATTTTTATGTATCGATTACCGGTGATAGATAAACCTGTACCGAATGATAATAAAGCATGATGGTGTTAAATGAAAAAGCGCCAAGAGATTTGGCGCTTTTTGAGGCTATTCTGGAATTTTAATGTAGCGATTAAAAACATATTCTAGATTCGCTAATAGCCAATCTTTACCCAAGATAACTTCTTCTTGTAAAACAGATTGAACCACTTGAGGGGTCAACAGTTGCTCAGCGTCATGGGATAAGGGCCAATAGCTAATATGCCAAGGTTCATAGGCAACACCTGCATTTTTAGCGGTGAAAGGGCGGTAGAAGTCATATGTGGCCATATTGTCACTTAACCACTGATTCAGCTCAGCAAAATAGCCGCCTTGTTCGTATTCCCATGGCTCAAGTTGCAGTGATTGCCCTTCAGGGAGACGCAATGGGTCATAGACGTCAATTTCCGTGCCCCAATGGTGGCGGCTTGCGCCCGGCAGGGCGGACCAATGCAAAATAGCTTCACATAATTCGCCTTCGCTTAATACGCTAATATCTAGCGGATTACTTTGTTTATCAAGAATGGGGCGCTTTCCGGTAAACTTCTCATTCCAAATCAGTTGCTGACGTGAAAAATCACGGAATGCACTGGCGGATTGGAGCTTGAAGCCAGCCTTCGCCGCCGCTTGTTGCATGGACAAAAATGCTTTTGTCGCATTAAATTGTAGGCGGTGATTACCGCCTAATGTCACGAGATGGTCGGTTGAACGGCCGGTGAGCATGGCGATGGTCATCATAGTAACAGTAGCTCCATTATGCGTTCATAAATCCGTGCCAGTTGCTGTAGGTCATGTACACTGACACACTCGTCAACTTTATGAATAGTGGCATTGAGTGGCCCTAATTCAATGACCTGTGCCCCCATCTGAGCAATAAAACGCCCATCAGATGTCCCACCACTCGTTGAGAGCTCTGTAGTGCGCCCCGTGAATTCATGAATGGCTTGCACGGTGGCGTCGACTAATTTCCCTGTACGGGTTAAGAAAGGCTGGCCCGAAAGCTTCCATTCAATTTCATAGCGTAATTGGTGTCGTGCTAGCATCTCTTCAACACGCTCACGGATGATTTTGTCGGTTAATTCTGTGCTAAATCGGAAATTAAACTGAACGAAAAACTCACCCGGAATAACATTTGTCGCACCAGTACCCGCATGAAGATTGGCGATCTGCATACTGGTCGCGGGGAAAAATTCATTACCTTGATCCCACTGTGTTGATACAAGTTCTTGTAAAAAATTTGTCGCTCGATGTACTGGATTATCGGCAAGGTGTGGATATGCGACATGCCCTTGCGTGCCTAAAATCGTTAAATTCGCTGTGATAGAGCCTCGGCGGCCATTTTTAACGATATCACCGAGTTGAGTTTGGCTAGAAGGCTCGCCCACTAAACAGTAATCTAACCGCTCATTACGTTGCATCAACGTTTCAACGACCTTAACCGTACCATTTGTCGCCTTTGCCTCTTCATCGGATGTGATTAAAAAGGCTAACCGACCACGATGATCGGGATGTTTTTGTACAAAACGCTCGGCAGCGACGACCATAGCTGCAACGGAGCCTTTCATATCCGCTGCACCACGACCATAAAGGTGTTGGTTGATAATGGTTGGTATGAAAGGGGGCGTTTGCCATTTTGTCTCATCCCCAGCGGGAACGACATCCGTATGGCCTGCAAATGCTAAGGTCTCGCCGTCGGCACCTCGATAAGCCCAGAAATTAGCCGTATCATCAAATAACATTTTTTCAACGGTGAACCCTACTTTTTCGAGTCGTTCAATTAATAATGCCTGACACCCTTGGTCATCAGGGCTAATTGATGGGCGAGAGATAAGCTCTTGAGCGAGTTGTATAACAGGACAATCCATCACTGCGCTCCGGCTTATTGAGTAAATTGTTGATATTCATCAGCGGAAAAACCGACAAGATAGCGGTTGTCTGCTGAAACGAGAATTGGGCGCTTGATCATCGCAGGTTCAGCCAATAACACTTTTTTGGCGCTTTCAGCATCAACAACGGCATTTTTTTCAGCATCACTGAGTTTACGCCAAGTTGTGCCTCTTTTATTAACTAAAACTTCCCAACCGAGCTGAGCGATGAACGTCGATAATAAGGCATCATCAATCCCCTCAACACGGTAATCATGAAATTGATAATTAATGCCATTATCTTCCAAGTAGCGACGCGCCTTTTTGATCGTGTCACAATTTTTAATACCATACATAATGTAAGGGGAAGAAGTGCTGTTTGACATAAAATTTTCCTTTGATGATTTACTGTTAGCCCTACATAATGCGCGAAAATCTATTCAGGATCTAGCTTTCTGTGGGAAAGAAAAGTTAATCTAATGATTAAATTAATAGTTAATTAAATTATTTCATAATAAATTAATTATAGTAAATATATTATTTTGCTCTCATGTATATTAGACTTGCTTCTAATCGGGAGCGTACATTTAGTTTTTTAAGTAAATTACGGATGTGCACTTTTACTGTTTCTTCTGAAATAAAAAGTAATTGGGAAATTTCCCTATTTTTTAATCCAGCCGCCATTTCATGCAATATTTCGCATTCTCTGCGCGTTAATGATGATAATGGGTCATTAATTTTATGGCGATTAACGAGATATTGATAGACTTTTTCGCTAAATACATGGTGCCCAGCCGCTGCTTTTCGCATGCTATTCATCAGCATATCAAGTTCACTATTTTTAAGCAGATAGCCTTGTGCGCCTGCATCAATAGCATTGTAGATATCTGTTTTTAAAGCTGAAAATGATAAAACTAATAAATACGACTTAAGGCAGCGTTTACGTAATAAGCGAATTGTTTCGAATGTTTTAGTACCATAAATATTGATATCAGTTAGTATTATGTCAGGTTGTAGTTTGTCAGCAATATCAAGTGCTTCAGAGCAATTACAGCATTCAGCTGCGACAGTGAAATATGCATCTGAGTCGATAAGGTGCCGTAAACCATAGCGATAAATAGGATGTTCATCAATAATCATAACGGTTTGGGAAGACATAGTAGATTCCTTTTTATGCCTGACAATAATAAAAGAGGACAGCTTAATAGCAAACACGCCATTACATTAAATATGTTATAGCCTTCAATTTTCGCCTTTATTACTATTTTTTAATGCTCATTGTATTTAATTATTAATTTATATAATTAATATTCAGAACCCCGAAATAGAAAACCAAAAAAATAATAACTCGATTTTTATATGATTAAAATTATCAAAAGTAATTATATCTATAATATATAATTGGCCTTCAAGTATATTGATTGAGTGAGAGTTTGAGGTGATATTTTAGGCTAACTCGTATTACTAACTGATGTAACCGAAAGAATTTTCTGGAAATTGTCATCAAGATCATGATTTGCTTGTCTGAACTGTTTATACTGTTTACTGCTTTTACCCTACCTACTTTGAAAGGACTTGATGATGGATGATAAATTAAAACAAAGTGCTCTTGATTTTCATGAGTTTCCTCATCCAGGAAAAATAACTGTAACACCGACTAAACCATTAACGACTCAACGCGATTTAGCTCTTGCATACTCACCAGGGGTTGCGGTTCCATGTCTTGAAATCGCCTCAGAGCCACTATCAGCGTATCGTTATACCGCGAAAGGGAACCTTGTCGGTGTGATCTCAAACGGTACAGCGGTTTTGGGATTAGGTAATATTGGGGCCTTGGCGGGTAAACCCGTTATGGAAGGGAAAGGGGTGCTATTTAAGAAGTTTTCTGGCATTGATGTGTTCGACATCGAAGTTGATGAAACCGATCCCGATAAACTTGTTGATATTATTGCTTCTCTTGAGCCAACTTTTGGGGGTATCAACCTAGAAGATATTAAAGCGCCTGAATGTTTTTATATTGAGCAGAAGCTGCGCGAAAGAATGAATATCCCTGTGTTCCATGATGATCAGCACGGAACCGCAATTATTTGTACGGCGGCGGTGATCAACGGCCTTCGTATTGTTAAAAAAGATATCGGTGATGTTCGCCTAGTCGTTTCAGGTGCAGGTGCAGCGTCAATTGCATGTATGAACCTGCTTGTTGCACTAGGCTTAAAACACGAAAATATCACAGTCTGCGACTCCAAAGGGGTGATTTATAAAGGCCGTGATGAAAAAATGGATGTCACAAAAGCCGCCTATGCCATTGAAGATAATGGCGCAAGAACCCTTGCGGATGTGATCCCAAATGCAGATATTTTCTTAGGTTGTTCTGGTCCTGGTGTGCTGACCCAAGACATGGTGAAAACCATGGCGAAAGACCCGCTTATTTTAGCACTTGCTAACCCTGAACCTGAAATTTTACCGCCATTAGCAAAAGAAGTACGTCCAGATGCCATTATTTGTACAGGCCGCTCTGATTATCCTAACCAAGTGAACAACGTATTATGTTTCCCGTTCATCTTCCGTGGCGCGTTGGATGTTGGCGCAACGACCATCAACGAAGAGATGAAACTCGCTTGTGTTTATGCAATTGCTGATTTAGCGTTGGCAGAGCAGAGTGAGGAAGTTGCTTCTGCTTATGGCAACCAAGACTTATTCTTCGGCCCTGAATACATTATTCCGAAGCCTTTTGATCCACGTTTGATAGTTAAAATTGCGCCAGCAGTGGCAAAAGCGGCGATGGATTCAGGGGTTGCTACACGTCCAATTGCAGACTTTGATGCTTATATCGAAAAACTGAACCAGTTTGTCTATAAAACAAACTTGTTTATGAAGCCTATCTTTTCACAAGCCAAAAAAGAGAAAAAACGTATTGTTTTGGCAGAAGGGGAAGAAGAGCGCGTATTACATGCGACACAAGAGTTGGTTTCCCTTGGCTTAGCATTCCCAATTCTAGTTGGACGCCCAAGTGTGATTGAGAAACGTATTCAAAAACTTGGCCTGCATATTGAGCTAGGGAAAGATTTTGAAGTGGTTAACAATGAAAACGACCCACGTTTCAAAGAGTACTGGCAAGAATATTACCAAATCATGAAACGCCGTGGTGTTTCACAAGAGATGGCACGTCGTGCGGTGATAGGTAACCCCACTTTAATCGGCGGTATCATGGTACTTCGTGGTGAAGCGGATGGTATGATCTGTGGAACCGTTGGTAGTTACAGCGAACACTATAGCGTAGTAAAAAATCTGTTCGGTTTCCGTGAAGGCGCTCATGCAGCAGGGGCGATGAACGCACTATTATTACCAACGGGTAACACGTTTGTTGCCGATACCTATGTGAACGAAGATCCAACACCAGAAGAGCTAGCGGAAATTACCTTAATGGCAGCCGATACGGTGCGCCGTTTTGGTATTGAACCGAAAGTGGCACTGTTATCCCGTTCCAGTTTCGGCTCTTCTGATTGTGCATCCGCACAAAAAATGCGTGATACATTAGCGCTGGTCAAGGCTCAAGCACCGCATCTTGAAATCGATGGCGAAATGCATGCCGATGCTGCATTGATTGAATCTATCCGTAAAGATGTCATGCCTGATAGCCCACTAAAAGGGTCAGCAAACTTGTTGATCATGCCAAATATGGAAGCGGCACGTATTAGCTATAACTTATTACGTGTAACAAGCTCTGATGGTGTGACGGTAGGTCCGGTGTTAATGGGGGTTTCAAAACCTGTACACATTCTCACCGCGATAGCTTCTGTACGTCGTATTGTTAATATGGTGGCATTGGCTGCTGTTGAAGCACAAACACATCCACTATAATTTAACTTAATATCTAAAGGCCTCTAAATTTTAATATTTAGAGGCCTTTTTAATTGAAAATCATTCTCATTATCTGTATTTTGGGTAATCCTGTACTCAATAGATGGAAAAGATAATGATATCAGTAACATTGAAGGCAAAGTCCTCCCTTATCGCAATGGCGCTATTGTTGGTTGCGGGTTGTGCACAGCAAATAGAACAAAAGCCGGTAGAGCTAGATAGTCAGCTTACCGGACAAGGGCAAATCATTGACTTACAATCAGGTCAATCCATTACACCTCAACAGCTTATTGAGCAGTTATCTCAATCATCTCGCGTTATTGTCGGTGAAAAACACGACAATATGTATCATCACCAAATAGAGCAGTGGCTGGCTCAAGAGATGCACAAAACGCGTCCACAAGGCTCAGTGTTACTTGAAATGCTCCAACCAGATCAGCAAAAAAGTATTAACTCAGTGAAAGCACAAATGCAGGGAGATCCGTATATTCGCGATGAAAAATTGCAGTCGTCAATTAAATGGAACAGTGGATGGCCGTGGGAGCAGTATGGCGAGTTGACTAAACAACTATTAAAAGCCCCGTACCCACTACTTTCAGCAAATTTGAATAAGGAAGAGGTCAAGGAAGCATACAAAAATCCGCCAGTATTAAATGGCGTATATTCGACTCAACCTGTCGTGCAGGAGTTGATCAGTAAGACGATTGAAACCTCTCATGACGGCAAATTAACACCGGAGCAGGTTGAAAAGATGACGGTTATTCAACAAATGCGTGATCGTCGTATGGCTAAATCACTGTTACAAGCACCAACCCCAGCCTTGTTGTTTGTGGGGGGATATCATGCGACACGAGCTATTGGTGTACCGTTACATGTGCAAGATCTGGCTCCTGATGCTGAATTTACTGTGCTGATCATTTCAGAAAAAGGGAATGCTATCGATAATCTTCATGCGGATTATGTTTGGTATACGCCTAGTGTAAATCAAGCGGTTGAAAAATAATCATTTTATAATTATTTGTAATGTAATTGTGATAATGAAACAAATTTGAATAAAAATAGTTTTCATTTGCATATGTAATTGATTATCATTTGAGTTTTTGGCACAGCAAATAAGATTAAAATGAGTACGATTACATTTGAGCACTACCAGAACCAAAGTATGAAAATGGGTAGTGCGGTTATTGTTGCAATTGCATTACATTTTTTAGTTATTGGACTTTTTTTACGCAGCTTTGACGATCAACAGTGGGATAATCCCGTGCCACCACCATCCGTTGTGGTGGAAGTTTCCATGGAAGCGGAAGCTAAACAGGTCACAGAAGTGAATATCGGCCAAGTGCAGGAGGTCTCTGTAGCAAGTAAAGCCCAAGAAGCTGAACCTGAGCAGTCTGAGCTACCTACCGCACCCGTAAATGAAAATGCTGAACTGTTAGTAACCAAAACCGAAAAGAAAAAGCCGCAACCGACGCCTAAAAAAGAGAAGAAAGAACCGCCTAAAAAGCCTATTAAAAAGCTTGAAAGTGATAACTCAAAATCAAATTCAGCGCCTGTGACTAGTGATGCTGCTGCATTGAAACAGAGCAATAAGATTGCGGCTGATTTCAATAGTCAATCACAATCGCAACTGGATGCAGAAAAAGCGTGGCAGGCTCTCGTTCTCGGCCAATTGAATAAATTTAAACGCTACCCTGATGATGCTCGGCGACGTAACCGCACAGGAATTCCTGTGGTTGAATTTGACGTTGATGCGCAGGGCTATGTTATTAAAAGCTCACTGATTAAAGGGTCAGGAACTCGCTCTCTTGATAGGGAAGCCGAAAAAGTCCTTTCTCGAGCACAACCACTTCCCATCCCTCCAGCCGAAATGCTTAGGAATGGCAAAGTTACGGTAAGAATGCCAATAGACTTCACACTTGAAAACTAACGGTTAATCAGGGTAACAGAATGATTATAAGAACAGATTTATTGTCAGTATCCACTCGAATCGCTAAATTCTGTCTAATAGCATTTATTGGACTACATGCAGGCCATGCCCTTGCGGAGGAACAGATGTCAGCACCAAAAGCGAAAAAGCAGCCATATACAATGACGACACACGGTGATGTGCGTGTCGATAACTATTATTGGATGAGAGACGACCATAGAAAATCACAAGAAGTTATTGATTATTTAGAAAAAGAAAATGCCTATAGTCAACAGCAACTGGCGTTGGGCCAGCCATTAAAAAAACAGATTTATGATGAATTACTTTCACGCATGAAACAAGATGATGAGTCTGTACCTTATGACTTTAATGGCTATACCTATCGTAGCCGATTTGAAGCAGGTAAAAACTATCCTATTTATGAACGCAGACCTGTGAATAGCGAAGGAGAGTGGCAAACACTGGTTGATGGTAATCAACGAGCGGAGGGGAGCGAGTACTACCGTTTAGGTGCGCTCACCGTTTCACCAGACAATAAAATCGTGGCGATTGCGGAAGATAGAGAGGGTCGTAATAACTATGCGGTCTCTTTCCGTTCATTAGACAGCCAAGCGTGGAAAAATGATGAGTTAACGAATACATCGGGCAATATTGTTTGGGCCAATGATAGCAACACTTTATTTTATGTAAATAAAGACCTACAAACCTTGTTGCCATATCAAGTGTTCCGCCACCAAATCGGTGAACAACAGCATCAAGATGTCATGATGTATGAAGAAAAAGATGATACTTTTTATGTCAGCATCTCTAAATCAACTTCCAAAGATTATATTTTTATTGGAATCACAAGTACTGAGACGTCGGAATATCGCTTAATTGATGCAAACAAGCCACATAATGAGGCTAACGTTTTCCAACCTCGTAAAACGGGCGTTGAATATTATCCTGATCATTTTCGCGGTCAATTTTATATTCGTTCGAACCATCAACACCCATTGTTTGGTCTGTATATCACAAGTCATGATGGCAAAAGCGATTGGGAGACTTTAGTCGCTCCACGTGATGATGTGGATTTGGAAGATTTTGAGCTATTTAACCAATGGTTAGTACTGGAAGAGCGGCAAAACGGTTTGGTTAATCTCCGTCAAATTAATTGGCAAACCAAAGCTGAAAATTATGTCCGTTTTGATGATCCCGCTTATATGGCATGGATTGATAACAACCCAGAGTCTGATACCGATAAGTTGCGCTATGGCTATTCATCAATGACGACACCTTCTTCTGTGTATGAAATTAATATGCAGACACAAGAAAGGCAGTTATTAAAACAGCAAGAAGTGAAAGATTTTGATAAATCCAAATATCAAAGTGAACGTTTGTGGGTGACGGCACAAGATGGTGTGAAAGTTCCTGTTTCATTAGTTTACCGAAAAGATTTATTTAAAGAGGGGCAAAATCCATTATTAGTCTATGGCTACGGTGCGTATGGTTACAGCATTGATCCCTCATTCAGCTCTTCACGTCTGTCACTGCTAGATAGAGGCTTTGTGTATGCGATTGCCCATATTCGCGGTGGTGGTGAACTGGGTAAACGGTGGTATCTACAAGGGAAAACAGTGAATAAAATGAACTCATTCACTGACTTTATTGACGTGACAAACGCACTGATAAATCAGGGGTATGGAAAACAAGGCCATGTCTATGCCATGGGAGGAAGTGCAGGTGGACTGTTAATGGGAGCCGTGGTGAATATGGCGCCTGAACTGTATGAAGGGGTTGTCGCTTCTGTTCCATTCGTTGATGTGGTGACGACAATGTTAGATCCATCAATTCCATTGACCACCGGTGAATATGACGAATGGGGTAATCCTGAAAATGAAGAGGCATATTGGCGTATTAAGGCTTATAGCCCTTATGATAATGTCAAAAAACAAAAATACCCTCATATATTAGTGACAACGGGCTTACATGATTCTCAAGTGCAATATTGGGAGCCGGCAAAATGGGTGGCAAAATTGCGTGAATATAAACAAGGAGATTCATTATTATTGTTAGAGACAAATATGAATGCAGGGCATGGTGGTAAATCAGGCCGCTATAATGCATTGGATGATATTGCCCTAGATTACAGCTTTATTTTAATGCTGGAAGATAAAAAACATTATTTTCCACAATTGAAAAACGAATATACTAATAACTAATTATTGTAAAATGGTTCGGCTATTGTTTCTTAACGATAGCCGAACAGTTGCATGGCAAAATTAAAGCATTAAATTTTATTTGGATGCATGTGAGCGCATGTTTAATTATCGCGTTTACAGGAATGGTTTAATGAATAATAAATTAAAAATAGTAGGAGCCAGCTTATTATGTGCTGGGCTTCATAGTATTGCTTTTGCAGAAGATACACAGCAACAACAAAATAAAGGTATCGTACAATTTAGTAAATTAAAAATTTCAGGTACTGAGAAACAAACGCCATTAGTTAAAGCCTTGGAAAAGCCTGGGGCATTTAGTGCAGTAGGTACGCAAAATAAACTGGAAGGATTAGATAAAATTATTCGTACTATGCCGGGAACCTACACCCAAATGGACGCGAGCCAAGGTACAGTCAATGTCAATATCCGCGGTTTGAGTGGATTTGGTCGTGTTAATATGATGGTGGATGGTATTAGCCAAACATATTATGGCATTTCACCGAGTAACTACACCCATGGTCAACAACCAAACAATGATTTTGGGGCATTAATTGATCCCAATTTTATTGTTAAAGTTGAAGTTGAAAAAGGGCAGTTAAATGGTGGAGAGAGTGTCAATGCACTTGTAGGTAGCGCTAATTTTAGAACTATCGGTATTGACGATGTGATTTTTGATGGCAACTTATATGGCTTAAGAAGCAAAGCCCGTTGGGGGGATAATGGATTAGGCTATAATGGCATGGTTGCCGTTGCAGGGAAAACACCAGTTAATACCAATGATGGATACTTAGGTGGCTTAATTGCAGTCAGTGGTCATAATATCCCCGCGAATTATAAAAATGGAGCAGGTTATGATAGTGATGATTTTGCCACTGATCATACTTTTAAACAAAAACCCCAATCGCAACTCACCAAATTGAAATATAAACCTGATGATAGCCATGAATTAGAATTTAGTGGGCGTTTTTATCAAAATAAATTAACTCGCCGTAAAATAAATAGCGAGGATTATTATCTTAAATATAAATATACGCCACTTAATGAGTTAATTGATACTGAGCTTATTATTAGTCATGGAGAGAGTAAGCAGACATTTGAAGGGGATTCATTGGGTTGGGCATTACGTCAAGGTGAATCCAAAAATAATGCAGATGGGATCAATCTTGCCAATACGAGTCGTTTTTCTTATGGGGAGACGGACTATGAATGGAAAATAGGTTCTAAGCTGTTAAAAAATAAATATGAACGTAAAGTAAGTTCGGTATCTGACCAAAATACAATCATTTATAACCAGTTCTCACCCAGTGGCACATTAGACTTAATGAGTTTGTATACGCAATTCAATGCTAAATATGATATTTACTCAGCCACTTTTAATCTGAATTATGCACATTACAAGCTAAAAGGGTTTAAACCCGCTTGCGATGATGACGTTAAATGTTTTCCTCAAGGCGACGCATCAATAAACTTAAAAGAGGGAGGCTTCAACCCGGGGGTATTGCTTTCGGCAGAAATCATTCCTGAATTTCAACCTTTTGTAAGTTACGCACACTCAATGCGAGCACCAAATTCCCAAGAGGTATTTTTCTCTCAGAATGGCGGTAACTCAATGAACCCATTCTTAAAAGGAGAAAAAGCGCAAACATGGCAAATTGGTTTCAACAGCATGAGACCTGATCTCATCGTGCAAGATGACCAATTCACGATGAAAGCGCTTTGGTTCCATACTAGAATTAAGGATTATATTACCAGTAAGCCTTATTTGTTGTGTCGACCAAGATCATACGCTGAATTTACATGGTGTTTGATGAATGAAAGTGTCTGGGATAAAGAGTTCCCGGATTTTATGCAGAAAAGTTATATCTATATGAACGATCCACGCGAGGTCAACTTACGGGGTTATGAATTACAAGCTAATTATGATGCAGGCGTTTTTTATTCAACATTATCTTATACCAAAGAGACGGGTGACCAGCCTAATTCGATAGCCAGCGTTGCTGATTTTAGCGCGGGGGATTTTACTGAGTTACCAGACTATTATTTGACGCTAGATACAGGTGTTCGGTTATTAGATGAAAAGTTGACATTAGGCTCAGTCATTACTGTTACAGGGCCAGCAAAGCGTATTGGCGTTGAATCATTAGTTGATAATAATGGTGATGCATTGAAAGATAAATATGAAAAGCAACCGACAGTTATTGACTTGTATGCTGATTATGAAATCAATAAAAATGTCACATTGATGTTTACAGTGAATAATGTGACCAATGAGGTTTATTCTGACGCCTTGAACCGTTCAAATTCGACGGCCATTATGGAAGTGCGTGGTAATAATAACGCAACGGCAAGAGGGCGTTCATATATGCTAGGTGGTGTCGTTCGCTTCTAACTCGTAATCAATATCAGGGTATCAACGTGTTGATACCCTTTACGCCTATTTTAAAACAGAACGAGGTGCACGTTTCATTTTCATTTTAGTGATATCAGTGACTTCACTTTCTACCCACCCATCATTTAGGCGTGTTTTAAGCTTTTGGCCTAATTTCACCTGAGAGGTTTTTTTCAATACTGCACCGTCAGAGGTTTCACTAATACTAAAGCCACGAGCCAATGTAGCCAGTGGGCTGACCGTTTCCATTTTTGAACAAGCGACCGCAAAACGCTGCTTATAGCTATTCAGTAACTCGGTCATCATATTCTGTAAATGGTATTGTGTCTGTTGTAGCGACCGATGTTGCCGTTGTAATTGAGGCCGCAAGTCTTGTTGTGACAGCCGACGTTGCAATTGGTCATGACGTAGCTGAGCGGTTTGCAACCGCCTTGTGATAGTTTGGGTCAGTTTCTGATTAAGCAGGCTCAATTGATGTTGTTGCCTTGCTAAACGGAGTTGTGGATGTTGTTGCTGTAAGCGATGCTGTAAACGACTAAAACGTTGCTGCTGCCCTGCAAGGTAATAATCCATCGCCATTTCAAGACGCTGTTGAGCAGAATGTAATTGGCGAATTAATTCCACTTGGTTACGGCTAACCAATTCAGCGGCAGCCGAAGGCGTCGGAGCGCGAACATCGGCCACAAAATCGGCGATCGTGATATCCGTTTCATGACCTACCGCACTAACAATAGGTAATCGGCTAGCAAAAATAGCTCTAGCGACAATTTCTTCATTAAACGCCCACAAATCTTCTAATGAGCCACCACCACGCCCCACAATCAGTACATCACACTCCCCTCGTTTATTGGCTAACTCAATCGCTCGGGCAATTTGTGCAGGAGCTTGATCTCCTTGAACGGCTGTTGGGTAGATCACAACTGGGAGTGATGGGTCACGGCGACGTAAAATATGCAGAATGTCGTGTAATGCAGCGCCTGTTGCTGAGGTAATAACACCAATGCGTTTTGCAGGGGAGGGTAAAGGCTGCTTATGTGTTACATCAAATAAGCCTTCTGCGCCTAACATTTGTTTGAGTAACTCAAAACGCTGCTGTAGCAGACCTTCGCCAGCCGGTTGCATGCTTTCAATGATAATTTGATAGTCACCACGAGGCTCATAAAGTGTGACACTTGCCCGTACTAAAACTTGTTGACCATTTTGTGGACGAAATGTGACGCGTGCATTTTGTCCGCGAAACATAGCCGCACGAACCTGAGCTTTGTCATCTTTTAATGTGAGATACCAATGACCAGAGCTAGGTTGCGAAAAGTTTGATATTTCGGCTGTCAGCCATATTTTACCCATTTGGCGGTCTAGAAGTTCACGGACAGCTTGATTGAGTTTGCTGACAGAATAAATTCCACTATTTTGTTGAGTCGACATGTGAGCTAGATCAAATTCTAAAACAATGACTTAATTGGTTGATACTAACCTAGTCAGAGGAGTTATCAAGTTTTTTTTCAAAAAAGGACTGGAGGCAATCGGTTTCGGTGTGTATAATGCCGCGGCAATATTTTATACCTTTCCATAACGCTGCCTGGTGAGATATTGCCTATGTTACGCATAAAAAAAGAAGCTCTAACTTTCGACGACGTATTGCTCGTTCCTGCACACTCAACCGTATTACCAAACACGGCCGATCTATCAACCCAACTGACTGCAACTATCCGCCTGAATATTCCTATGCTTTCTGCAGCGATGGATACAGTGACTGAATCTGATCTTGCGATTGCACTGGCTCAAGAGGGTGGCCTTGGTTTTATCCACAAAAACATGTCTATTGAGCGCCAAGCGGAAGAAGTTCGTCGCGTGAAAAAACATGAAAGTGGGGTTGTAACTGATCCGGTTACCGTTACCCCTGAGACAACGATCCGCGAAGTTCAAGAAATGGCAGAACGTAATGGTTTTGCTGGTTATCCTGTTGTGGCTGCGGATAAATCGCTTGTGGGGATCATTACAGGTCGTGACGTTCGTTTTGTTACCGATCTGGATCAGCCTGTCACTGCGGTAATGACACCGAAAGAGCGTCTCGTTACGGTAAAAGAGGGCGAAGCTCGTGAAGTTGTACTGCAAAAAATGCACGAAAAACGCGTTGAAAAAGCCCTAGTGATCGATGATAACTTCCACCTGTTAGGGATGATCACAGTTAAAGATTTCCAAAAAGCAGAACGTAAACCAAATGCTTGTAAAGACGAACAAGGTCGTCTGCGTGTTGGTGCGGCAGTTGGTGCTGGCGCGGGCAACGAAGAACGTGTTGATGCGCTGGTGGCTGCGGGAATCGACGTATTATTGATCGACTCTTCACACGGTCACTCTGAAGGTGTATTGCAACGTATTCGTGAAACACGCAAAAAATACCCAGACTTACCGATTATCGGTGGTAACGTCGCAACGGCTGAAGGTGCAAAAGCACTAGCGGAAGCGGGTGTGAGTGCCGTTAAAGTGGGTATCGGCCCTGGTTCTATTTGTACTACGCGTATCGTGACGGGGGTCGGTGTACCGCAAATTACGGCAATTGCTGATGCTGTCGAGGCATTAGAAGGAACAGGTATCCCTGTAATTGCCGATGGCGGTATTCGTTTTTCTGGCGATATTTCTAAGGCGATTGCCGCAGGGGCAGCCTGTGTTATGGTTGGCTCCATGTTTGCAGGAACAGAAGAATCTCCGGGTGAAACTATCCTTTTCCAAGGACGTAGCTATAAAGCCTATCGTGGTATGGGCTCATTAGGCGCAATGTCTAAAGGCTCTTCAGACCGTTACTTCCAGTCTGATAATGCGGCTGACAAATTAGTTCCAGAAGGGATTGAAGGGCGCGTTGCTTATAAAGGCCGTCTAAAAGATATCATCCATCAACAAATGGGTGGATTACGTTCCTGTATGGGGCTGACAGGTTGTGGTACTATTGATGATCTTCGTACTAAAGCCGAGTTTGTCCGTATTAGTGGTGCGGGTATCCAAGAAAGCCACGTACATGATGTAACCATCACTAAAGAGTCCCCGAACTACCGTCTGGGACAATAACAGATAATGATTCAGGGTAGCTCCGTAGTTAATTACGGAGCTACCAATTTTTTATTTTTGACTTGAATTTTTGGAATTCTCCTCAAATGACAACAAATATCCATAAGCATCGCATTCTTATCCTTGATTTCGGCTCACAGTACTCACAACTGATTGCTCGCCGTGTTCGTGAAATTGGCGTTTATTGTGAACTCTGGGCGTGGGACGTTTCAGAAGAGCAAATCCGTGAATTCAATCCGAACGGTATCATCCTTTCTGGTGGTCCAGAAAGCACCACAGAAAATGATAGCCCACGTGCTCCTGAGTATGTATTTAATGCAGGTATACCCGTTTTAGGTATCTGCTATGGTATGCAAACCATGTCAATGCAACTTGGTGGTGCCGTCGAGGTTTCTGGTGAGCGTGAATTTGGTTACGCAAAAGTTGAAATCACTGAGCAATGCGATTTGTTCCGTGATATTCAAGACTCACTCAACGAAAATGGTACGCCAGTGCTGGATGTCTGGATGAGCCATGGCGATAAAGTGACTGCGATCCCCGCGGATTTTAAAACTATCGCAAGTACACCAAACTGCCCATTTGCAATCATGGCAAATGAAGAGAAAAAATTCTATGGTGTTCAATTCCACCCAGAAGTAACACACACTTACCAAGGCCTCAATATTCTGAAGCGCTTTGTGCAGGATATTTGCCAATGTGAAGCTCTGTGGACGCCAGCGGCGATTATTGATGATACTGTAGCACGCCTCAAAGAGCAGATTGGCGATGATCATGTGATTTTAGCACTGTCTGGCGGTGTCGATTCTTCTGTAACCGCTTTGTTGTTAAACCGTGCGATTGGTAAACGACTCACGTGTGTATTTGTTGATAACGGCTTGTTGCGTTTAAACGAAGCTGATCAAGTGATGGAGATGTTTGCAGGTAAATTTGACCTAAACATTATCCATGTGAAAGCAGAAGATCGTTTCCTGAGTGCATTAGCAGGTATTCACGACCCAGAAGCAAAACGTAAAGCGATTGGTCATGTATTTATCGATGTGTTTGATGAAGAAGCTTCAAAACAAACGCAAGTTAAATGGTTGGCACAAGGTACTATCTATCCAGATATTATTGAATCTGCGGCGTCAGCGACGGGTAAAGCGCATGTCATTAAATCTCACCATAACGTCGGTGGGTTACCAGAAGATATGAAGTTAGGCCTAGTTGAGCCATTGAAAGAGCTGTTCAAAGATGAAGTTCGTAAAATTGGTCTTGAACTTGGCTTGCCATACGACATGCTATATCGTCACCCATTCCCAGGTCCAGGCCTCGGCGTACGTGTTTTAGGTGAAGTGAAAAAAGAGTATTGTGATCTTCTGCGTCGTGCCGATGCTATCTTTATTGAAGAGCTACACAAAGCAGAGCTTTATCACAAGGTTAGCCAAGCATTTACGGTATTCCTGCCTGTGCGTTCTGTTGGTGTGATGGGTGATGGTCGTAAATACGATTGGGTTGTTTCTTTACGTGCAGTTGAGACAATTGACTTTATGACCGCACACTGGGCTCATTTACCATATGATTTCTTAGGCCGTGTTTCAAACCGCATTATCAATGAGGTCGATGGGATTTCAAGGGTCGTGTATGATATCAGCGGTAAGCCACCAGCAACGATCGAATGGGAGTAGTCCCTCAATAAGAATTAGCTGGCATTGACTAGCAAAATAACGACGTAAGCCCATGTAAAAATGGGCTTTTTTGTTTTGTTGCTTGTTGTGTCTGAAGCTCAATTACGCTAGTTAATATTGATTATCTATTTGAACTACGAGCTTCTATTTCCAATTAATGGGATGGACTACCTCCTCCCTCTGAGGTTAACTGAACAAAATATACTCAGCAGGAGCATTATCATGAATGTTATCTATCTCGGTATTGATTTGGCTAAAAATGTTTTTCAACTTTGTGGATTAAATCAGTCGGGTAAACCGGTTTATAAAAAACGCCCTGATCGTAAAACGTTGCTACAGACCGTCGCGAATATTCCGGCTTGCCTGATTGGTGTGGGAGCCTCCACGGGCGCATTTTACTGGCAGCGTGAGTTCGAAAAACTGGGACATAAGGTAAAAGTGATCAGTCCCCAGTATGTAAAACCCTTTGCCCGCGGGCAAAAAAATGACGGTAATGATGCACAGGCTATCGCAATTGCTCTGATGCAGCCAACAATGCAGTTCGTTCCCCCAAAAAGTCCGGAACAGCAGGATATTCAAGCCCTGCACCGGGCAAGACAGCGTATTGTTAATCACCGCACTGCGACAGTCTGTCAAATCAGAGGATTACTGCTTGACCCTGGAATAACAATCGGTACGGCAGTCTCAAGGGTTCGTCACGCTATTCCGCTGATTCTGGAGGACACAGAAAATGGTCTTAGTACCAGAATGCGCAGGACGATAGCAGAACTCTATGATCTTTTTAACGACCTTGGTCGTCGTATAAACTTTTTTGATAAAGAAATTGATACTGTTTTCCGACAATCTGAAGCCTGTCAGCGGATTGCCAAAGTTAAAGGTATTGGCCTTAAAACAGCGACTGCAGTTGTTGCTGCGATTGGCAAAGGAACTGAATTCAAAAATGGTCGTCATTTCGCTGCCTGGTTAGGAGTTCACTCCAGTGGCGACAGACAGGTGCTGATGAACATAACCAAAAAAGGCGATAAGCATTTACGACCCTTATTTATTCATGGAGCCCGGGCAGTCGTCAGAGTGGCTGCAAATAATAATGAGGGTTACTTAAACCAATGGGTTAATCAGCTAAAAGAGCGACAGGGATTTAACAAAACGACCGTTGCAGTTGCCAACAAAAATGCCAGAATTATTTGGTCAATTCTTCACAATGAAACAGAGTACAGACCGGCAGTGTAATAGCATACCTTTAAAAGTTGCAAGGTATTGAAAAATGGATACAGGTTAAACCTGCACGATCGGAACCTGATTATTATATTGGCCTTCGTGGCCGTCCAGTTGTTGAGGCGATTGTGTGCGGATCACCCATTTGGGCACAGATATTTCTGATGCCGGATAGATGTAAGCAACAGCCTAAAACTTGATTCAGTACTTGCAAAACGGAGGTAGTCCATAGATATAATAAGTCACATTACTGATCCCATTTTGGCGACAAATGTCTTTGAATTTCATGCCAGAAAATCTAATTATAGCTGTCTTATTTTAGGGGGAAGTGGACATATAGCTTGAAAGTGTTAAAGAGGAGGATAGATTTGGCCTCTAATGTGTTGATAGTTTTCTCTGATGTAATATTTGAAACAAAGCTTTGTGCAATAATACTCATAGTTATTCTTTTTAACCTAAATTTAAAGTACTTTATGAACATAAAGGCCACAATATCGCTTTTTGATTAAAGCTCGGATGTCATCAAGTGAATTAATAGCCCGAATATCGTCCATGGTAATTACGATAACTCTGATTCCATCTTGCAAGGCACTAGTTAAAATACCAGCTGCACCAGGCTCAGTGCCATCACCTTTAATAAACCCCCCTGTAACACTATTAGCAGCTACAAATATACCTGTGCTTAAAGATCGCCTCCTAACCTTATTTACAAAATTATCTAATATGGAAGCTCCAACTGCGGTACTCCAATTTTTACATTCTACTAATATAACTGAGTCCCAAGGACGTAATACTTCTTCTGTTTGAGCATTCCAAAGAACGATATCTATTTCTTCTGAAGGCATTCTTATATCATGTTCCGTTACATCTACACCATTTAAGTGCTCAAACATATATATTGAAACAAGCTCAAATGATTGGCCTTTTTCTTGATTTGTAATGGCAGCATCAACATTTGCAATTAAAGTTTTAAATTGGTTTATATCAAACATTTTAGAACTCCTGACCATATAAGAGTTCTCTTACCTTTGATTTAACTAAAAATAATAAATCGCTAGGTTCTCTTACATTTACGAGATCATCCCGGTCAAGTGCGATTGCATTGATGCCTTCTTCAACTCTGAACTTATTTAGTAAGTGTTTAGTCCTGTTATCATTCAATCCTGTAGTTGCTAAAATAAGACCTTTAATGCCAGATATCTTACTCATATGAAGGAACTGAGATAGTGATGAAGAATTCATTGAACTAATAGCTTTCAGCTCAACAGCTATTGGATTCCCTAAAATAGCTAGTTCTGAGTCTTCTTGGGAGTTCCAAATGACTAAGTCAAAACCTTTTTCATGCCGAGCATTTGAATCTGACTCAATTACTTCCCAACCATCAACACCTCGAGCAATTTCTGCAAACCATTGCTCAAACAGTCGTCCTCTACGAGATACTTCTGCTGAAAATAAATCGCGGAAACTACGGGAGATTACAAGATGTTGAGATGTATAATATTGTTTTAGCTCTCTTCTTGGTCCTAAATAACCTATTTTTTTACAGGTTGAATCTTCAATTGCTTCTTTAAGTTGAAACATGAAGTTACTATCACTTAAGCTACGTTGTGATGTGCTAAGTATTCGTTGACCTCTGAGTTCAGGAGGAAGTATATATTCGTGTTCGGTCACAATAACTACAGGCTTCTTTGCTCCATGGGCTAATCCTATTTGATAGTAAAGACTTTCGTCTTTATTACTAACATAGGCAATTAAAACATCACATAGATTAATTAATCCCCATATAGCATCAATAATAGTTTCTTGAGCTGAAAAGTCTTCAATAGTCTCAACTTTATAGCCTTCAATTTCAGAAATATATTCAAGGCTTTTTTTTAGCTCATATTTTTGATGAGAAAATTCATTTAAAATTCCAATTCTTTTCATTTATACCACCAAAATTTATAGATTATTTATTGGAGCTCAAAAGTACATTATTTAACTTAAAAATGTTTAGTGCTGTTACTATGAAGCTTGATTAATATCTTTTCACTGAAGTAAAATAAAGTGATAAATACTATTTTCTAACTGGCTTTATTTTGTATGGAGTAAAAAGTCATTGTTTATCTTTAAGAAAACGCTTTTTCAATGGGTTTTTTGTATATTCCCACTCTTCTTTGAGTAAGAATCTAGCTTCTTGAACAGCTTTGTCTGAAAGTTCTCTCCAGCGTGAATATGCATTACTTTGTTCTGTATCTAGTTTAGAAGGATCAAGTAAATCCAGAAGATGTTTTAGTAACTGATTGGCTTTTTTGTTGCCAGGTTTAAAGCGAAGAGATATCCGATTGTGAATATGTAGGGCATCATATTTTAAACGTTCAAGTTTTGGTGTGATTTCTATTTTTTTTTCTTGAATTGTTTGATTATTGAACTCCAAGTATATATCGATCCACTCATGAGCTTTACTCGTATATTCAGCTATATCGCTTCTTAATCCGTCAATCCAAGCCTGTCTAAACTCTGATATTTTAACTCCACGAGTAATCAAAGCAGCACCAATTACTCCTAAAGCAACCCAAAGTGTAGCTGTCAACATAATGTTCTCAATCACCGTAATTAGTTAGATTGTCAGTACTTTAACATTTTAACTTAACATGTAAAATTAAAAATTATCCTATATAGTATAAATAATGGGACAAAGAGTGATGGTTTGCTCAAGTGATTGTTATTAAACAAAAAACATTCCCCATCAAAAACTTAGTGGGAGTGAGATATATTATTAATTGAATTAAATAAATATAATTCAATTATTGATTTTTTGTATTATTAATGCATTTTATTGGGTATGGTAGATACATTATGGCATCATACTGATGCCATAACTGGGATAGTGGTTCTTATTTGATATTGATGCTCTATTATCTAGAATTTCCTCGGTCAAATTTTTGGTTTAGTCTTTCCTGTTTAATTAATCTTCTTTCGTATGAAATATGAGGGTAAATACTTTTTCCCCAGTTTCTTGAACGTTGCATTCTGCTTCATATAAAACTGATGCAGGTTGGTTATGCTGGAATACATTTAGAAAATATTGAGCAGCGTTGAAAGCTGTGCGAGGTGTGAGTTTGGTTCCAGGCATAGTGATGTTGAACTGATGGTGCCTATCAAAAGCTTCTTCCGGCTCACGGAATCTAAATTTTACTTCAAACACAAGTTTAGCTCCTATATGTATCGCATTTTCAAAGTGGCGTTTCTCTAGCTCAGGAATGAATAATGGATCTGCAGCTTTTATTGTAATTGTTGTTGCAATACCTATCGCGAGAAGTGCCAAAGATTCCGCAACGTTTTGTTCATTGGGATTCCAAGCGTCCCTCCGTTTGATATTCCCGTGAAAATAAAAACCTCTTTTTTCGACTAAATGATTGATAATGCTATCCACCTCTGGCTTTGCCATAAGGAGTTTTGCTGTATCCGAATTGTTGTCGTTTTTTGCCGGAATAACATCTTTAATAGCAAGTTCGACAATAGCACGAAAATCATTGTTTGACTTGAGTGCAGTTTGTAGGCTTTGTGTTTTAAACTGACCGTTACCGTAAAGGGATTCGATAAGTAGGAATGAGTAGCGGAAGGAATTTATGAATTTTTGTTCTTTAAGCATTTTGCGAGCGCTTTTTACGAAGGCTACTTCAAATTTCGGACCATCATATTTCTCCGCAGCCATAACTGCTCGTGTTAGCATATCAAAATTAAGAGTCAATGCAGGATCATGACGTCCCATAGATAACCCTTTTATGGATAGTTGGGTTTCTTCCTCTGGGGTTTCTCCTTCATATTTGGCCTCAATTTCCTCTGTGATAAGTTCAATATCATGGAAGCATTCAAGAAATGCTGATGCGTCATCAAGTTGACGCTTTACAAACATTATACGCTGATCGTGATTGCTAATTTTTGTCATGCTCTCATCAGCATTAGTTTTTTGAAAAGACGGTGCGTATTCCAGTGGTTGTTTTTCGAAGGTGAGCTCAATAGCTGTAGCATAATCGTTCTCTTCAATGATACGAAGCCTTCCGCCTTGCATGGGAATTTCCCAATGATCGTCAATGATTATTTTGCGTTTGAATGGAATGGTGTAACGAATTCTCACGGGGTTTAGCCTACCAATATTACCATTAAAGCTTGAATGATATCTGAAACTGTTAACTATTACATAACCAATACGATAATCAAGTTTGTTTAACGCAATAAAATGTCGTCATTAAGAGAACATATTACAGTCAGTAACTGTGGATAAGTTCCAAATAGAGTTGAACTCACAGATCCCAAGAGCACTTTCAATTTGATAGGATGATGTGAAATATATCGCCTATATTCTTATAGTTCATTGTTTAGACCATCAAAGTCGACTTCACCTGTTATTTTATCAATATCAAAAAAAGCAACAACGGGAGTGGTTGCTGGATCACCACCTCCTCCTCGACAGTGCGACGACTGGTGATCTTCACGTACTAATAAACGAAACCTATTATTATCATTTATACCTTCATAAAAGTGGCAGGAATATTCTACATTCATCCAGAGCGAAACAACTCTAATGGCTAAATCAAGGCTGGATGGATTAATATCATTGCGATAACTGTCACCATGATTTAACTGCCACAACCGCTCTTTTTTTATCCATCCTCTAACAATTTCACCCGTTGATGTATAATAATTAACAAGAATAAATGTACCTTCAGCATCTTCTTGCCCTGAAACTTGGTCTCCAGGGATAACAAATACGTCGTCAACGATGCATGAGTCATCAGGTGCTGAGTAAAAATTCGCTTTTTTATTACCGATAATTTGATAGTGATTATTCTTTACAGGAAAACTAATACCGATTTGTTGTTCTTTTATATTCGCACACTTTTTAGAGGTTGTGATTTTACTTTTCAGACTTTGAAAAAATTGTGCTTGTACCCATCCTGTGACAAATTGATTATTTATATCTCGATAACGAATATATAAATACTCTACACCCTTTATTTCACCAATTTCACGGAAGACTTCTACTTGATCACCTGAAATAATAAATGTTGCTAATCGGCAATTCTTATCCGGTGCAGAATAAAAATAAGCTCTACTTCCGTCTTTGACTACCATTGTTTGGTAATTAAATCCAGCTTCAGCACCATATATAGAAGCGATAAGATCGCATTGCTCATTGGCATGTAATGATATTGAAAATAATAACAAAAAATATAAATAGAACCGTTTCATTTTATTCTTTGAAATTCAGGATAGAGAGTTTCCTTTTTATCAAACATATAATGAATTTGCTTTAGGATTATGATTAGTTATTGCTAAAGTACGCTAAACTCCCATCTGGGCTAGTTTTTCCATCTGGTGAATAATGTTCCTTATTTTCTACAGAGAAGGCTCTAAAACAGACGTATAAACTTTTGTGATCCAAGAAGAATAGACAACACGTCAGGCTAGGGGAGGTCTATTTCAATAAATACACCTGCCGCTATTGTACATAGAACAAAACAAGCAATCGTAGCGTAGAGATAATCGTGCTCACGTAAAAATAGCACTAGCATGAGTATGACTCGAGCAACAGGAAGAAAAATAAATAAAATAATACCTATTTTTATGATGGGATAACCGCCGAATGATAATGGGAAATAGGCAGCAAGTGCATTGATAATAACGCCGATGGCTATCAGTACTGTCGCAAACCATGTACCATACCAGAGCAAATTCGCAATAAGTTGATCCCGTATTTCTATATTTCTTGTGAGCTTCTTCATTCTACACAGACTCAACCAAAAGTTGGATATCAAAAGCACTTAACAGCATTTGAACTGCCAATAGCGCGAGAATGATAACGAAAAAGATCCGCAATTTTTCCGCTGGTAACCACATCAGTAAGCGCGCGCCAATGAGCGCACCAATAACCGAGCCTAAAGTGATAGGCCCCGCAATATCAATATCGATATCACCACGAACAAAATAAGCGCAGGCACTGGCAGTCGCAGTAACACCGATCATAAAGTTTGATGTGGCAGAAGAAACTTTAAGAGGGAGTCGTAAAGCAGAATCCATCGCAGGAATTTTAAGAACACCAGAACCAATACCGAGTAGTGCGGAAAGTAAACCTGCACCGTACATAAGTAACATACCGAGTGGTAAATGCCCTATTTGATAACTGACTTCTTTTCCGACACGGTCAGGGTAGCTGGCGTGTAATTGTAATCGACTTGCCCAGCTTGTAGGTGGAGAGGTGACATGATGTGTTTGATGCCTTCGAGTCAACATTTGTTTAGCAGAAAGCCCAAGAATAATAGCGAATAGCCCATATAACACTGGCGTTGAAATTATTCCGATAAGAAACACACCCGTTAATGCTCCAATCGTTGTAGCCGTTTCAAGAACGATGGCCAATCTTACATTTGCAAGGCGTCTTTTAAGAAAGGGAGCAGCACTTACACATGAGCAAGCAATCACAGAAATAAGACTTGCTCCGATCGCAATATGAATATCAATACCAAAGATGAATATCAGGATGGGTACAATAAAGATACCACTTGCCATACCTAATACACCGCCAAGGGCGCTTGCGCTAAACGCAGCTAAAACTAGCCATAAAGATCCCATGACTTAATTTCCCTATCATGAACGGTCACGTGGACGTCGAACCAAGCGAGTCACAAAACGAATTAGATCGCCACGGTAATAGAGTTTTTCGTAATCAATAGGGCGATGCCCATGAGTATAGGATGTACGTTCAATCATAAAGACAGCACCCCCCGGCTGAATATTGAGAGCCTGTGCGACTTCAGCAGAAGCGGTAACCGCTTCAAGTCGATATTCTGCTTCGGTCAGTGGTAAGTGATATTTATCTTCCAGTAGAGAAAAAATTGGCTCAACATCAAGGTTATGCGTAGTGATCTTTTCACCAATCTCCTGTGGTAGGTACGTCTCATCAAAAGACATTGCGACACCATCGGCTAGACGGACGCGTTTAATTTGCATCACCAAGCTGCCTGTTGAAACTGAAAGCTGCTTAGCGACATCAGCTTTAGCGGGCACGACCTGTGTTCCGAGCAAACGAGCCGTTGGTGTACGGCCTAGAGCCAACATATCTTCAACAAAGCCTGTCAATTCGGTCAACTCTTGTGTGATTTTAGGCTCTGTGACGAAAGTGCCTTTGCCTCTTCGGATTTCGACTTGCCCACGAGAAACTAGGTTTTCAATAGCCTTACGGATAGTCGTGCGGCTGACATTGAACCTTTCGACCAATTGTTCTTCGGATGGGAGCTGACTACCGGGGGGTAAAATACCGGTAGAGATGTCAGCAGCTAAAGCCGCTTGGACTTGAGCATAAAGTGGTGTGTGTTCTTGTTCAATTTTCATTCGCTAATCATGACATCATGATGTCGTAATGTCAATTTACTAGGCGTAAGATAATTGAAGATTGAATTTTTTATTAGGTGATTAAGAACAAGGCTAAGCATCATTAAAGAGGCGATAAAATACAAAGCGTTAGCTAAGAGAGGGAGTATGGATAGATGGTTTTTACGCGTGAAGAAGTATTAATCGAATGGTCGGAAAGTGATTGCCGCCTTATTAAATGTTCAACCTTAAATTCGCGTTTACCTCGTCGATTAATGACTTTGGCACATCCCATTCCTTCGCTAACGTTGGCCATTTCGAGACATGTTCAATCGTTTCATCGATGACTGCATTACCGAAGTCATCGGGTAGGGAGTCTGCGATTAAACCAGGAAGGCCTTTAAAGGTGTTAAAGTCTAATTCTGGGAAGCGAAATATTGTTGAAGACAAAGGCATTTTTAAAGGGGATAGTTCAATCCTTTTTTGAGAAAACTGGGTTCGTATTCAAAAGCACCAATCTTTCTCTCTGTATCAAAACTGAGTGCACCGATGGTTTGATTATGATAATTGACATTAATAACTTCCATTACCATTCAATGTGCTCCTCTTCATTCTCTTGTCGCTGACCAGATGCTCTTTGGCGCTTTTTTCCTTGTAATTTAGCTAGTTGTATAGGTGAAATAGGTTTTGAAGGTAAAAATAAATCAAGTTGCTCCGTTAAATTTAAAGCCTGCATGATAGCGATAAAAATTTCTAGTTGCGCTTTACCTTTCTCAGCATTGATAACTGTTTTACGTGCGACACCAGCAAATTCTGCGACCTCAGATTGCGTTAGGTTTTGATTCAAGCGAGCCTGTTTTAATCGTTCTCCAAGTTGCTCTGCAAGTGCAATAGCACTTATTTTATTATTCATATAAAGACCCTATTTGGTGACTTTAAATGCAAAAATAACCGATAATGTAACTATTATGGTACTTTATTTTTATTAAGTAAAGGTTGCTGGTAGTGTAACCAAAAAAGAACTTTAGCATAAAAATACTTATTTAAAGTAACTAAAATGGAACTTTATAAAGATTAGTTTATTTGTTGTTGATAAACCGCGTAAAGGCAAACACGCTTGAAAGCCCCTTAATTGAAAAGGGGCGGATGGACTAGATAACTTTTACCGTGCAAAGGGGTAATTAAGTTATCGGCAGTGAACTATTCTAAGGAAATGCTTCACCAACCATTTGTTCGCTTTTTAGCCATAATGCTTTGGCAAGTTGTGGGTCGATAGCATAAGTGCGAAGACCGAAAAAACCCGGTCCATCATTAACTTGTGCAACTTGGCAATCTTCGCAATATTGACCACCAATTTCATCCGCATCAGCGACGGCAGCAGCCCATACGGTGGTTGCTGCACCTTGTGGGATTGTTTTAGTTTCTAAACTGGATAAACCGGCTTGCTGGTTAAGTGAATTGATCATGGTGCCAATTTCGGCTTGATCTTCGGCCGACATATTGCGGCTCAAGTTAGTAGCAATATTACCGGGGTGAATAGCGCAAGCGCGAATACCCAGGTTGCGATAACGGCGGTCAAATTCAACAGCAAATAAAATGTTGGCAGTCTTTGAACGACTATAGGCAAGTTGTGGCTGATAGTCAGTATAGGAGAAATTAAGATCGTTAATATCAAAATCGAATAAACGGTGTCCTGCTGAGGAAACGCTAATAACACGAGCGCCTGAATTTAATAAAGGTATTAGGCGATTAACAAGTACAAAATGACCTAAGTGGTTAATACCAAACTGAGTTTCAAAACCATCGGCAGTATGACCAAATGGTGTCGCCATCACACCAGCGTTATTAATGATAATATCAATTGGTTTTCCGGCTGCGAGTAGTTTGTCAGAGCATGTGCGTACAGAGGCAAGCGATGAAAGATCTAATTCAACGAGCTCGAAACTGCCTTGTGGGTTAGCGCCACGAATAGCGTGAGCTTGCTTTTCACTTTTAGCAGTATGGCGAACGGTACCAATAACATGAGCGCCACGTGCGGTTAATGCTCTAGCAATTTCAACGCCAAGACCAGAAGAAGTTCCTGTAACGAGAATACGTTTATGACTTAAATCGATGTTATTTAAAACGTCATCAGCGGTGGAGGTGGCACCGAATAGGTTCTTTTTCATGTAATTCTCCTTAATATATGAGCACTAAAAAAGCCCCGCGCTCTTAATTTCAATATGGAAAACAACTTACTACATGATGGTGATTGACTGATTTTTTAACAAATCGAAACGGGAGCTGTAAAACAGTCAACGAGTATTTTTGTGCGTTGAAATAATTCGGTGGTGGTTGGGTTATCTGCAAGTTGACCATTTAATGCCAATAAAAAGACCTTTGCTGCCATCTCATCTTGTAAAATGACTGCAACACATTGCAGGATAAATTGCTGGTGCTGCTGCACAATACTAGGGGCAAGCTGCTCACAGATATCATAAAATTCTGCACCCATCGGTGCGCCTATCCTGTCAGCCCAAGGTTCGAGGATCAGTAATTGGCTAACTTGCATTAAACGCTCTTGTGAGGAGCGTTGTGAGTGAGCCACTTTTTTGGCGCTAGGTTGCCTTGATACCAACCATTCAACAAATACGTTGATAAAAATTTGCTCTTTATCTTTAAAATGTTTGTATAACAGTGTACGAGAAAGATGGGCTCTGTTCGCAATATCCTCAAGTGAGGTTTTTTTAAATCCAAAATTTAAGAAGCACCAACGAGCAGATTGTAAAATATGCGTTTGTCGTTGATTAATTTCTTCTTGGTGCATCTTTATTGGCACATCCACGCTCCATATAGGCTAATGCGAATTTGACATTATTAGACAATCTTATTTGGATGTTGACAAAGTTAACTAATATTGTCAATTCGTCAAAATAACTAGATGTAAAGCTCGCTTTATGGAAGTGACTAAATACGTTACTTCCATGATGGGCTAAATAACGTTGATAAATAGCATGATTAATCGGGTTTGGATGCGCGTCATAGAAACGTACTTTTAGCTAATACCGATATTAAAAACTTTTTTAATATAAAGTTATCAAATGGTTATGTTTGTTTTGTTGAATGGCTTGGTTATTATTTACCCTTAATCAAAATAATTAATTATTCACTTTTACTGCATTAATTGCTTGTTCAAAATATTCAACTTGATATTATTTCTATCCTATATGCATCAAATGTATATTTTCACTCTCCATAATTATAAAAATAATTTATTGGAGAATCTATTTCATTGATTACTAAGGATATAAAAGATGTCATTTCGGTTGAGATATCTTGCTTTACTTCCTCTATTGGTCGCAACAGCTTGCCAGCAACCTGCAAACACCAACACCAAAGCGATCCCTGACGCACAAGTCCAACCCATTATTGTGAATAATTCTTGGATAGAAATTTCTCGTAGTGCACTCGATTTCAATATTAAAAAAGTGCAGGCGTTGCTGGGGGATAAGTCATCGCTTTGTGCTGTATTGAAAGGGGATGCGTATGGTCATGATTTGACACTGGTAACGCCTCTGATGATTGAAAATAATGTGCAATGTATTGGCTTAACAAATAATCAAGAATTTAAACAAGTCAGAGAGTTAGGTTTCAAAGGCCGTTTGATGAGAGTGCGTAATGCCACTGAACAAGAAATGGCACAAGCAACAGCCTATGACGTTGAAGAGCTTATCGGTAATCTCGATATGGCACAGCGTTTAAATGATATTGGTAAAAAGCAAAATAAAGTAATACCAATCCATTTAGCATTGAATTCAGCGGGAATGTCACGTAATGGGCTAGAAGTGAGTCATGCGCAAGGCCTCAATGACGCAAAAATGATTGCTCAATTACCTCAGCTAAAAGTTGTTGGCATCATGTCGCATTACCCTGAAGAAGATGAGGCTCAAATCCGCAAAGATTTAGCGAAGTTTAAAAAGCAGTCACAACAAGTCCTTGATGTAACTGGATTGAAGCGTGAAGATGTCATTTTGCATGTGGCGAATACCTATGCAACCATCACTGTACCTGAGTCATGGCTTGATATGGTGCGTGTTGGCGGTATTTTCTATGGTGACACGGTAGCAACGAAAGACTATAAGCGTGTCATGACATTAAAATCGAATATTGCCTCGGTGAATCATTACCCTAAAGGAAACACGGTCGGTTATGACAGAACCTATACGCTAAAACGTGACTCTGTATTGGCTAATATTCCTGTCGGTTATGCTGACGGCTACCGCCGAGTATTCAGCAATGCGGGGCACGCATTAATTAATGGGCAAACGGTGCCTGTATTAGGAAAGACATCAATGAATACCGTGATGGTCGATGTGACTGACTTAAAGCAAGTCCAACCCGGAGATGAAGTTGTTTTCTTTGGTAAACAAGGTAATGGTGAAATCACTGCCGAAGAGGTTGAAGATATCAGTGGAGCATTATTTACTGAAATGTCAATTCTTTGGGGAGCGACCAACAAACGTATTCTTGTCGATTAAAGATAGCATTGCAGTAGGAAAAGAGAGCGAGTAGATATTCGCTCTTTTTATTTGTTATTTAGGCGTGTCACTGCTGATATTGGCGTATCCATTAAAATATGAGTTATGGCATCGCTATCGTAATAACATCTTGATATGTTAGCTTGAATGATCATTTGATTATTTGATAGTGTCGGAAGGCACACAATAGAATTAGAAGGGTAGCATATGTATCAAGTTGATTTGCATGCGCATACTATTGCCAGCACACATGCCTATAGCACGGTTAATGAGTATTTTTCCGAGGCAGCACGTAGAGGGATAAAACTGTTTGCCATTACAGATCATGGCCCTGAAATGGACGATGCTCCACATCAGTGGCATTTTGCCAATATGCCTATTTTGCCACGTATTGTGAATGGCGTTGGTTTGCTCTACGGTATTGAAGCGAATATTAAAAATAAACAAGGTGAAATCGACTGTAATGAAAAAATGAACAGGCAATTAGATATTATCTTAGCGGGCTTTCATGAACCAGTTCTTGCACCACAAAGTCAGGCGGATAATACAGAAGCGATGATTGCCACAATTCAAAGCGGCAAAGTACACATTATTACGCATCCGGGGAACCCTAAATACCCGATTGATATTCGTGCGGTTGCTCAAGCAGCAAAAGAGTGTAATGTCGCATTGGAAATGAATAACTCATCATTTTTGCATTCTCGCGTTGGCAGTGAATCAAATTGTCTGGCAATAGCTAAAGCAGTGAAAGAAGTGGGTGGCTGGGTTTCATTGGGCTCTGATTCACATTATGCGGGATATTTAGGTAATTTTGATAAAGTGGTTGAGATGTTAACCGCGATTGATTTTCCCCAAGAGCAGATCTTAAATGTCACTCCCCGCAGGGTATTGGATTTTCTTGAATCACATGGAAGAAAAGCCATTCCTGAATTTGCTGATTTTTAAATTATAAAGCCGTTTAGTCATCATTAAACGGCTGAAATAGGTTGCTAAAGCGATAAGGTCATATTAATACAAGGAAGATAGCTTTGAGCTAATGCAGAATAATATTGGCCTTTGTTTTGAGAAATAAACCCTTGTTTTTGATAAAACCGTTCGGCATTAGGTGTCGATTCTAAAGTGAGTTGTTTGATATGACGGGATTTAGCTTCTTGTTTGATCCTGTCCATAATTAAACGGGCTGCGCCTAAACCTGAATATTCAGGTAAAGTAAAAATAGCATCAACACTGTGCTGTTTAAGGTTTAAGAAACCTGTGGCGATTGGAATATTAAGCTCATTAACAACCACAAAAAATGGATTTTCTTCCACCATAGTTCGATAGCTTTCTGGCATTTTGTCTGGCGCCCACGCCATAATCACACTATGGCTAAAGCTTTGTTTACAAGAGTGACGAATCGCGTTATTTCTGATAAACCAAAGTTGTTCGGCTTCAGATGGTACAGCGAGTCTAATTTCCATTAAGCCCCCAGTTACATAATAAATTTCTGTGTTATCAAATCAAAAATCAGATTAATAAACAACTTAATCACCAAAGTACTGCTGAAGATTAAAAGTAATCCCATAAAAGAGCCGTATCCCTTCGTCTTTTTGGTCGATAGCGATAATAAAATCCAACGCTAAGATATTAATGACAATAAAAAGAGCTAGTTGTTATTATTATAAAAGGTCACCCTATGAAAAAATACAAAGTAAATGTATGTTTATTCTCGGCTTTATTCTTTACATCGCTCTATGGTTATGCAAATCAAACTGACAACGAATGTCATGTGCCTGCTTTATCGCAATGCCCTCAGCCTGTTGATAGTCACTACCCAAATGTTAAAGACATGCTGACATGGGATCAAAATGAACGATTGCTTGGTTTTCGTAATGATTACCGCTCTTACCCCGGAGATGTATTCCATGCAATTAATCCCAAACCGCTAGAAAGAGAAATTCAAAACTTAGTTGATGTCACTTACCAATTGAAAGGGATGACATATAACCTTGATGACTATATTAAGCGTAATGATGTTACCGCGTTAATGGTGATAAAACAGGGAAAAGTCGTCTTTGAATATTATGGTAAAGGAAACACGCCAAAAACGTTATGGACCTCGCGTTCGGTCGGAAAATCAGTTGTTTCAACTCTAGTTGGGATAGCACTACAGGAAGGTAAAATAGCCTCATTAGACGATGCCATAGTTAAATACAATCCAAGTGTTAAAGGAACCGCTTGGGAAGATGTGACAATAAGGCAGTTGTTACAACACACCTCTGGGGTTGAGTGGGGGGAAGATTATGAAAACCTAAACTCAGATTTTGCCAAAATGACCGAGTGTGAAGCAAACCCGAAAATCTATGAGTGTGTGCAACAGTTAGTTATCAATCCTAAACGAAAATCCTATGCAAAAGCTGGGGAAGTGTGGCAATACAATTCAGGCGGTGCGTGGTTATTAGGGGATACACTTGAAAAAGCAACGGGTGTATCGATAGCACAATATCTCGAAAATAAGATATGGCAACCTTTTGGTATGACGAGCGACGGGGTATGGCAAAGCTATGAATTAAATAAACATAATACAGGGGCACATGGTTTTAATGCCACGTTAGAGGATTGGGGTAAGTTTGGGCTATTTTTTGCAGGGAATGGAGTCTTGCCAGATGGTCACAAATCATTACCGGATAATTGGGTGAATGAGTCTAAAAGCTGGGTACAAGCGAAAAACTCGGTGAATCCAAGTTACCCAGAAGGGATCTATGGCTTTGAATGGTGGAACAATAGCGTTCCGCAAAAAATGCAAAATGCACAACCTAAAGAGGGCCTAGATGGGAACAATACATTGTGGGCATTGGGAATTTTTGGGCAAATTATTGTGGTCAATCCAAAAGAGCAGCTAGTCATTGTTCAGTGGTCCACATGGCCAGTTGCTCATCCAGCAGAAGATGGGCAGCCGTTAGAAGCCTCATTAGTTTTTAATGCAATTAATAACTATCTAAACAAATAATATACTTAATAAATATGAAACGATCGCTCAATTAAAACAAGCGATCGTTTTTATATGTAAAAAGAGTAAATTTGGAAAATAAAAAATAGATTGACTCCTTGTTGAGCTTTCATTGATATTTCACAGCCAATAGATGACGATTTTTTTTGATTTGTTGCCTGTCGGATAATTTAAAATGTTGTAATTTGTGTTATGTGGTTTTTTATATTTACTTTGAAGCGGTAAAATGGCTTCTTTATCATGATATTACTCAATAAATAAATTCAATTGGTTTTTATGAGTGCCTCGCATTTTGTTATCTTGTTGTTTTTGTTTAATAAATAAATCAATGAGTAATTGGTGTTATTTTTTTAATAAAAATGAATAGGTAAAGAAAATAAAGTTATCACTAAAAGGAATTTTCTATCATTAGACTCATTGTTAATAAAGTAAATAGAACATCAACAAATCGCATAAATATTACCCCATAAATAACCTATAAAAAATTTATAAATCTTTAAGTTTTTCCTATTGTAGTGTATTTAAAAAATATGATTTATTGATATCGCAAGAACATCCTTGTATACATAAATTTGAAGGTATTTAGAATGAAAAAGTTATTAGCAATTGCGACGGTATTGTCATTAGCCATTTCGGGTTCGGCACTCGCTGCAGGTACAGCAAAAGAGGGGAAAACATCGCCTACGGTGAAAACACAGCAAAGTAGCCAATCGCATTCATCGAGCAACAGCAAAGCTCATAATCAACCAGTAAAGAAAAAGACTCCAGACTCTACTAAAGGTTAATGAGCCACCACTAATGTCAATCCAGTCTCAGTGCCATGGGAAATATACAGCCCGTGGCGCTGAATCTATATGGTATACTGCTTTTTATTTATCAAGATATACCTGTTATGAGCTATCAATGCCCCCTGTGTTTTAGTCCTTTAAAATTGAATAATAATAGTTGGCAGTGTTCCAATAACCATCAATTTGATCGTGCAAAAGAAGGTTATGTGAACTTACTGCCAGTACAACATAAGCGTTCTAAGGATCCTGGTGACAGTGCCGAAATGATGCAGTCTCGGCGGCAATTTTTAAATGCAGGTCATTATGATCCAATGCGTCAATGTGTGACTGAGAAATTAGCGCAATACCTTTCTGAGCAGAGTGAAAATGTATTAGATATTGGTTGTGGAGAAGGGTATTACACTGACTATTTTATGCAAAGCTTAATAAAACAGCGGGCAATTAAAGCTGTTTTTGGGTTAGATGTATCAAAAGCCGCTATTCGTTATGCAGCAAAACGCTATCCATCAGTCAATTTTTGTGTTGCCTCTAGTCACCGTTTGCCTTTCCCTGAACAAAGTATTGATGCAATTGTTCGTATTTATGCACCTTGCAAAGCGGAAGAATTAGCTAGAGTTCTGCAACGTTCGGGAATATTGATTACTGTAACACCAGCTCCTGAACACTTACAGGAATTGAAACAGTTGATTTATAGTGAGGTTAAATTACATCCAATTAAAGAAGAAGCCTTGCCGCAATTTAAATTAGTGGATGAAACCAATTTAAAGTACTCAATGCACTTAACAGGGGATGAAGCATTTGCATTATTAGAAATGACCCCTTTTGCATGGCGAGCTTCTGTGGATGTTAAAAATACATTACAACAGTCAGAACCAAAAGATTATACGGCTGATTTTCTGATACGGGTGTATCAACTTATTGATTAACAAAATGAGATTACTCCCCCTACCAGTTCAGTAGGGGGGTATAAATTATGCGCTGTACATAAATACTTCGAGATGTTCGAAGAGGATATTAAAGCCAATAGCGATTAATACTATCCCACCGATAATTTCTGCTTTTTTTCCTAATAGTGGCCCCACATAACGACCAATCATCATACCTACCGTGGCCATGATCATGGTCATGAGGCCAATTGTCATTGCGGTATGCACAATATCAACTTGTAAAAATGCAAGACCAAGTCCGATAGCCATTGCATCAAGACTAGTGGCAATAGCAGAAAGTACTAAGCTAAGAGAGCTGTTGCGTGAAGGCGGTGTGCAGCAGTCATCATCGCTTTTGGCTTTAATACCTTGCCAAATCATACGAGAGCCAAGAATGAAGAGCAGGCCAAAAGCAATCCAATGATCCCAACGAATAACATATTGGCTTGCGAGAATACCAATTCCCCAGCCTATAATTGGGGTGAGTGCTTCAATAATACCGAAAATAAAACCAGTGCGGAGGATCTCTTTAAAGCGGGGTTTGTGCAGAACAGCACCTTTACAGATAGCGACAGCAAAAGCGTCCATGGAAAGGGCGAGTGCTAAAATAAGCGTAGCGTAAAAGCTCATAATATAAACCTCGGTTGGGTGCATCCATATACACATGAATTACCCCCAACCAAAAGGCTTATTCATGTGTCTATGGTCTTGCCAACCAAGATGGCGTCCGCACCACGTTTAAAAAACAAACGAGTATGTTGATACGGACATTCTGGATATATTTC
The DNA here is from genome assembly GCF_028477805.1 of Providencia sp. PROV268. Classification (NCBI taxonomy): domain Bacteria; kingdom Pseudomonadati; phylum Pseudomonadota; class Gammaproteobacteria; order Enterobacterales; family Morganellaceae; genus Providencia; species Providencia sp. PROV268. The sequence goes on from NZ_JAMPLW010000005.1 coordinate 239,163, forward strand.
CAGAACAGGCTACTCCCCAATGACGTGGTTCGAAAGATATCATAAATTAATTGAAAGGCAACACTTAATTTTATGTGGATATTAAAATTTATTGAGAATAATTTTCATTTGCAGAAATAAAAAAATTGAGGTTAATTAAATTTGTTATTAACCTCAATCTTAATGTGAATATATATAACCATTATTTATGATTAATGAAAAATTCATATATTCTTTGTAAATCATCAAGTTGAGAAACTTGAATATGGATTTTCTTATGCTCTAATCCGATAATTAGAATTCCGTCTTCTGATAAATTCATTGTTTTTATTCTGTCGTACAATATAAATGTGTTTGCAAAATAAAAACCTGTTTGTTTAAAAAATAGCTTTGGTGCTCGAATAAAAGCCAAATAGACTGACATTAAAATTGTAACCATTAATAAATAAGTGGTTAACATACTACCGTGTCGTGAAATATTGGTATAAATAACGATACAGATTAAGACAATAAAGATAATTGCATCGACACGATGTTTACGTCTGAGGTTAATTTTGAGTAGGGTTTTTCCCTTAAGTAAATGTTGAATAAACTCATCGTAAATTGCATACAGCAGCATCAGTAAAATAATAATGGCTAGTATGAAATCATTTAAGGTCATTTTCAGTGCCCTTGGCTAAGTAAACGTGCTAGAGAGCTTAAAAGTAAAAATGGGAGGCTGCAACCTCCCATTTCAGTTTATTACAGCAAATTATGGTGCTAAGAACTTCAACCAAGCACCTAAGATACCAAGGCCAAAGAAGCCAATGATGATCCACAGTGGGTTAACTTTACGGCGAAGTAGCCACATACATGCAAAAGTTAGTAATAATGGAACTAAACCAGGCATCAAATCATTCAAAATATCTTGAATGGTTTTGATTTCCATAACTTTTGTTGTTGGGTTCTCAATATTGGAAACAACGACGGGAATGTTGACCTTGGTCCATTTATTCACCAAGGCACCCATAACAAATAGCCCCAGTATTGATGCACCTTCAGTCAGTTTTTGTAAGAATCCGCCACCGATATCTTGAACAATATCAACCCCTTTTTTATAGCCATACGCAACGCCGTAGTAGAGCGTTAATAGGCGAACAAGGTTGAATAGAACAAAGAAGAGGATTGGGCCGAGTAGGTTACCAGTCATTGCAATACCGGCGCCTAGGGCTGCAAATACAGGACGAACAGTACCCCAGAAGATTGGGTCACCAACCCCGGCAAGAGGTCCCATTAAACCCACCTTAATACCGTTGATGGCACCATCATCAATATCTGCACCATTCGCACGTTGCTCTTCCATCGCCATGGTGACACCTAAAACAGGCGCAGCAACGTAAGGGTGGGTGTTAAAGAACTCAAGATGGCGTTTGATTGCTTGTTTACGCTCATCGTTATTTTCAGGATACAGGCGACGGATCACCGGAACCATTGAATAACAGAAGCCCAGCGCTTGCATACGTTCAAAGTTCCAAGAACCTTGTAACAAGTTAGAACGCAAGAAGACGCCGCGAATATCGCTTTGTGTAAGCTTTTTCGCTGTTGGATTTGTTGTATCTACCATGGTTGCGCTCCTCCTAGTCTAATTCATTATCAAGGTTGTTGTTGCTATTATTTTGTGCGACAACAACTTGAGATTTATTGTATTTCGGGCTGAGTTGGATATACAGGATAGCCATAACCGCACCGATCACACCCAGCGCAACAAGGTTAAATTCGGTAAATGCCGCAGTAACAAAGCCTAAGTAGAAGAATGGCATTAGATAGCCTGCACGCATCATATTGATAACCATTGCATAACCGACAACAACGATCATACCACCAGCAATGTTCAGACCATCAGTAACGACCTGTGGAATTGAATCCAGTAGTTCTCTTACCTCAGAGGTACCAACAGAAACTGCAACGATAAGCGCTGGGATCGCAATACGCATTGCTTGAAGTAATAATGCAGAAACATGGATCCAACTGATAGCGGTTAAATTACCACTGACGGCAGCACGGTCAGCAGCATGTTGGAATGCAACGGTAACGGTACGCACAATAATGGTAAGGACTTGTCCAGCCGCCGCCAGTGGAATTGCGATGGCGATACCAGCCCCGATATTTTGTCCACCAGCAATGACCAGAATGGTTGAAATAATTGATGCAAGTGCGGCATCAGGTGCGACAGCAGCCCCAATGTTCATCCAACCTAATGCGATCATTTCCAGCGTACCACCGATGATGATACCGGTTTTCATATCTCCCAAAACGATACCGACAAGCGTACAGGCAACGAGTGGGCGATGGAACTGGAATTCATCGAGAATAGAACCCATACCAGCGATACAGGCCACGATGAAAACCAGTACTATTTGAACAACGGTGAGTTCCATTGTTTAATCTCCTGTAACCAAACAAGTTTGGTAAATCTGTTTTCGAGTAATGGTTAAAATTAAATAATATTAACGGTTTAACTAAGACTAATTTTTAAATTTTTTAATCAAATCCATCATCTGAACTTTGCTGTCAGAAGCGACTTTTCGTACTTCTAATTCAATATTTTTATCATTCAGATAGTTGAACGCTTCAATATCTTTTTGGTTGATAGAAACCGCATTCGTAACTTGAGTTTTTCCTTCATGGAACGCCATACCACCGATATTGACAGAGGTGATATCAACACCAGCTTCAACCAAACGTTGTACATCCGTTGGGTTTGTGAACAATAACATGACGCGTTCGCCTGCGTATTTTGGGTTGTTATAAACACGAATACACTTAGCAATATCAACGACATGTGCTGTTACGCCAGGAGGAGCAACTTGTTTTAGTAATGTTGAACGTACCTGATCTTTTGCCACCTCATCGCTGACGACAATAATGCGTTTAACGCGAGTTTCTTTTGTCCAGCGTGTAGCTACTTGACCATGGATTAATCGGTCATCAATACGCGCAAGTGCAATCACCATATGTTCGCCAGGGCCAGCAGTGACTGTTTGTACTGGAGCAGGTTGTTGAACGGGGGCTGGGGATGGAGTAGCAGCGGCTTCTGGCTCTTTAAATTTCAGTGCCCGAATACCACCACGGCCTGTTTCTAAAGCAACGGAGATTAATTCGTCTATTGAAGGGTTATCGTCACGACACATAAAAGTTTCAACTAACATAGGCACATTAACGCCAGTGACTATTTCATAGTTTTCATGCTCGTTTACGATACGGCTAGCTGCGTTAAAGGGACTACCTCCCCATGTATCAACTAAAAATATTACCCCCTGGGAGGTATCTAAATCAGCTAGTTTTGCTGTGTACTTATCAAATAGGGTGTCTGCGTTTTCCCCTGGTACAAAGTCAATAAACGAGACATTTTCTTGCTCGCCTATCAACATTTCGGTGGTTCGTAGAAGCTGCTCTGCCGCCACACCGTGTGTACCAATCATAATAGCTATACTCACTTGATTTCCCTCTTAACAGATATAGAACGGAATTTGTAAATCAGGTCAAAATTGAATCAGCTTAATTAAACCTCCTAATAGAAAATGATATTGATAATTTTAGCTGAATAAATTCACTCTATTTTATTCAGTTAGAAAACTGTTAATTTGCTAACCATTAGAGTCAATATCCGTAGCATAACATTTCGCATTAGTGTAAAAACTTGTTTTGCGTCAGAAAATTAAAAACATGTATTTTATTTTAAATAAAATACATATATTGTCTGAGTATATTGGTTTTATTAAATAAATAAACTATATATATGCCAAAAACAGTGTATGTGACTGTTATCGGTAACAAAAAAATAGCAAAAAGAGTAAGGGATTTAAAATGTTGGACAAAAAATAGACGAAAAATGACACGTTTCAGCAGTAGGAAGTTCTGAAAAACGTTTGTTTTGTAAACAAGGGATTTAAGTAACGATTTAATTAAGTTTTTGTTACAAATTAAAAATAGAAAAGCCAAGTAGGCGAAAAATGACGTATTAAAGATCACCCTAAACAATTAAGTCAGATAATAATCAACAATACTTGATAAAAAATGCCGCGTGTTTAATCAAAGTAAAATACGCGGCATCGGTGAAGTGATTCAATTAATGACTAGTGAATAAAGACCCTAGTCACATTGGACTTTTATTGCTAAACCTCCGCGAGAAGTTTCGCGGTATTTGGCATTCATGTCTTTGCCCGTCTCGTACATCGTTTCAATTACTTTATCGAGAGAAACACGTGGCTCACTCGTACGGCGGAGTGCCATACGCGTTGCGTTGACGGCTTTGACGGATGCAATCGCATTACGCTCAATACAAGGTACTTGAACTTGTCCTGCAACAGGGTCACAGGTTAAACCAAGGTTGTGCTCCATACCGATTTCAGCGGCAACACAAACTTGTTCAGGGCTACCACCAAACAATTCAGCAAGGCCTGCCGCTGCCATTGAGCAAGCAACACCAACTTCGCCTTGGCAACCCACTTCCGCACCAGAGATAGACGCATTCATTTTATAAAGAATACCAATAGCCCCCGACGCAAGGAAATAACGTGTGTATAATTCCGGCGTAACAGGCTCAATGCAGTGGTCGTAATAAGCCAAAACCGCAGGAACGATACCACAGGCACCGTTGGTTGGGGCAGTAACAACGCGACCACCTGCCGCATTTTCTTCGTTAACCGCTAATGCAAACATATTAATGAGATCAACGACATTCATCGGGTCATTGGACAGTTTGCTTGATGATGTGACAAGACGGTTCAATGCTGGCGCACGACGAGGTACGCGCAGTGGCCCCGGTAGAACTCCCTCGGTATTTAACCCGCGTTCAATACAAGCCTGCATGGTTTTCCACACATCGGCAAAATAGGCATCGATCTCTTCTTTCGTGTGAAGGTCAAGCTCATTCTTCATCATCAAGCTAGAGATGGATAACCCCGTTTTTTTGCAGTGAAGCAAAAGTTCTTCTGCTGAGTTAAATGGGTAGGAAACGGGTTTACTATCCAGAACAGATTGACCAAAATGTTCCTCATCAACAATAAAACCGCCACCAATTGAGTAGTAAGTTTTGGTATAAATTTCTTCTTCGCCTGCAAAGGCATGGATAGTCATACCATTTTCATGTAAAGGCAGATTATCTAGGCGGAAGTTCATTCCACCTTCCCGTGGGAAATCTACCGTGTGAGTGCCGTTAGCTAAGGGTAGCTTTTCAGTCTTTTCAACGTTTTCAATAAAGCCAGGAATAGATTCGATATCAACAGTAGCAGGTAAATTGCCAGCAAGGCCCATAATGATTGCAATATCAGTATGGTGGCCTTTTCCAGTGAGTGAAAGAGAGCCATAAACGTCGACCGCAATGCGTGTGACGCTTGGTAATAATTGTTTGCTTACCAAATCATCGACAAATTCTTTTCCCGCCTTCATTGGGCCGACGGTATGAGAGCTTGAAGGACCTATGCCCACTTTAAACATGTCGAATACGCTTATCACGCAGGACTCCTTAAAAAAAGTAGATATTTAGTGATTTATTTTAAAGGGCGCTACTTTACTGTTATTTAGTAGTGTTAACCAGTAAGTTTAAATTATTTTTTAAAATAAGGTAGTAACAAAAGGCCAATTGCTACAGAATAGCACAAAATGTATTCAATTACGGCACAAAATGACTACTTGAGTTGCAGAGCTAGCTGATGAAGGATGGCAGCAGTGAGACCCCAAACGAGATGTCCGTTATGCCAATAGAAGAAAATACGGTTACTTTGACCAGCACGTTTGATATCAACATATTTATGTTGATTCAGTGATAGCGCATCAAATAGCGGAACCTCGAATACAGAGGCGACTTCACTAGGATTAGGGCGATAATTAATGCCTTCGGGGAGCAGGCCGACGATTGGGGTGACTTCGTAACCGCCAATACTTTGTTGTGGCGAGAGTTGCCCAAGTACTTGGACTTTCTCTGGGGGAATAGCCACTTCTTCATAGGCTTCTCGCAGCGCGGTAGTCACTAGAGAGCCATCTTCAGGGTCACGTGCCCCTCCTGGGAAAGCCACTTGTCCGGCATGCGAACGCAAAAAAGGGGAACGCTGCGTTAATAATAATGTGGGAGTGGTTTTATTGATAATAGGCAGAAGAACGGCAGCAGATTTGCTCGCCGTCCGTTGAGTTCGGCGAGTCACTGGCAGGGTAAACTGAAAGCGGTTTATAAACTCATTCAGTTTGGTCATCGTGCTCTACTTCTCCTAACACGGGTAATATCAGCCGTAACTTATCAAAGGTTTCTTGATACTCTTTATCCGCTTGGCTATCTGCCACAATACCACCGCCAGCCCAGCAAAAAATCCGTTTTTTATCTGTTAACAGTGTACGGATGGTAATGTTGGTATCCATTTTGCCACAAAAACTAATATAGCCTATAGCGCCACAATAGCCATGACGACGATGAGGTTCAAGCTCTTCAATGATTTGCATCGCCCGAATTTTAGGGGCACCAGTAATTGAGCCTCCTGGGAAACTTGCACGCAGAAGATCTGTTGCCGTATAGGGTTTATCAAGTGTTGCAGTAATTGTGCTAACTAAGTGATAAACCGCAGGGAAGGCTTCGACAGCGAATAATTCAGGGACCTTGACTGTTCCTGGTTGTGCAACTCGACCAATATCATTACGGAGTAAATCGACAATCATCAAGTTTTCAGCACGATCTTTAGGGGAATTCGCCAACTTTTCGACTTGCATGGCATCGGCGTGTTCATCCTCTAAACGAGGTAGTGTGCCTTTGATTGGACGTGTTTGTATCTCACCATCTTGTAACTGGATAAAGCGTTCAGGCGAGATGCTGATCACCGCATTATTAGGAAGACGAATGAAAGAAGAGAAAGGGGCGCGATTTGCTCGGGTTAATAATAAAAATGCATCCCATTCATTACCCTTATATTTTGCTTGAAAACGCTGCGCTAGATTTATTTGATAGCAATCACCGCTACGCAAGTATTCATGTATTTGGCCGATTTTCTCGTGATACTGCTCTTGTGACATATTTGAATGCCATGAACTGGTAAGGGCGAACTTGGTTTTACGTGAAGCTTTTTGTTTCTTCAACCAATCAAGGCGTTTATTGGTATCAGAATAACTGAATAAGGTGACCGTTTTTTCTTGATTATCGACAATCAACGCCCATTGATATATCCCAACGGCCATATCTGGAAACGATAAATCCGTAGTCGCTATGTGTGGCATTTTTTCGATACGACGACCTAAATCGTAGCTCCAAATACCGAGAGCACCGCCAGTGAAAGGAAGCGTATCATCACTAGCATGGTCAGGGGCGTAGTGTTCAATAGTTTGTTGAAGGAGGTTAAATGGGTCTGCGTCTGAACTCTCAACCGAATGCGGGTGGGTGATCGTCGTTTTATCGCCAATAGTGGTTAGCGTTGCAATAGGATCAGCCACAACAATATCGTATCTGTTATGCGAATGCTCGGCATTGCCTGAATGGAGCAGCATTGACCAAGGTTGATGGGCTAGTGGCGTAAAATAGTCAATAGCAACATCAGGATAATAGGGGAGTTGTATTTTATTGATAACCATTTGTATATACTAAACGCTAAGTCGATAAAAAAGAACTGATAACCAGATTAGCATATATCTTATCTTAAGAAGCCAAGAGCTGTTAAAATTAAGCTAAAATTTTTTATTTTCTCTCCGCACGATTTAAAACTAACCAGTTAAGAAGGGGTTTTGACATGTTTTCAGGTATGCCAGCGCTTAATCATCAACAACAGCAAGAAGCGGTTGAACGTATCCACCAATTAATGGCTGATGGGATGAGTAGCGGAGAAGCGATTGCGCTCGTTGCACAGGAAATCCGTGAAAGATACAAAGATAAAGAGCAGATCCAAGTACGTTTTGATGAAGAAAATGAACGTTAACAAAACAAACTATTAACATTTATGCTAAAATCTGATACATATTAGTTAAGTCATACCATTCTGGCAGTTTATAATTATTTCTACTATTTTAGTTATATTAGATAAATGTCGTATAAAATTAACTATGGTCACTGATATAATTTGTTACCCAACATTTTTATAGGGATCGGAGGAAGCATGAAGGCTGGTAAGAAAATTGGTTTTGCTTTAGGTGGCTGCGCACTGTTATTTAGTTCGATTGCATTCAGCGCCAACCAAGAAGAAGGTAAAGCGGCTCCGTTTATTAGTTGTGGAAAATTGGCAGAGCCTCAAATTGCTGCACAAGTTAAAAACGATTTTATGAATAATCGCTTGCCACGTTGGGCAGAAGAAAAGGCATTAGTTGGTAAAAAAGCCGTCGCATGGGTTAATAATCAAGATGTGACGAAAACAGAGACGGGTTACCAAGTGCCATTAACAGTCAGAGGCTCTAAGCAAGATCTGCAATATAATGTGACTGTTGATTGTGAAAAATCCACTATTACATATCACTCTGTAAAATAATCTATCTCGATTTGTAGCGATGTCCTAAAAAGGAGAAGTGATGCTTCTCCTTTTTAGTTATTCGTGCCTAAAAATCATATTTAGCGATTTTTGGGCTCGTAGGGTAGACGAGAAAAATGTTGTGAAAGCTGGCGGTAGTGGGCTAACCGTTCACGAAAATAGGCTCTAAGGTGCTCAGGTTGCTCCTGCTCGACAGCTTCTGCGATCACGGCAACATTATAGCGCTCTTTAAAGGCAACCCCCGAGGCTTGTAGGTCAACATTGACTTTATCCATTTCGTCTTTGGGTAACAATGCAAGGTTATGACTCATATCCACTCTCAATCACTTCAATGTAGAGGGGGTAGTGTAGCAATTTATCGGAAAAAATCACTAGCTGCCTCGTTACTTATGGCGTAAATATAGGGAAATAATATTTTGAATTGATTGAGAGAAATAATTATTTTCACGTAAGATTATATTTAATAACTCAACTATTGATTATAATGAGAATGTATTATTTTATTAAATAACAATGATAATTTTTTTCATTAAAACACAAGTAAATACCACTAAGGATAATGAGATTGATTATTATTAATTTTACAAAAAGTTATTAATTATCAGTAAATTGTATTTTTTTGTTTTATTATTGTTTTAGGGTTTTAATTATTTTTAGAATGTGCATAATAAAAGCATTAATCTTGATAACTAAGGAAAGAAAATATGTTAACGAATGACATGATCAATAAATTAAATGAGCAGTTAAACCTCGAGTTTTATTCTGCGAATTTATATTTACAGATGAGCGCATGGTGTAGCGATAAAGGTTTTGAAGGTGCTGCGGCATTTTTAAAAGCACATTCTCAAGAAGAAATGGAGCATATGCAGCGTTTATTTGACTATCTTAGCGATACTGGTGCACTGCCAAAATTAGGTCAAATCGCCGCGCCTCCTGTTGATTTCAAATCAATCGGTGATGTATTTACGCTGACTTATCAGCACGAGCAACAAATTACTGCGGAAATTAATAAACTGGCTCATTTAGCCATCACTACCCAAGATTATTCCACATTTAACTTCTTACAGTGGTATGTTGCTGAACAACACGAAGAAGAGAAATTGTTCAAATCAATCTTAGACAAATTGGATATGGTCGGTGAAAGTGGCAAAGCGCTGTTCCTATTGGATAAAGATTTAAAAAATATGTCTACATCCGCCCACGTTTAATATAAAACATCAATAGGTTCATGATTTGTAGTGATTAATTTCAATGCTCATGAGCCTTTTTCTTTTCATTTTGTGTTGATAATCACATCTTCAACAGCCAAATTCATTTTTTGGCAGCGAAAGCTTGTTTCTTTCGTATAATGATTGCTAAATAATCCAAATTCACCTGCAAATTAAGGGGTTACTAATTATGGCAATCTATCAAATCAAATCATCTTGGCGTAAATTGAGTGCTGTTGCAGTCCTATTTTTAGGTATGTCATTTCAACAGGCATTCGCTCATGCGCACTTAAAAGATCAACTACCAGCAGAAGGTGCGGCGGTTGAAAAGGCTCCTGAGTCAATCACCCTTAATTTCTCTGAAGGTATTGAGATTAATTTTGCAAAAGTGAAAGTGACGGGGCCTAATGACAGCGTCGTGAAAACAGGCAAGCCTGCGTTAGATTCAAACAATGACACCAAGGTTATCATTCCAATTGAAAGCAAATTAGAAGCAGGAAAGTATGATGTAAATTGGAGTGTGGTATCCGTTGATGGTCATAAAACGAAAGGCGAATATAGCTTTACTGTGAAATAATCATGTCTTTAGAGGCATTTTATACAGTTATACGCTTTTCCCATTTTATTGCTGCGATGTTGATGTGTGGAATGTCAATATTCGCAGCGATATTAAGTGTGGGTGCTTTTAGTCAAATCCTTCGTCGCTATCTTAATCGAGCGATTATCTTTAGTGCAGTAGTCACCGTGGTTACAGCCTTTGGCTGGATGGCTGCCCAAGCTGGGCTGATGGGGGATGGCTGGGAAGAAGCACTAGACTTTGATATTTGGTCAAGTGTATTTGGCACAACGTTTGGGCTGGTTTGGCGTTGGGAATTGGTGTTTGCTGTCATCACATTAGGTGTGATTTTTATCCGTTCACAAAATATCCGGCTTTATCTGTTATTACTACTTTCTATTGTGCTCCTCGGTTTACATGCCTTGATTGGCCATGCCGCGATGTATGGTGGTGTCATTGGGGCGTTAAACCGTTTAAATCAATTTCTTCATCTTATAAGTTCAGCCTATTGGTTTGGCGGATTATGGCCGTTTTTGATTTGCATTCAGTTCTTGCGAGATAAAAAAGAATTAGCGCCAGGCTTAGATAAGCAAATTTTTGCTAGTTTGATCCGTTTTTCTCGTGTAGGGCACGTTGCTGTCGTTATTGTTGTGGTGACAGGCATAATCAGCTCGATGACATTACTGCCAAATTGGCCGTTTAATTATACCGGTTCAGAATACCAATCGTGGCTTTGGTTAAAAATCAGCTTAGTTGCACTAATGGTCATTTTAGCCTTAGTGAACCGCTATATACTGGTTCCGAATATTAAAAGAAAAGGGCGGTTACAGTATTTGATTATTAATAGTTGGATTGAGCTACTGTTAGGTACTACGGCAATTTTAGCCGTTGCTATTTTTGCGACCTATCAACCTGTATAATCACCTGATAGTGAACTTGATGTTTTAACAAGGTAAGTTGTATGAAACTGAAATTAGCGCTGTGTTCTGTATTACTGGCAAGTACTAGCTTTACGGTGGCTGCGGCACCCATTGAGACAGTAAGTAAAAAGCAGTTTGGTGATGATTGGCCATTTACCCGAGAAGAAGTGATGCTGGAATGTAGAAGTAATGGTGCACTGATTGTCATCAACCCTGCCACACTCATGCAGTACCCACTCAATGATGTGGCACAGGCTCAAATGGAGAAAAAAGAGATCAAAGCACAGCCGATCGATATTTTATTAAAGCCAATTGAGACGGAAAAAAGCGCGGAAGAGCGCGTAGAACCACTCAAATTAGCGGCGAAGAAGCTGTGTAACAACTCGTAACCTCATCTTTATTAAAGAAGAACAATGCCATAGGTTATAGGCGATTATGCTTATAACTTGTGGCATTTTTTATTATCAACAAAAAGTTGAAAGGTTGTACTTATCATCGATATAGGGTGTACCTATCAATCAAATAGCTCGATATTGGAATATTAAGAAATAAATTGTGTTAATAATATGTAAAATAATTGATAATTAGTATGGTAAGAGTGCGTTTAGCAAGCTAGTATTAAATTGTACTTTGTTACGTCTCAATGGCAATTTTTAGCGCACGGCTCTGCCAGAGCCATTTCCCAAGGCCCGGTAATCGGAATCTACCAGGCCTCTTTTTTTGCCTGTTGTTTGTAGCCCACCAAATAGTGATTTCATCAATTAAGCCACTCTCATCACCCAATGATGATTATCTTTGTCATAACGATGACGGTATAACAGAACGGGTTTCTCATTGATGAGTGCAGGAATACTGGTATTTTCATCCCAACCATCTAATTGCATACAAAACTCAGTATCAGAGTCACAAGGTATACTGAGGGTATCACTTTTATGATCTGACATGATGGCGTCATTGATTTCATAGGAAGATATTTTCAAATTAACTATGCGCATAATGTTACCTCTCGATTAATGTGTAGCTGTGGCGTTACGACTCAACAAAATTAAGCATAGTACAAATGGAATCGATTTCCAAAATGTTTTTTAAGGGCGAGTTAAAAGAAAGGTGCAATATTGTTAAAATATGCACCTTTCTAGTGATTACTGTTTAGGGATAGATGTTCCCCATTCTAACCAGTCTTTAGGAGGTTCTAATTTTAGAATGAAATGCTGATCTGGCTTCGCTTTCGGCGCGAGAGGCACCGTTGGTGGGGTCGCCAAGGAGATACCTCCCCGAACAAACTGCTTGAAGGTGCCACTCTTGATCATGCCGCCTGTGAGGCCAAAGGAGAGGTTATAACCTGAAGAGATCCAAAATTGGGTATTGTCGCGGATCAGGTATTGGAACTCTTTACCAATTCGAGTCGCAACATATACGCGGTCGGAAAGCTCTCCCAAATATAAACCAGTAACTGTACCAATTTCCATTCCCCTAAAGAGAAGAGGGGTTCCAACCTGAATAGAGCCAACTTCGGTGGCATCTAATATAATTGTTAAGCCATCTAAGTAACGCGAGTCTGTAATATTGGCCGTTTGTAGTTCAAATTGGTAACGATTTCTATTTCCTCGTCCTGGCTCGGCACTGATATAAGGTTGGATCAAGGTATCGAGGTTATTGACGCCAGAAGGAGAAAGCTCTGGTGTGACAATAGCAAAGCGACTGCCACTCTTCGTGAAAGCTTGCACATACTCTGGATAAAGGATCGCGCGTGCATTCACTTCGCGGTTATTTGGCGATAATTTCAATGAATCGATTTGTCCAATATCGATACCTAAATAGCGAATCGGCATCCCTTCTGACAATTTAGACGCATCAAAAGTGGTTAAAGTTACGACACTCCCAATGGCTTTTGCCGCAGTTTCGTTTGGATAGAGGGTATGTTGCCTTGCACTATCAAGTTTGGCCGTTGGAATATTATCAAAACTAATGGCACCTCTAATTGCTCGTGTAAGAGGAGCGGCCTGAACGGTTAATCCACTGCTATTGAGTTTGACTTTAGCGCCGCCTTCTGCCCAAAAGACGCTTTTATCTGTTAGTAGATGACGGTATTGACTAGAAATATGAATATTAACCGCGAAACCGTCTTTGGTTGGGTTAATTGAGACTATTTCACCGACAGTAAATTGGCGGTAAAGTACTACTGAACCTGCCTGAATATCAGGAAGGGTGTTAGTGTTTAATGTAATTGTGGTGGTGGGTGATGAACCTGTTATACCCGCCTTAGCATTATCATCACTTCGATATAATGGGAACGTTTCAGGCAATGGCTCTTTACCTTTTCCAACCAATAAATGAACTCCACCATCTAACCACTCTTGCGGCGTTGCACCTTGAAACTGGATCCCCGTTAAGCCAAGTTGGACATCAACGCGGCTATTGGCAACAAACTTGGTATCGTTACGGATAAGATGGCGGTACTCATCCAAAATCGCGACTTGGAAGGTAACTTTATCATCAAGTAAGTTACGCTGTAACACTTCACCTATTTTTATTCCACGATAAACGATAGGTTGTCTGGCATCGACGCCATAGGTGTCAGGAGACCATAATGAAACCACTAAACTATTTTTATTTTGCTGTTCATCCTGTCCAATATCATGCCTGTTTGGATGCAAAACAAATTGTTGCCCTTCCTGTGCTGGGGCACTATTAGTCGGTGAATCAAATGCAACAGCACCATTGATTACAGCAGAAAGGCTTTCCATTTTGACATTCACACCAGATTTTAAATCAAAACCGCCTTGGAAGCCTGAAACATTCCAAAATTGACTGTTTTCTCTCACTAATCGGGTATACCGTTTTTCTATTATGGCGGCGATAGAAACCCCTTGGTCATTAGGCAAAATCGTGTAGTCAGAAATATAACCAACGGGCACTTTGCGATAATAAATCGGTGAGTTTTCATGCAATGAGCCTAAGTCTTTAGCCGTGAGATAGATGAGTAATTGCCCCTCTTCGGTTTGTAGTTGTGGCGGGGAGTCTTGAGCGATAAAGTTGTGTTGCTCTTCACCAGCCCCAGGTTGCATACCGATGTAGTTACCGCCAACAAGTGCATCTAAGCCAGAAACACCGGCTAATGAGGCTTTAGGTGTGACGAGCCAAAATTTGGTGCCAGAGGTGAGTGCGGGCTTCATATCTTTATTGATACTGGCCTTAACAATAATTTTCTTCATATCTTGGCTAACGGTGACAGATTGCACCAATCCAACTTCGACACCTTGGTAGCGGATCGGTGTTCTACCTGAAACTACACCGGGAGCAGAGGAAAATTCAATTGTCACCTCAGTACCTTGTTCCAACCAATGTTGGAAAAGTAACCAACCTGCGATAAACACAGCGACAAGAGGCAATAGCCAAAAGGGTGATATACGTGCTCGTTTACGTAAAATCGCCTCTTGTTCTTGCTCTACAGGTTCATTTTGTTGATTTTGATTTTCCATAAGAATCCCAAATTAAACGACTATCAAGCCACTCGACAGCGAGTATGGTTAAAATTACAGCGATACCGAAAAACAATGCGGCAGGGCCCATAGTAAAAGACATTAGCTGATCACGGTTAATCAGCGTCATCATGAGTGCGATAACAAATAAATCCAGCATTGACCAACGGCCAATCCATGTCACAAATTTTAATAACTTCATCCTCAATACCGGATCCGTCTGACTGCAACGTTGAATGGAGCATAACAGTAAAATCATGATCAGGATCTTAATAAAAGGCACTAAAATACTGGCGATAAAAACAATGATAGCAATGGGCCAATTACCTGATTCAATTAATGAAACGACACCAGAGTAAATGGTGTCTTCCATGCGTTGCCCGTTAAGATAGACAACGGAAATTGGCATTAAGTTAGCAGGAAAAAGCAAGATCATCGCTGCAATCAGTGCGGCCCATGTTTTTTGTAGGCTATATGGTTCGCGGTAGTGTAAGGGGCGATGGCAGCGTTGGCAGACTCCTCGTGAATTTGCAGGCCCGGTATAGTGGCAAGCTTGGCATGTTAAAGCATGAGGGTCATTAGCTTGCTCTTTTTTAGGGTAGAAGAGCTGCCAAAGTTGTTCGACATTTAGGTGGATTAATATTAACAGACTAATTACTGTCATGGTAATAAAAGCGATTAAACCATTTCCCAAAAATACGCTGGCGTAATCTTGCATTTTGATTGCAGCAATCCCCAATCCAATAAGATAGACATCCAACATAACCCATTCTTTTAAACGACTTAGTATCAGTAAGACGGGGCGTAGATTTAGGCGAACACGCCTTCCTATATAGAGATAAACGATAGAAATCGGCAAAAGCAGAGGTGCGCCGATGGCACAGAAGGCGATAATGCTCGCAGTGAATGGGTCACCTTGAGAATTGATGAGCCTAATACCTTCGATCACGTTGGCATAGATTTGTGTTCCCAATAAATGGATTGATATCAATGGCTGCCAAAATGCGATAGGTGCCAACATTAATAATGTAATAGAAAGAATAAATAAGCGGTTTAGTGACCAAGAACGGCCATCGTCAAGCTGACTGTGGCAACGTGGGCATATCACAACCTGTTGAGTATCATGTGAAGGAATAGATAATTTAAGATTGCAATAGCAGCAGTGTTGCGAAATTATGTCACTATGATTAATGTGATTCATTGTTTTACTCATGGAGTTGTTAGCCGCGCGTGTAATCTAGTGTAAAAAAATTTACGGCTTAGTGACAACTTGCTAACCTACAGGGTGCACAAATTGTTTACTCTATTGCATCATTTAATTATTACAAGAAAATTTTATGGATAAAAACAAGTATTATCACGAACTTTCAGATAGTTTGTCTGCACTATTGGCAGGAGAATATGATTTAATTGCAAGTTTGGCGAATACAAGCGCGTTGTTGTATGAGCGCCTAGAAGGTATTAACTGGGTGGGTTTTTACTTAAGAAGTGGACAAGAGTTAGTGCTTGGTCCTTTTCAAGGAAAGATAGCCTGTGTCAGAATACCGTTTGGCAAAGGTGTCTGCGGTACGGCATATAGCCAAAATAAAATTCAGCGTGTTGATGATGTGCATGCTTTCTCTGGTCATATAGCCTGTGATTCGGCAAGTAATGCCGAAATCGTGCTTCCATTGGAAGTTAATGGTCAGGTTTTAGGCGTGCTGGATATTGATAGTCCAAATTTCAATCACTTTGATCAAAATGATGAAATTGGTTTAAAACATCTTGTAAGCCAGTTGTGTCAACATCTGGCAATGTGTTCGATGCCAAATTATCATTAAATATTGGTATGTTAACTTAATAGGAACGTGGCAATTGTCTGCAACGCTATTATAATGTCGGCTTGTTCATGCCCGTGCTGGTTGGCAAAATCGTTGTTATCAGGAAATTTCATGGAAAATCAACCTAAGTTGAATAGTAGTAAAGAAGTTATCGCGTTTTTGGCTGAGCGTTTTCCACGCTGTTTTATCGCTGAAGGCGAAGCACGTCCGTTAAAAGTCGGAATTTTTCAAGATATCGTAGGGCGTTTGACCGAAGAAGATGGTATTAGCAAAACGCAATTGCGTTCGGCATTGCGTATGTATACCTCTAGCTGGCGTTATCTCTACGGTGTTAAAGAAGGCGCTAAGCGCGTTGACTTAGATGGTAATGATTGTGGTGAATTAGAGGCGGAGCATATTACGCATGCTCGTCAACAATTGACTGAGGCAAAAGCTCGAGTTCAAGCGCAACGTGCAGAGCAAAAAGCGCAGAAACGACCAGCAGCCAAAAAATCAGGTGATAAAAACACCCGCAATCCGGCAGCAGCAAAAGACAAAGCGCCGCGCCATCGCCAGTCAGAAAATAAAGAACGCCCACAAAACTCTTCGACTAAACCTCAGCGCCGTAGTGGTGCAGCATCTCCAGAGCAAAAATTGAAATCAGTGACTGATATTAACGCACTTCAGGTCGGCCAGACTCTGAAAGTGAAAGTTGGTACAAGTCTGATGGATGCGTCTGTGCTGGAAATTGCTAAAGATGGTGTCAGAGTTCAGTTGCCAACAGGAATGGCAATGATTGTGCGCGCGGAACATTTAAAGTTCTGATACGGAGGTCAATCAGGGCATGAACAAACTTTTAAAGATTGCATTAGTCGTTAGTGTTGCCACTTTTGGTAGTGCAATTGCGAATCCTCAAGCAGTGACACAGTTCACTGCTGCTCAGTTACCTGTATTAAAACAGGATACTCAGCATGGCACAGTAAGTGAAAGGGTAACATCTAGGTTTACCCGCTCTCATTATCGCCAATTTGATTTGGATAAAGCGTTTTCCGGTAAAATTTTTGATCGTTATCTGAATATGTTGGATTACGGTCATAACGTTTTGCTTCAGTCAGATGTTGATGAGTATGCAAAAGATAAAGCTAAAGTCGGTGAATGGCTGGAAAATGGAAAACTAGATACGTTCTATGACCTGTACAACCTTTCTCAGAAAAGACGCTTTGAACGCTTCCAATATGCATTAGCTCGTCTTGAGCAACCAATGAATTTTGATGCGAATGACTTTATTGAAGTCGATCGTAGTAAAATGCCTTGGCCAAAAGATAAGCAAGAATTAGATAAGCTTTGGGATCAAAAGGTCAGGTATGATTGGCTGAACCTGAAGCTATCGGGCAAAGATGATAAAGAGATTAAGGAAAAACTCACTAAGCGTTATAACTTTGCTTTAAGACGTTTGACGCAAGGGCAAAGTGAAGATGTTTTCCAATTAATCATGAATGCTTTTGCTCGTGAAATCGACCCTCATACCAGCTACCTTTCTCCGCGCAATACTGAACAGTTTAATTCTGAAATGAGTTTGTCGTTAGAAGGGATTGGTGCAGTCTTGCAGCAAGACGATGAAAATACAGTGATTAATTCATTGGTTGCGGGTGGGCCGGCAGCAAAAAGTAAAGAATTAAAAGTAGGCGATAAAATTATCGGTGTAGGCCAAACTGGTAAGCCGATGGTTGATGTGGTTGGTTGGCGACTCGATGATGTGGTCGCACTGATCAAAGGGCCTAAAGGAAGTAAGGTCCGTTTGGAAGTGGTATCTGACACAAAAGGGGCTAAGCCCCATGTAGTCACTATCGTTCGTGAACAAATTCGTTTAGAAGATCGTGCCGTTAAACTGAACATTAAAAAAGTCGGGAATGAAAAAGTCGCCGTACTAGATATTCCGGGTTTCTATGTTGGTTTAACCAATGACGTTAAAACGCAACTACAGAAAATCGCGAAAGATAACGTTTCTGCCCTAGTTATTGACCTGCGAGGTAATGGCGGTGGTGCATTGACAGAGGCCGTTTCATTATCCGGTTTGTTTATTCCTAAAGGGCCAATTGTGCAAGTCCGTGACAATAATGGGCAAGTGCGTCAGGATGCAGACGATGACGATGTCATTTACTACAAAGGGCCGTTAGTTGTTCTTGTTGACCGCTTTAGTGCTTCCGCCTCTGAAATTTTTGCGGCGGCAATGCAAGATTATGGTCGGGCGCTGATTGTCGGCGAACCAACTTTTGGTAAAGGGACTGTTCAACAACATAGAAGTTTGAGTCGTGTTTATGACCAAATGCTGAAGCCTGATTGGCCTGCATTAGGCTCAGTGCAATACACCATTCAAAAATTCTACCGTGTTAATGGTGGCAGTACTCAGCGTAAAGGGGTAACACCGGATATTGTTATGCCTACAGGGCAAGATCCTGCTGAAACGGGGGAAAGCTTTGAAGATAACGCATTGCCATGGGATAGTATTCCGCCTGCCAATTATAGCAAGGTCGGGGATGTGACTTCCGATTTATCAGACTTAAAAACTAAACACTTAGCACGTATTAGCCAAGATACAGAGTTTAAGTATATCGATGAGGACATTGCACATTATAAAGCGAATAAAGAGAGTAAAAATCTTATTTCGTTAAATTATGCACAACGTCTGAAGGAAGATAATGAAATTGAAGCAACGAAACTAAAACGTATCAATGAGCGTAATGCAAAAGAAGGTAAGCCTCTATTGAAGTCAATTGATGATTTACCTAAGGATTACGAAGGGCCTGACCCGTATTTGGACGAAACAGTTAAAATTGCTATTGATCTTGCTAATCCTGATACCCATTTATTGCCAAATAAAAAATAATTTGGTTAAACAGTAAATTAGGGCCAGCAATCGCTGGCCTTTTTCATAGCCTGTGTAAAGTTATGTTAATTTTTGGTTTTTTCGTGTTAAAACACTTGAAAAAGTATGAAAAAACCTTATTTATACCCTAAATTCTTCGTGATATTTATTTTTACCAAGGAATCAAAAAAAGATGATGCGAATTGCCTTATTCTTACTCACAAACTTAGCCGTTATGTTTGTGTTTGGGATAATTTTAAGCTTAACAGGTGTTAAAGGGAGCAGTGTTCAAGGCCTGATGATTATGGCTGGCCTATTTGGTTTTGGTGGTGCGTTTATTTCGCTGTTAATGTCAAAATGGATGGCACTTAAATCGGTTGGTGGAGAAGTGATTGAATCGCCCCGCAATGAAACTGAGCAATGGTTAATCAATACGGTAAGCCGCCAAGCTCAGCAAGTGGGTATTCAAATGCCACAGGTTGCGATTTATCACGCGCCGGATATTAACGCATTTGCTACAGGAGCACGTCGTGACGCATCATTAGTAGCGGTTAGCACGGGTTTACTAGAAAATATGAGCCGTGATGAAGCAGAAGCGGTTATTGCTCATGAGATCAGTCATATTGCAAATGGCGATATGGTGACAATGACGCTATTACAGGGTGTTGTGAACACGTTTGTGATCTTTATTTCCCGTATCATCGCTCAATTCGTTTCTGGCTTTATGTCGAGCAATGATGATGAAAGCGAAAGCAGTAACGGTAACCCAATGGTTTACTTTGCCGTTTCAATGGTATTAGAAATTGTATTCGGTATCTTAGCGAGCATTATTACCATGTGGTTCTCTCGTTATCGTGAATTCCATGCAGATGCTGGTTCAGCGAAGTTGGTCGGTAAAGAAAAAATGATTGCTGCGTTGCAACGTCTGAAAACCAGTTATGAACCACAAGAAGAAGGCCGTTTAATGGCGTTTTGTATCAATGGTCGTGGCAAAGCATTTAGTGAACTTTTCTTGTCACACCCGCCATTAGATAAACGTATTGAAGCGCTACGTTCTGGCGAATATTTGAAATAGTTAAGTTGGCTAATTAGCCATAAAAATTGATGAAAACCCATGGTAGTGAAAAATCTATCATGGGTTTTTTATTATGGGCAAAAATTAATTTAATGCAGATCAAATTAGTGTATTCTTTAAGTGGAATTTCGTAGATTTTCTTTGGGGTCAGGTAGATGAAGGGTCTATGATGAACGAAGAAATGATGAAAATGAGCCTTAACAGAATTAGATAATATTAAGGATATAAAATGGACATACTTGTAAAAACGTTGGTTTTTGGCAATGAGTTTATGACGGTAGAAAATCCAGCGCGCTTAGTTCCCTTTAAATTTGAAATTTACCAATCTCCAACGGGTTTTTATCACCGCATGTATAAAGAAGTAGGAATGTCCGGTGCTAATTTAGGTCAGGCTTTTACTGTATGGGCTTTTGAAGAACAAAAAGCGCACCGTGACCCATCTGGCGAAATAACGTTGGAAAAATATATCCAACATTGCCAAGATATTTATAACGGAAAAGTCAAAGATTAATCTAGAATAAAAAAAGCCCCCTTCATAGAGATTTGAAGGGGGAGCTAAATGAATAAAGAATGGTTTAATTCGAGAGCAAAGATAAATTATTTCGATAAAGGATATTTAGTTATTTGTGCAGTTTTAAGTGTAATTGAACAACAAAGCCCCTTAAATAGCACTTATCGTTAAAATAATCTATTGGCGAAAACCTGCTTTGATCTGTTCAAGCGTATTACGATAAGTCTCAGCTTGTTTTTCATCTTCCATCGATGCAATTTCACGCTCCATTTTAATCAGAATTTTACCTGCATCAGCTTGACCAATTGCTT
Source organism: Providencia sp. PROV268 (assembly GCF_028477805.1). NCBI lineage: Bacteria > Pseudomonadati > Pseudomonadota > Gammaproteobacteria > Enterobacterales > Morganellaceae > Providencia > Providencia sp. PROV268. The sequence continues at coordinate 260,344 of NZ_JAMPLW010000005.1, forward strand.
TGAGCATATGTGCAAGCAGGTTTTTTATACAGGTCACTTCTGCTGCTAATTCATTCACATCAGGTTGAGTTGGAAAATGTGCTTTCATTAATAAAGTATCCTTTAAAAATTCGTGAGTTTGCTAATATTGTATCATAGAAAGGTTATAGATTGCGCCATAACATGATGAATTAAGATGAAGAATTCAGATAGGAATTAAAAGGTCGCAATGCAATATCAAAAGGATTAGTGATGTTAACTTTAATAGAAAAACAGTGGCTAGCAGAGCAATTCCCTTTATTTGTTAAGCCTCGACCAGAGCAGAGTCACAAAGGCACGTTTGGAACGCTAAATATTATTGGTGGTAGTGCAGGAATGACCGGCTCTTGCGTACTTGCTGGCGTTGCCGCGCTCAAAAGTGGCTGTGGCAAAGTGATTATTGGGTTTAATCAATCGCCACTCACATTGCAACTTATAGAGCATGCCCCCGAATTAATGTTGCGCCAAGCCAATGAAGTAATAAATGGTGAAACACCAACAGCATGGGTTATTGGTTGTGGTTTAGGTGTATCTTCAGATGCGCAATTATTGATAAATAGAGCATTATCATTTGTTGAACAGCAGCAAAGCGTGTTAATTGATGCTGATGGCCTGAATCTACTTGCTCAGATGCCCCTATCTCAAATCTTATCATCACAAACAGTACTCACGCCGCACCCTAAAGAAGCCGCAAGGTTGTTACAAACAACAGTCACGGCGATACAAGCGGATAGGTTGAGTGCCGCGCAACATCTCAGCCAGCGGTTTGGTTGCTGGGTAGTGTTAAAAGGTCACCATACAATAATTTCTGCCCCCAATGGCCAAACTTGGCGCAATGAAACGGGTAATAGTGGGTTAGCTACAGCGGGGAGTGGGGATGTGTTATCAGGGATTATCGGCAGTTTATTGGCGCAATCATTACCCATTGAAGAAGCGGTGAGAGCCGGCGTTTGGTTGCATGGTAAAGCGGCAGACTTACTAATAGAAAAAGGTATAGGCCCTATTGGGTTAACGGCTCATGAAATCATTGATGAGGCGCGAGCTATCAGAAATAGAGCAACTTTTTATTGATGTTCTCGCATTGACTCACTTTAAATATCTGAGAAAAATGTGATACCATTCACATAAATTAGATTGCTTTTCAATCCTTGAAACGAAGCAATATCAAACCTCAGCTTAAATCCAATAACGTGGCTTCTATACCGATCAGCTTTTGATTGGGGGATGGGTTTTTGCTGATATCAACAAAGGCGCAAGCAATGACAATGACACAGGTTTCTAGAAAAACAGCTTGGATCCGAGTTGTGGCACTAGCGGTCGCCGCATTTGTTTTCAATACCACCGAATTCGTTCCCGTTGCATTACTGAGTGATATTGCGGCGAGTTTTAACATGACAGTAGCCCATACCGGATTGATGATCACCATTTATGCGTGGGTAGTGGCGATTATGTCATTGCCGCTGATGCTACTTACGAGCAAAATTGAACGGCGTAAGTTATTAGCATTACTATTTATTGTCTTTGTTTTAAGCCATATCCTTTCTGGTTTTGCATGGAATTTTGAAGTTTTGATTGTGGCGAGAGTAGGGGTTGCATTGTCGCATGCGATATTTTGGTCGATCACCGCCTCGTTAGCTATCCGCGTTGCACCTGCGGGTAAAAAGGCTCAAGCGTTAGGTTTATTAGCGACAGGTACTGCGTTAGCAACGGTGTTAGGTTTACCAATAGGGCGTGTTATTGGTCAGTTATTAGGGTGGCGTGTCACTTTCTTATGTATTGGTGCTATCGCATTATTAACCATGATTGCATTGATTCGCTTTTTACCTAAATTGCCGAGTGAGCATTCAGGTTCATTAAAAAGCTTGCCAGTACTTTTTAAACGCCAAGCGTTAGTCGGATTGTTTGTTCTGACGGTCGTGGTCGTCACAGCGCATTTTGCCGCCTACAGCTATATCGAACCTTTTGTTCGCGATATCGCGCTACAGAGCCAAAATTTTGCAACCCTATTATTGCTGATTTTTGGTGTGGCGGGGATTGCGGGGAGCATGATCTTTAGCCGTTATAGTGGTAAATATACACTATCATTTCTACCTGTGGCGATTGCTGTTTTGACGATATGTTTATTATTGTTAATGCCAATCAGTGGTCATGTAAGCTGGCTGGTTATCTTAAGCATATTCTGGGGGATCGCCATCATGTGCGTGGGCTTGGGTATGCAGGTGAAGGTGATTGATCTTGCACCGGATGCCACTGACCTTGCAATGGCAATCTATTCGGGGATCTTCAATATTGGTATCGGTGGTGGTGCTTTGCTCGGTAACCAAGTGATTGTGCATATGGGGATGGCAAGTATCGGTTATGTGGGGGCGATATTTGGCTTGATCTCATTAATTTGGTGTACTTTTATATTTAGACGCTATAGCGCGTCATTTCGCGAACAAGTTAAAACAGCGCCAATGGCACACTAAATAAACTACTTAACATGTTTAATCCCCCTGTAATAGTAATGATTCTATTGCAGGGTATTTTTTTATATTTGGTCATTACAGCAATTGATAACTATGCTAAATTTCTTATCATTTTGATAAAGTTAGATAATAAAAAGGTGACTTGATGAAGGGGCTAGGTTTTTTATTGATGTCTATAGTCGCAGAAGTGATTGCTACAACGACATTAAAGGCATCAGATGGTTTTAGTCGTTTTTGGCCATCGTTGATTGTCGTCATTGGGTATGCGGTCTCTTTTTGGGGATTATCCCAAGTGGTTAAATTGATCCCTTTAGGGATAGCTTATGCAATTTGGTCCGGTTTAGGCATTGTACTCGTTTCGGTCGCTGCAATATTTATTTATCAACAGAAACTCGATTTACCTGCAATTATTGGTATGCTATTAATCATAGTCGGTGTTTTGGTCATCAATCTGTTTTCTAAAAGCAGTGTTCACTGATTCAGGGAACAGAAACAGTTATGGATGGGGATTAGGATGAATCGAAAAAAAAGCAGTCTGCTTAAGTTTACTTTTTGGAATAGCCTATTCGTTGGTAGTCTGTTTGTTTTAGCAGGTTGTGGGAGTTCAGAAACCATAAATACGGCACATCATGTCGATCGCTCAGCTTCCCAATATGCGCAACAGGTGGTTAATTTAGGGCCTCAAGCGCAAGAAGCGTGTGTTTCTGCGGGTGGATTACCTTCATTAAACCTAGAATTGAATGGTGCCCAAACCGCCGTTTGTCAATTTGCTAATGGTAAACGTTGTGCTGCTGATGTCATACTTACAGGCAGTTGTATTTAGTTAAATTCCCTCAGATAAAAAGTCCATCACGCATCATGTTGGGCTTTTTTATATCCGTTTTGTAGTTAACCCATTTGTTGAGTTTATTTCCACGTTTCGCTCCCTTGCTTTTCATTTAAATGATAAAGCGCACGCAATTATCTAAATAATGCGGGTAATTTCGGCTGTTATTTATTTAAAAATCGTTGGCAGTAGGTCGGCTATTTTTAGCTAGGGGGATGAATGCAGCGCATGAGTGGATAAAACAGAATGAGTTTTTATTTTTTAATCTAGATGCCATGATAAGAAGTGGCTCCCAATGGCATTCATCGGGAGCCATCGCATTAGCGCCTGCCAATGCGCTTTATAGGACGCGAATTGTACTATTTACGCTATGCTTTTTTGTGTGATGGAAAAAATTGGCTGATAGCGACAATGATAGCCACTAAAAGATAAGCTGCATAAATACCAATTAGCCATTGTGGCATATCTAACCCTAAGAAATCCCATTGCCTAACCGTACAGTCACCCGTTGCTTCAAAGACAGCAGGCGCCCATTTATCTAATGGTAACCACTCGGGGAAATTGACGAAGAAATCACATGATGCAAATGGTGAAGGGTTGAGTTGCAGCATGGTATGCTCCCAAGCAAGATCTAAACCGCGCCATGCAGCGTAGCCCCAAATAATGATGGCAACCCAACGTAAAGCGATTTTGCGTGGCGCTATTGCGCCAATTAACCCTGCAATCATAATGCCAAACAGTGCAACACGTTCATAGATGCACATGACACAAGGCTGCAATTTCATAATGTGCTGAAAATAGAGCGCTGCACATTCAAGCATAAACGCAATAAAGGCCATTAACAGCCAAGCGCCTCGTCCTTGTGAGCAGTAGTTAAAGAATCTGAACATACTTTACTTCCCTAAATTAATGGTACGCACATTTTGCCCCTATTGGTAAGACAAAAAAAGGTGCCAGAGAATAATTATGCGATTTTAAATAAGCCTTTACCTAACATTACAAACTAAACCATTTTATTTGTAATTTCAAATAAGGAGTAATGCCGAATTAGGGGGATAGAGTAAACAAAAGCTACTCCATCTGACGATGTGAGTAGCTTTGAATATAGGTGAGTTGGTGGTGATTAAACTTAAGGTAGGCTAATCCAACCTAAGCTTTCTAACCAGTGTGTGACAGGTATTAACCAAAACTCAACACCGATTAACCCAACCACAGTCATGACGACGGTATAAGGTAAAGCCATCCATACCATGCGGCCATAGGAGAGGCGAATTAATGGCGATAATGCAGACGTCAGCAGGAATAGGAAAGCCGCTTGCCCATTTGGCGTGGCAACCGACGGAAGGTTGGTTCCCGTATTGATGGCAACGGCGAGTAACTCGTACTGATGGTGTGAAATTAGCCCTTCACTTGATGCCTTTAATGCCTCGGTAATATAGACAGTACCGACGAAGACGTTATCTGAAACAGCGGAAAGAAGACCGTTGAATAGATAGAACAAGGAGAGCTGTGATGATTCAGACGATTGCAATACAAATTGAATAAATGGTGTAAATAGCTGCTGGTCGATGATCACCGCTACGACGGAGAAAAAGACGGTCAGTAGTGCGGTAAAGGGCAATGCTTCCTCAAACGCCTTACCTAAGGCATGCTCTTCTGTAATGCCACAGAAGGCGGTGGTTAATACGATGACGGATAAACCGATAAGCCCGACCTCAGCGAGGTGGAAGGCAAGGGCGACGATTAACCAAATACCAATCAAGCCTTGCACAATAAGTTGTGCTTTCTCTTTTTGGGTACGTTTAGTGCTATTTTTTTGGTCATGATCAGTCAGGACTTGGCGAACGGTTGCAGGTAATTCCGCCCCATATCCAAATAATTTAAATTTTTCGACCAAAAAACACACAATTAAACCGCACGCAAAAACAGGTAATGTAATGGGGGCCATACGTATAAAGAAAGTCACGAAATCCCAATCGACATGCTTAGCAATAATCAGATTTTGGGGTTCACCAACCATCGTCATGACTCCCCCTAATGCTGTACCGATACCGGCATGCATCATGAGGCTGCGCAAGAAAGCTCTAAATTGCTCAAGTGTTTGTTTCTTCTCAGCCGTATCGATATAACTGTCATTTTGTAGATCAGTATTGCTGTGTTGGCTAGAAGCGTATTGATGATAGATAGAATAGAAACCGATGGAGACGCTAATCACAACGGCGATAACAGTGAGTGCATCTAAAAAAGCAGATAAGAAGGCACTTGCTAAGCAGAAAGCTAATGACAACGTACGTTTAGAACGAACATTCAGTAACAGTTTGGTGAAGACGAACAACAACAGTTGTTTCATAAAATAGATACCGGCGACCATAAAGATCAGCAGCAGTATGACTTCCAAATTGTTACTGATCTCATGAGAGATCTGTTTTGGGGTTGTCATGCCAATGATGACGGCTTCAATGGCTAAAAGCCCACCGGGTTGCAGCGGATAGCATTTGAGTGCCATGGCGAGGGTAAAGATAAATTCTACTACAAGTAACCACCCGGCGATGAACGGGCTGACAAAATAAAATACCAGTGGATTGATAATTAGAAATATTATTATTGCGAGCTTATACCAATCTGGAGAATTCCCTAGAAAATTTTTTAAAAAAGCTCTTTTTACACTAAAATCCATTATGAATTGTTTTCCTCTTACTTGATGTATTGTACAGTAAATTCACATACTACTCTTATCTTTTACATAAATTAAGTCTGATCAGTAATAGATAATATATTCATTATATGGGAGTTTATGATTGGTTTTGTTGTTTATGTGGGGTCTAACTATCTCAATTTACGACAATCTGGTATGATTTCTATAATAATCCGTCTGAAAATGTTTGGAATAATAAAAATATGGTCATAAAAGCTCAAAGTCCTGCAGGGTTTGCGGAAGAGTATATTATTGAGAGCATCTGGAACAATCGCTTTCCACCAGGGTCGATTTTACCTGCTGAACGGGAACTCTCGGAGTTAATTGGTGTAACACGTACGACGCTTCGTGAAGTATTACAGCGTTTAGCGCGTGATGGTTGGTTGACGATACAACATGGCAAACCAACCAAAGTGAACAATTATTGGGAGACTTCAGGCCTGAATATTCTTGAAACCTTAGCAAGGTTAGATCATGACCGTGTGCCACAACTGATTGATAATTTGCTAGCGGTGAGAACCAATATCGCTGCTATTTTTATCCGTACTGCTTTTCGTCAAAACCCTGAAAAATCATTGGAAGTTTTGTCTGAGCGTGAGAAGGTCGAAGATAACGCAGATGCGTTTAGTGCCTTAGATTACAATATATTCCGCGGGTTGGCTTTCGCGTCGGGTAACCCTATTTATGGCTTGATTATTAATGGCTTAAAAGGGCTTTATACCCGTGTTGGTCGTTACTATTTCTCTAACCCGGAAGCACGACGCCTTGCGCTCAATTTCTATCAACAATTGTCAAACTTATGCCGCGAACAAGCGTACGATCGTATTATGGAATCCGTTAGAAATTACGGTAAAGAAAGTGGTACGATTTGGCATAGTATGCAAGGGAATATGCCTAACGACCTCGCAAATGCGCGCTAACCATTCCGCGCATCCTAATTTTAACTCACGTTACTGTATGATGTCTGAAGCCAGTTTGTGCTATTAACCAACTGGCCTTTTGGCTGTCAGAAAACCAGAAATTGCAAGTGACTTGGTCAGCTACTGAATATTGCCTGACGCTTTTTTGGGCACACATGATATGGGGTATTCAATATTGAGAGCAATATTTTCTGCTTGAGTGATCATTTCGGGTGATTGTGGCTTTATATCAGGATAATAACATTGAAATAGTACTTTGCTATGGATTGTTTCGACAGCCTCACATTCAGTATGGCAAGTGAGCAGAGGGCGAATGCTAAAACAAATTTTTCCCTCGTGCTCCACTTTAAAATGTTTAAATGATATGCAATCTGAATCTGCTACACTGCGATTGGTCATTAAACAGGACATTACGATTAAAATAAGAAATGGTCGTTTTTTTATCATGCTCCCTCCGTCAGATTTTATTAATTGACTGCTGACTTTAGCAGCTAATTTCACGTGGTAACATTTTGATTTATAGTAATAATTAACGTTTATTAACGTTCGTTTCTATATTGTTTTATACATTGTGGATTCAATAAGATAGAGAAAGAGGCGTTTTCAGCAGACTGAGACCCAGAAGGCTTATACTTTGTAAATCTGATTCATCCAATACGAGAAAAGAGCAAAAACCATTTTTGCGATAAAAATGGGTAATTGTTTTTGTGCTTGAAATCACTAAATTATCTACAATTCTGAAATAAAAAAATCAACAAGATTATAATTCATTTTAAGGTAAATTTGTGCATTTATTTCCTATGTTATTGCATGGAAATAACATATATTAAAAAATAGGTCATCAAAATAATATACCAACAAGATAGTATAAAACTCTAAATTAACGTATGAAAAAATAATTCAATCGAAATTAATTTTCTATTAATTGTCTGTTTTTATTCTATTTTTAACTATTCAATTAGAAATGGGTACTAGCATTTAAATCTGAGGTGTAAAGTAATTGTAACTGTTTTTGAATTAATTGTCTGAATTGTTAAAAGTGTTAATTAACCATATTGGAAAATGAATACTAGAATATTATTCTAATGAAAATATTCGTGCTAAGCAGCAGGGGGAGTGATGAAAGTTTTGGTCTTAGGTGCGGGGGTCATCGGTGTTACTACAGCTTGGTATTTAGCACAAGAAGGGCATGAAGTGACCGTATTAGATAGGCAAATGGATGTTGCTGAAGAGACGAGTGCGGGTAATGCTGGACAAATTTCCCCGGGCTATGCGACTCCATGGGGTGCCCCAGGGATCCCATTAAAAGCGGTTAAATGGATGTTCGAAAAGCACGCTCCATTAGCCATCAGGCCTGACGGCACATTATTCCAATTACGTTGGATGTGGCAAATGCTTAAAAATTGCGATATTCAACATTATGCGATGAATAAGAGCCGTATGGTGCGGATAGCGGAGTATAGCCGTGATTGTATTCGCCAATTACGTGCAGATACAGGGATTAGTTATGAAGGCCGTCAAGGTGGAACATTGCAACTGTTTAGGACCGAAAAGCAGTTTGATAATGCCGCCAATGATATCGCTGTCTTACAGAAAGAAGGCGTACCATACGAGCTGTTGACCGCCAATGAGTTAGCGAAAGCGGAGCCTGCACTTGAATATGTGAAGGATAAATTGACGGGGGGATTACGTTTACCTAATGACGAAACGGGTGATTGCCAACAATTTACTAAGAAACTGGCGAAAATGGCCCAAGATGCGGGGGTTAAATTCCAGTTTGGTCGTCATGTTGAACAGATCCTGACGGATGGCAATAAAGTGAGTGGTATTCGTTGTGATGGTGAAATATTACAAGCGGATCGCTATGTAGTTGCGATGGGCTCATATTCCACATCATTACTGCATAATTTAGTGAAAATACCCGTTTATCCATTAAAAGGGTATTCATTAACAATGCCAATTATTAATGCTGAGCGCGCACCGACATCAACAGTTTTGGATGAAACTTATAAGATCGCAGTAACGCGCTTTGATGACCGCATTCGTGTTGGGGGCATGGCAGAAGTGGTTGGCTTTAATTTGGATGTGCTGAAAAAACGCTGCGAAACATTGAAGATGGTAGTACAAGATCTCTATCAAGGTGGCGGTGATATTTCTCAAGCGACGTTTTGGACGGGGCTTAGACCTATGACGCCAGATGGAACGCCGATAGTCGGCCCAACGGCTTATAGCAATTTATATTTAAATACGGGACATGGAACGCTAGGTTGGACGATGGCATGTGGTTCAGGTAAGTTATTAGCTGATCTGATTTCAGGGAATAAGCCTGACATTGCATCCGACGATTTATCGGTATTTAGATATATTGATGGCTTTAATACAAAATTAACCCATAGTGGTGATTTATCGCCTGCGCGTTGAGCAATTGGCTGAAAAATATTCGGATAGTATAAAAAGAAGGAAGAGATATGCCTCGCCCAATCAGTGCGGTAATTCATCTGCAAAATTTTACTCATAATTTGTCCGTAGTTCGTCAGCACGTTGGGCATGCAAAAATATGGTCTGTCATGAAGGCAGACGCTTATGGTCACAGTATTAAACATGTGTGGAAAGCACTGGCGGCATCGGATGGCTTCGCGATTTTAGATCTAAATGAAGCCATTTTATTGCGTGAACAAGGTTGGAAGGGGCCTATTTTGTTATTGGAGGGCTTTTTCCAGCCTGATGATTTAAAAGTCATAGATCAATACCAATTGACTACGGCGGTGCACAGTTATTGGCAATTGGATGCGATTGAAAATAGGCACTTTCAAAATCCCATCTCCGTGTATGTCAAACTAAATAGCGGAATGAATCGCTTAGGTTTTGAGCCGCCGGAATATGCTCAAGTGGTGCATAGATTGTCTGCAATGGAAAATGTAGAGACGGTCATCTTAATGACACATTTTGCGAATTCGGATTTATCGACAGGCACAGATAAACCTCATGCGATAATTAAACAGTTTATCGATGGTCAGTTTCCTGTCTGTATTGCCAATTCAGGGGCGACGTTATGGCACCCAAAGACCCATTATGATTGGGTTCGCTCTGGTGTGATCTTATATGGCGCATCGCCAAGTGGTCGTTGGCAAGACATTGCGGATAAAGATTTACGTGCGACAATGACATTGCAATCACAAATTATTGCAACACATGAGATTGCAGCTGGGGAATCTATTGGTTATGGCAGTAAATTTACAGCACCTTACCCAATGAAGATAGCCACGGTCGCCTGTGGTTATGCGGATGGCTATCCACGTCATGCGCCAACAGGCACCCCCATTTGGTTAAATGGAACGCGTTGTCCTCTATTAGGAACTGTTTCAATGGATATGCTAACAATAGATGTTAGCGAATGCCCAACTGCTAAGATTGGTGATCGCGTTGAGCTATGGGGTAAAAACTTACCGATAGACGACGTTGCTCAGGCGGCAGGCACTATTGGTTATGAATTGATGTGCGCGTTGGCGAAAAGAGTACCAGTCGTATATGAAAATTAGAATGATTGTGTAAACAGTATTAGACATGGTTATAAATTTAACTAAAAATGTGATCAGTCGTGGGAGTGTTTTGGCTAAAGAGCACATCAAGGTATGATGCGCACTATTGTTCAATCTTCTAATATTTCAGGTTAATATGCGTAAAACAATCAAATTAACATCACTTGCTGTCGCATTAGGTTTATTATCCTCCGCAACTATGGCTGGAACTTGGTCTGTAGGGGGTTCGGTTTTGGCGCAATCAACACCTTATAAAGGTATAAAATCGAAAGACTATGTTACGCCAGTACCGATTGTTAACTATGAAGGTGAAAACTTCTATTTTCGTACGTTAGCAGTAGGTTACTACTTGTGGAATGACCAAGAGGATCAACTTTCGCTTGATGCTTATTATTACCCTCAATTCTTCAAACCGAAAGATAACGACGACCGTGATATGCGTGAGCTTGATCGTCGCCGCGATACGGTAATGGGGGGCTTGACGTACAAACACAAAGCCGATTGGGGAACAATCCGTACCGTTGCGTCGGGGGATATGTTAGGGATCAGTAATGGTTTGCGTGCAGAAGTTGCTTACCTTTATGGTTTCTATGGCGACAATTGGTCGTTAGTTCCAGGTGTAGGTATCAAGTGGGATAGCAAAAATCAAAACCGCTATGAGTATGGTGTCTCTTCAAAAGAGTCGCGTAATAGTGGTTTAGCTCGCTATCGTCCGGGTGATAGCTGGACTCCATATGTTGAATTATCAGGTAACTATAAGTTCAATGATAATTGGAGTGCCTTTGCAATGGGGCGTATTGACCGTCTGCCAAATGAAGTGAAAGATAGTCCAATGGTTAATAAATCAGTTTCTGCAATTGTTTGGAGTGGGGTAACTTATACCTTCTAATTGCTAGCCATGACTTGACAAAAAATCCCAAAATGCGCTTTGTGCTTTTGGGATTTTTTATTGGTATTTGAACAGGGCACGATGACATGGTTGATTATGGCGAACTTGCTGGTGGTAGATGGCTATTTTAGTCAGGATCTTTATAAATATCGCAAGGATAATCGGGGAGGTAGGATAAGACGTGAGCGATCTTGGCTTTTGCAAAATACTCATAAGCTTTTGCATAATCTTTGGTAACCCCCATGCCATTTTCGTACATTCGGCCTAAATAGAGATAGGCATCTTCATTATGTTGTGCAGCCGCTTTATGGTACAGCTCTAGAGCTATTGTATAATTTTGGCCAATTGCATGACCATGTTGATACATGAAACCAAGCATAGCCTGAGCATCGGGAATCCCATTATCAGCCGCTTTTTTAATCCAAGCAAACGCTTTAAGCCAATCTGTATCAACAACTTTTCCGTCATAATAGTGCAGTCCTAAAACATACTGTGATTTAGCACAACCTTGTTCTGCTGACATCTTTATCCAGCGATAAGTTTCTTCAGGTTGCCTTAGATACCGTGTGTTCCATGACGCGACGCTAAATTGTGCTTCGGCATCACCATTAACCGCATCTTCGCATACCTGTTTTGGCATATCTCTCATCCAACTATTACTATATTTTTTATATAAGTCGTCACAGTAGTTGGCAGAGACGGCAATAGGGGCAGACAATAATAATAACAAGGTGTACTTATTCATTGAGTTCATTTTTTAGTGGGATAGAAATCAATACTTATCTTAAATTTAATTATTGATGCTTTACAATGTGTAGACGGTTTTTATATCACGTACTATTTCGTTGGAGAGAAAAGGTATATGAAGAAGTGCTGCTTGCGCATCCTTAGTGACGTAACAGCATGATGAGGCGAGAAAAGAGCCCGCCTCATCGCGGAGGTCACTATCAGTCTTGTGGCTTATTATCGCGTGTCATCATAACGAGAGAAAGGCGAGCGGGGTGCTGATTTTCACTTTTCATCGGTTGATTAATGCGCGCCGTTTCAACACAAACCATCTGTTTGTAGCCATTGTTTGGCATATCTTGCATGCTACATGACAATTCAGCCCATGGGTTCCAACATACAACGTCAGAGTTATGGTAATGGTGTATTTCAATGGTTCGTGACCAGCTATCATCACGGATCAAACTATATTCCTCTGGCTCAGAGTAAATTCTGTCGGTATGGCTATTAATTTTTAGCGGCTTATCTTCATAAACTTCACGGTCACTGACTTTATCAAAGTAGTGGCCACCTAAACCGTATACCGTGGTTTTTTGGATATCACCAATATTGAGGTAAGTGTGCATTGCGGCTGTGGTTTCAAAATCACCATAGCTTTCTAATTCTAACTCACAGGTCTCACCGAGTTTCATTCGCAATATCAATGTAAACTCATGTGGCCATAGTTTGCGTGTATATTCGTTATCTGTCAGAGTGAAGGTGAGGATCACGCCATCTTCATGTTCATTATGTGCAGTAAATTGCCACGGTAAAATGCGGGCGAAACCATGACTTGGGCTACCTGCGGGGCCAAACCAAGGCCAGCAAATAGGGATACCCCCACGAATGGCTGTACCTGCTTTGAAAGCACTTTCACTGCTTAGCCAGATGCACGGTTTTTGACCACAAGGTTGCCAATCGATTAATTGTGCACCTTGAATACTAACGGCACCACGCACTTTAGGATGCGAAACAATAATTAAGGGTAATTCACCCAATTGGCGTTGGCTAATGTAGGCTGAAAGTTGCTTAATCACCGGTAAAGCAAAGAGTTTATCGTGCATAATTATTTGCCTGTGAATAGAGAAACAGTGAATACAAATAGGTTAGCAGAACTTAGGAAAACCGTCATTCACTCTAAGAGGTAAGTGAGGGGCTCCTGACAATTTAGGAGCGAATAAAAGCAAAAGAGCCGCCTAAAGGCGGCTCAAATTAACCATAAAACGCTAATAACTCTTATTTAGAGATGTGAGCGATCAGGTCTAGAACTTTGTTTGAATAACCTGTTTCGTTGTCATACCAAGAAACCAGTTTTACAAAGTTGTCGTTCAGTGCGATACCTGCTTTAGCATCGAATACTGAAGTCAGTTTTTCACCGTTGAAGTCAGTTGATACAACGTCATCTTCAGTGTAACCCAGAACACCTTTCAGCTCGCCCGCAGCCGCTTCTTTGATAGCGTCACAGATTTGAGCGTAAGTGGCTGGTTTTTCCATACGTACAGTTAAGTCAACAACTGAAACGTTTGGAGTAGGAACACGGAAAGACATACCAGTCAGTTTGCCATTCAACTCAGGAATAACTTTACCTACCGCTTTAGCAGCACCAGTTGAAGATGGGATGATGTTTTGAGAAGCACCACGACCACCACGCCAGTCTTTGTGAGAAGGACCATCAACAGTTTTTTGAGTTGCTGTTGTTGCGTGAACAGTCGTCATCAGACCTTCGATAATGCCGAATTTGTCATTGATAACTTTAGCCAGAGGTGCCAAGCAGTTAGTTGTACAAGAAGCGTTAGAAACGATTTCTTGACCTGCATAGCTCTTATGGTTAACACCCATAACGAACATTGGCGTGTCGTCTTTTGAAGGGCCAGTCAGAACAACTTTTTTCGCGCCTGCTTGGATGTGTTTACGTGCAGTTTCATCAGTTAAGAAGATACCTGTTGCTTCTGCAACAACGTCAACACCAACTTCGTTCCACTTCAGGTTTGCAGGATCTTTCTCTGCAGTGACGCGAATTTTTTTGCCATTTACAACTAGGTGACCATCTTTAACTTCAACAGTACCGTTGAAACGACCGTGAGTAGAGTCATATTTCAGCATGTATGCCATATAGTCTGCATCGAGCAGGTCGTTGATAGCAACGATTTCGATATCAGAACGCTCTTGTGCAGCACGGAAAACGATACGGCCAATACGACCAAAACCATTAATACCTACTTTGATAGTCATAGTATTTCCACCAGCTATTTATTCGTGAATTAAGTTGTAGTTAAAGTTACCAAAACCTTGCCAGCCGTCAAGCGGAATCGTGTCAATTATTGAAAAAAATCAAAACAACTCGCACTAATTGCTTACTTGTCAGCCACTTTAGAGGCAAATACATCCGCACGTATTATCGGGATTGTGCGGGATAATGAAACCTGCTATCAGTGATATATGTGAAACTCGTCACAAATCAAAACACAAAGCACTATGTTAATTAGTTTAGAATATCTTTATAAAACGTGTTGTTAATTTTTTGTTGCACCGAATGGGGGTATTCTTAGCTTAATACCACTCAGTTATTTCAATATTTGGGTTTGATATGACAGATAAAAGTAAGCAACCGATTGATATCTCGGAGCTAAATGATATTCAGCAATATGTCACTCAGCAGGCAGGGACCGAGCGTCCGTTCACTGGCGTGTTATTGCATAATCGTAAAGATGGGGTGTATGAATGCCTGTGTTGTGGTACACCACTTTTTCTATCAGACACTAAATTTGATGCGGGGTGCGGGTGGCCGAGTTTTTATCAACCAATGACTGAAGATGCGATTAAGTATATCGAAGATTTCTCCCATGGAATGCATCGGATTGAAGTGCGTTGTCAAAATTGTAATGCCCACTTAGGACATGTGTTTCCTGATGGTCCACAACCAACGGGGCAACGTTACTGCATTAATTCAGCATCATTAAGTTTTATCGATGAGAAAACTGGCGAAAAGACCCGTGGATAGGGTGCTGAAGCTAGCTGACGCTGAAAACTAAATTAAGCAATATCGATTCAGCTAAGTTGAAATAGATAATATGTCAAATGAACTACTAACTGGGTCTCTTTGAAGGAGTTGTGAAGTGAGTGTAAATTTAGAGCCAGAGCAATTAGAGCAACTGTTATCAGTGATGACCCCTGAAATTTATCAGCGTTTGGTGACAGCCGTTGAATTAGGAAAATGGCCTGATGGTGTCGCATTAACCCCTGAGCAAAAAGAGCATAGCTTACAGATGGTGATGTTATGGCAGTCTCGTCATAATCATGATCCTGAACATATGACCATTGGTACGGATGGGCAGATCACGATGAAAAGTAAGCAGGAACTTAAATCGATGTTTCAAGGGGAAATGTTGGCAACCTTGAAGCCACAAAATAAAGACGAATAATCGCAATTAGAGGCAGGCGACAGGCGAAATAACACGCTAGGCATACAGAAAAACGAAATGAACAGTGTGCCTTGTCGCCGTGGTTGAAAATGGCGCAATCAGCGTTGATAAAACATGGATATGGGGGAGAGGTACTCGCGTGTGCTTTTTATTCAATCTATGTCAAACAACCAATAGTGTTAGCGACTAGCCAATACCTTGCCTTAAAAGGGCAAGGTACGTCGTTGTTAATTATTGCAGAGAATCGGTGGTGAGTAGGGTCGCCCCTTTTTGTGACATCTCGGCTAATGCGAGTTCACTATCCATTGCGGATAAATTTACGCCTCGGCAACCATCGGTAAGTACATCAACGTTATATCCCAGCTTTAACGCATCAAGTACCGTGAATTTGACACAATAATCGGTCGCTATCCCCATAATGAATAATTGGGTAATTTGTTGCTCTTGTAACCAAGCGTGTAATCGCGTCTGGCTTACTTTATCATTGTCGAAAAAAGCACTGTAGCTGTCTACTTGCGGATTTTCACCCTTCGTAAAAACTTCACAAATGGCATCTCGGTTGAGTTCCGGATGAAACTCAGCGCCAACTTCCCCTTGAACGCAATGAACGGGCCACCACACTTGGGGAATGCCATTAAGCGTACCAATGTCACCAACTTGTGTTCCTGAATTAACAGCAAAGCTCAGGTGATTAGCGGGGTGCCAGTCTTGACTAGCGATAATCGGAATATTTTGTCGTTGGCATAGCTCTATCGCCTTATTCGCTGTTTTTATTACCGTTTCACTATCGGCGACAGCAAGGGCACCACCTGTACAAAAATCATTTTGTAGATCAACTAACAGTAAAGCGGATTTAACTAAATCCTCATTTGGCTTATTCATCGGCATAGCTGAGTTCACCTCTAAGATTATGTTGCATTAATTCCCGAACATGTGCCGGTGTATATTCTTGACTAAGTAAGTAATGTAACTTACTCAATGCAGCTTCAAATGTCATATCAAATCCACTGATAACGCCTGCCTCGGCAAGTGCATGTCCTGTCGCATAGCCTTCCATATTGACTCGACCTGAAATGCACTGTGTCAGATTTACCACAATAATGCCTCGGTTTGTAGCATCATGGAGAATTTTCAGTAATTCAGGGCGTTGTGGGGCATTTCCGACACCATAGGAGCGTAAAATCAGAGCTTTTACAGGTTGTTGGAGTATGTTACGTACAATTTCAATAGACAGTCCGGGATAGAGCATAACGACACCAATCGGTTGTGGTGTGATCCGGTGGCAGATTAATGGGCCAACACCGATTGGGGCTGGGCAGGTATTAAAAGTACGAATATGAATACCTGCTTCCATTAATGGTGGACAGTTGGGGGAAGTGAACGCATCGAAACCATCGGCATGCGATTTTACGGTGCGGTTTCCTCGATACAGTTTATTGTTAAAGAACAAACCGACCTCATTAATGGGGTAATTCGCAGCGAGATATAAGGCATTAAGTAGATTAGTTTGGCCGTCTGAACGCAATGCCTCTAAGGGGATTTGTGACCCTGTCACAATTACAGGCTTACGTAGGTTCTCTAGCATAAATGATAATGCTGATGCCGTATAAGCCATTGTGTCAGTGCCATGTAAGATAACAAAGCCATCATACAGCGCATAGTTTTCACTGATATCATCGGCAATGATTTGCCAATCTTCTGGCGTAATATCAGAGGAGTCGATTAAAGGCTGGTGTTCTTTGATGGTAAACTCAGGCATTTCAGGGCGATGGAATTCGGGCATTTTAGCTAATTGGGCCTGAAGGTGCCCTGAAACTGGAATATAACCTTGTGGGGAGTGGCGCATACCAATGGTTCCGCCAGTATACACAACATAAATCGATTTCTTCTGCATTGAGTTACCTAATGTTCGACGAATAGCATGAATAACAATATAAGCAGCTATTACTATCCTTTGTTTTATATGAAGATATAACAATTTTGACTCATTTAATTATTGTTATCTACTGTTTAAGTGGGATTTGCGAGAGGAGAGGCAAGATAAATAGAGGGATCCCCTTTAGGTGTGCTAAAGGGGATCAGGGAAGTTAGTTAATTTCGGCGCAATTTAAACAGAATGCGTAACGATTTTGAGGATCGTTCATTTTTAAGAAGAATTGTGCCTGTTGACGAATGTCGGTAGCAACAGCTTCTGGTAAGAAGACCTGTAGAACGTCAGGCATCACTGCTTGGGCAGTGCTACTGAGTTCTAAAATTAACTGATCCATAAATGACAACTCAGGTTGCATCCAATCTAATGAGACGTCATTGAGTTTGGCTAATTCAGCCGCTTTAGTCACGGCATCATCGAAATCCCCTAATTGGTCGACTAAGCCAATTTTTTTCGCGTCACTGCCAATCCAAACACGGCCTTGGGCGATTTTATCAATTTCTTCTGGCGTTTTATTACGTGACTTCGCGACTAAACCTATAAAGGTTTTATAACCATTTTCGATAGTAATTTGCATCATATCGGAAAATTCAGGGCTAATTCCTTTGGTTGCAGAGATATCGGCAAGTGGGGTGGTTGATACACCGTCAGTATACACTCCGACAGAATCTAAGGCATTTTCAAAGGTATTGATTACGCCAAAGATGCCTATCGAACCCGTAATCGTATTCGGGCTTGCCACAATATAGTTCGCAGGGGTTGAAACCCAATAGCCGCCAGATGCAGCCATGCCGCCCATTGAAACGACGACGGGTTTACCCGCAGCACGTGCAGACGCGAGTTCGTTGCGGATAAGATCAGAAGCCGTTACGCTACCTCCAGGGCTATTAACGCGTAAGATGATTGCTTTAATATTTTCGTTCAAACGGGCTTCGCGAATTTGTGAGCTAATTAAATCACCACTTGCAATACCCGGAGATTGAGGGCCATCCATGATAGCGCCCTGAACGATGATAACGGCAATATTACCCGCTGTGGCTGATGTTTCAGAGCCAGTTGTGCTGGTCAGCTTACCTGAATAATCATAAATACTGATGTAATTGAAATGCTTCTCTTGTTTATTCCAGCCAAATTGATTCTTAAGTACATTTTCTGCTTGCTCACGCGTATAAATCTTATCAACTAATTTTTGATTTAATGCGTATTTTGCGTTATCACCACCGGAGGCACGTAACTTACTAAGTAACACATCTGCCCCAGGGAAGATACCTTTCGCAGTGGTTTGGCGGTTTTTGGCTAGTGTATCAAGATAGTTATTCCATAACGCATCTAGCCACTGTTTAGTCGCTTGGCGTGCTTCTGGTGACATATTGTCTCGCATTAGCGGTTCAACAGCAGATTTATAAGTCCCCACACGGAAAATATGGCTACTGACTTTTAATTTTTCTAACAAGGATTTGTAGTAAAGGGTGTTTGTTGAAAAGCCTTGGATCCCCACCATACCTTGAGGGGATAGAAAAATATGATCAGCGTAACTGGCTAAATAATATTGAGACTGACTAAAACTATCGCCAACAGCATAGATAGGTTTTCCAGACTCTTTGAATTCAGTAATCGCTTTCCCGATAAAGTTTAGGGAAGGCTGATCTGCACTAACGAGGTTATCTAAACGTAATACCATGCCAGTAATACGATCATCGGTTGCTGCACTACGAATGGTATCGACAATGTCAAATAGTGAGTTTTCTTGCATGCGGTTGTTAGGGGTTCCCAATAACTCACGACTCATGCGGCCAAAAGGATCGGGGGTTGAGACCTGATCAACGACAATACCCTGTAAGTCAACATAAAGTGCACCAAAATAGTTCTGGTCAGGTTTAGAATCGGATTGATATAGCGCTATCGAACCAATAACTAAAAAACACAATATAAGAAAAATAGTGTTGAAAACCAATTCCCGAATAAAATTTAGTATTCGCCAACTGAATTTAAATACAGTGGCGATGATTTTCCATGTTTGACGCATAATTTCTCCGACACACGAATTTGCACTTGTTATCTTAACGAAATAAAAACAGTTGTCTGCAAATGAATAATATTTTTATTCATAACAATACGCTTTGGAGCGTTGTACAATGTCGTGATGATATTTTTCAACATACACAAATGATATAATTCAATCAATTAATCAATATAACACCATGGTACTCGTTAGCGAATAAGATGAATGATAAGTTTTTAAGCTGAGTACCTAACCCTGGTTGGGGTATTTAATCATTAATCAGCGCAATAATGATTGCTTGTTTGAATGACTATTATATCAGTTTACTCTGAATCGGAGAGGAATATGGATGCTTTAACCCTTTTATTGAACCGCCGTTCAGCTTCACGGCTAACAACCCCAGCACCACAAGGCGATGAATTGCAAAATATTTTAGCGGCAGGTATGCGTGCTCCTGATCATGGTGCTTTACGGCCTTGGCATTTTATTGTGATGCAAGGCGAAGGGTTAAATCGCTTTAGCCAATTACTTGAAAAAGCAGCGAAAGAGGGCAACTTAGGGCCGGAAGTGGAAGAGAAAGCGCGTAATGCCCCGTTTAGAGCACCTTTGATTATTACAGTTATCGCGAAGACTCAAGCACACCCTAAAGTACCTGAGTGGGAACAAGTTGTTGCTGCTGGTTGTACGGTACAAGCGATGCAAATGGCGGCGGTTGCCCAAGGATTTGGGGGAATTTGGCGTTCAGGTTCTTGGACGGAAGATGCGGTTGTGCGTGAAGGATTAGGTTGTGCACCGACAGATCGCATTGTGGGCTTTTTATATTTAGGTACGCCTGAACTGAAAGCACCTGCAAAAGTACAGATCCCTGATATGCAAGAATTTGTTTCTTACTTTTAATTGATAAGGCCGAGCGTAATGGAAAAAATTAGATTAACACAGTATAGCCATGGTGCAGGTTGTGGTTGCAAAATTGCCCCAAAAGTTTTGGAACAAATCCTTCATACAGAGCAGGCCAAATTTCATGATCCTCATCTGCTTGTAGGTAACGAAACAAAAGATGATGCGGCTGTTTATGATTTAGGCAATGGCATAGGGATTATCAGTACGACAGATTTTTTTATGCCCATTGTTGATTCACCATATGAATTTGGTCGTATCGCGGCGACTAATGCGATTAGTGATGTGTTTGCTATGGGCGGTAAACCCATTATGGCAATTGCTATTTTAGGGTGGCCTATTGCGAAACTATCTCCCGAAGTGGCAAGAGAAGTCATTGAAGGAGGGAGAGCGGCTTGTGCCGATGCAGGGATTACGCTTGCAGGTGGTCACTCTATTGACGCACCAGAACCGATTTTTGGTTTAGCGGTAACTGGGGTGGTAAATACAGAGCATGTGAAGAAAAATAGTGCAGCAACAGCAGGTTGTGAACTTTTTCTGACTAAGCCGCTGGGCATTGGCGTATTAACGACCGCAGAGAAAAAAGGGTTATTAGCCGAAGAGCACCAAAATCTTGCGGCACAAACAATGTGTCAGTTGAATAAACTGGGAGCTGTTGTTGCACCGTTACCGGGCGTGACTGCAATGACTGATGTGACGGGTTTTGGTCTACTTGGGCATTTGAGTGAAATTTGTCAAGGCTCAAAGGTACGAGCAGAAATATCCTTTAGCCGAGTACCGAAACTTGCAAATGTTGAACATTATATCGATGCCGGTTGTGTACCTGGGGGAACCCAACGCAACTTTGAAAGTTATGGGCATCTTATTGGGCCGATGACAGAGGCTCAACGCAAATTATTATGCGATCCACAAACATCGGGTGGTTTACTGATAGCAGTAGAACCTTCTGAGGTCGCTAAAATTAAAGACATTGCACAGCAGCAAGGTGTTTTGTTACAGTCTATCGGCAAATTATTACCCCATCGGGAAAATGTACCTTTAATTGAAGTGATAGATTAATTCATGCGTTTGTTTATTGCGGAAAAGCCCAGCCTCGCTAGGGCAATAGCGGATGTGTTGCCAAAACCTCATAAGAGAGGGGATGGTTTTATCCAGTGCGGTGATGACCAAATAGTGACATGGTGTATAGGCCACTTATTGGAACAAGCTGAGCCAGATGCGTATGAGCCTCGGTATGCTCGCTGGAATCTGCAAGATCTGCCGATCATTCCTGAAAAGTGGTTGTTAAAACCACGTTCCGCAGTGACAAAGCAGCTTAAAACGATTGATTCCCTTCTCAAACAGGCAACGGAAGTCGTTCATGCCGGAGACCCTGATAGAGAAGGGCAATTGCTGGTGGATGAGGTATTAGATTTTTTGAAGCTTTCTGATGAGAAAAGAAAGCAAGTCAAACGTTGTTTAATCAATGACCTTAACCCTCAAGCCGTTGAAAGAGCCATCGAACGGTTACGTGAAAACCGAGAGTTTATTCCTTTATGCGTTTCGGCATTAGCAAGAGCAAGAGCGGATTGGCTATACGGTATTAACATGACGCGTGCCTACACATTGTTGGGGCAACGTGGCGGGTATCAAGGCGTATTATCAGTAGGGAGAGTACAGACCCCTGTATTAGGCCTTGTTGTTCGCCGTGATGAAGATATTGAAAACTTTGTACCTAAAGATTATTTTGAGGTACGCGCCCATATTGTGACGCCAGAAAATGAACGTTTTGTGGCTACTTGGCAACCAAGTGAATCTTGTATTGATTATCAAGATGAAGAAGGGCGTTTATTTCATCGTCCTCTTGCTGAACATGTGGTGTCGCGTATTACAGGGAAGCCTGCTTTTGTTACGCAGTATCAGGACAAACGCGAATCTGAAATTGCGCCATTACCATTCTCCCTTTCTGCACTACAAATTGAAGCTGCTAAAAAGTTTGGGCTAAGCGCTCAAGAAGTTTTAGATATCTGCCAGCGTTTATACGAAACTCATAAATTGATCACGTATCCACGTTCAGATAGCCGTTATTTACCGGATGAGCATTTTGCTGGACGTCATTCTGTGTTGAATGCGATTTCAGTACATCAACCTGAATTAACCCAGTTTGAATTACCTGAATTAGATAAAAAAAATCGCTGCTGGGACGATAAAAAAGTGGATGCTCACCATGCTATTATTCCAACCGCAAAAGCCGTATCAGTAAAACTAACGGAGCATGAAGCCAATATTTATCAACTGATCGCCCGTCAATATATCATTCAATTTATGTCAGATGCCGTTTACCGTAAATGTACGATTGAGCTTGACATTGAAAAGGGCAAGTTTATTGCGAAAGCGCGTTTTTTAGCGGAAGCGGGTTGGCGAGTCGTATTAGGCAGTAAAGAGCGCGATGCTGAAAATGACGGTAGCCCATTACCGGTTGTTGCTAAGGGGGATGAGTTACTGTGTGAAAAAGGCGAAGTGCTTGAAAAACAAACGCAACCCCCAAGGCCTTTTACGGATGCGACACTATTATCCGCGATGACGGGGATTGCGCGTTTTGTTCAAGATAAAGCCTTAAAAAAGGTATTGCGTGAAACTGATGGGTTAGGTACTGAAGCGACGCGAGCAGGTATTATTGATCTGCTATTTAAGCGTCAGTTTTTATATAAAAAAGGTCGCTATATTCACTCAACCCCAGCGGGTAGAGCGTTAATTCATGTATTGCCTGATATGGCCACATTGCCAGATATGACGGCGCATTGGGAATCTATTTTGACGCAAATCAGTGAAAAACAAACGCGTTATATTGATTTTATGAATCCGCTTAGTGCGACATTAACGCAGCTTATTCATCACGCCCGTCAGTTTACTAACTTACGAGCATTTCGAGAGTTACCGCCTGTCACAAAGAATAAAACGACTAAAAAGCCCGTAAAATCGGCGAAAAAACCGAAAAAAAGTGAGCAAGAGTAGTCTACTAGTGAGTGTGAGCCATTTGATGGTTATCGGAGAGGTCGATAGGGAAAATCTTCCCTATCGAACAAAAAAGAGCAGTTAGCCTTTGGTTAAATCAAACTCGGCCCAAACGGGGGCATGATCTGAAGGTTTTTCCATTCCCCGTATTTCGTAGTCAATCCCTGTTGCCACACAACGTGTAGAAAGAGCCGTAGACGCTAAGAGTAAATCTATACGTAAGCCTCTGTTATCATCAAAACCTTTTGAACGGTAGTCAAACCACGAGTAACAATCATCCACGTCAGGGTTCATTGCGCGATAAGTATCGACAAGCCCCCAATTTAGCAGTCGTTCCATCCATGCGCGCTCTTCGGGTAAAAATGAGCATTTACCTGTTTTTAGCCAGCGTTTACGGTTCGCTTCGCCAATACCAATATCCAGATCAGTTGGACTAATATTCATATCACCCATGATCAATAGCTGTGATTGAGGGGTCTGGGTTGATGTAATATAGTCTTGTAAGTCTTGGTAAAATTTCTCTTTAGCAGGGAATTTTACTGGGTGTTCACGGCTTTCGCCTTGAGGAAAATAGCCATTTACGACAGTTAATAAACCATGATTGGTTTCAATATCTGCCATGATGATCCGGCGTTGTGCATCATCATCGTCGGTAGGAAAGCCTTTTCGAACTGCAACAGGCTTATTTTTAGTCAGGAGAGCGACGCCATAGTGTGCTTTTTGACCATGATAAAATACATGATAGCCTAACTTGCTAACGTCATCGTAAGGAAACATTTCGTCGTGAACTTTGGTTTCCTGTAGACCTATCACCTCTGGCTGATGCTTATCAATGATAGCTGCCAATTGGTGTGGGCGAGCACGGAGGCCATTTATGTTGAAAGAGATAAATTTCATGGTCTTTTATCACCTATTAGATTTTTGTCTGTACATCGAGATTCTAACAGATGATGACTAGACTGTAACTATTAAATAACTATTTAAATATAAATTGAATTATGCTTAATGAATATTTATAGCTCTAATTATAATCGTAATGTTTTATCTTAAAATTTAAATAAGATTATTAGTTATATAATTAATGAAAAATATGTTCACTGATTTCAAATTGGTGATTTATATTTAATGTGATTTAATAGTCGAGTCATAAAAAATAATGAAATGAAACAGTATAATATATTGCTTTGCATTGTTGGAAAATATAAAAATAGTTTTATGAAAAATTGTTACTCATTCAATGAAAAATTAAATTAAAATTTTCATCTGATATGTCAAGTGATGGGCTATTCAACATATTGTTTTTAATGATTAATAATGTTGAATTTTGCATGTTTAATAAACAGAATGGGGTCATAGATATGTTCTTTTCAAGAAAATTAGAGGCATTTATGGCAGTTGTTGAAAATGGCTCATTAAGTAAGGCTGCTAGGGTAATGAACCGAACGACGCCACCAATTGCTAAGTCAATTAAAGACTTTGAAACAAGCTTAGGAAAACGCCTATTTAAACGAGAAAAGTTTGGTATGACTTTAACTAAGGATGGTCAAGAGTTATATAATGACTTACGTGATCTTTACTTACAAGAGAAGGAAATAACTAAGAAACATTTTACAGGTTATATTGTCAATGAAGCCAATATTTATTATGACTGGGGGAAAGAAAATTTCCTTATTCACCTTTATCAGGCAGCAAATAAAAATAATGTTCAAATTAATATATTGAGGTTTAATTATGAGGAGGTTGATGAAATTGTTGATTACGATGGTAATACGGTTATTTTAAGTTCTCAACCTGTCGTCAGTGAGCGTTTTTCCTTACAAAGAAAAATAGAGAATGCATCATTAGGGATTTATTGTCGTAATGAATTATATGAAAAATATCATTACAATATTATGGCGCTATTAAGGCAATGCACATGGCTGTGTGATCCTGCATTTTATAAGAGCAGTTTAATGGGGGAGCTGCTTAATCAGGTTGAACTAGAAGGTAATAAGGCCAGTATTCGGCAAATGGATAATATTGGTAACTGCCAGAGTTTTCTTCAAGTTGGTGATTTTATTGCAATTATTGATTACTACCCTGAAAATGACGTGAATGATAAGTTGCTTAACTATATTCCGTTAAATTCAATTATTGAGGATTGCTGCTGCTATGTTTATAAGTCTAAGTCACACTCTAGTGTGTTAAATCGATTTATAGACACAATTGATACTTTAGGTGAAGGGAACGCTTGAATGGTGGTGGGAGAAGGATTCGAACCTTCGAAGTCTGTGACGGCAGATTTACAGTCTGCTCCCTTTGGCCGCTTGGGTATCCCACCAGATTTTGAGTTGCTGTATTCGTTGACAGCGGGCGGCATCATATCAAATGACGCGCCCCTGTAAAGTATTAATTTTTTAAAAGCTGTTCAAATGCTGTTTTTTTGCGCTTCATGCATATTTAAACAGCAAATATTCGTATTACAAGATAATAGTACGGTTTCCGTAAACAAAAACACGTTGAGCTAATACCCAATATAATGCGTGGCTAAGGACATTTTTTTCAACATCCCTACCTGCGCGCATCATATCATCGGCTGTGAAGGTGTGGTCTACATTAATAACGTTTTGCGTAATGATAGGGCCTTCATCAAGATTATCATTAACAAAATGAGCCGTCGCACCAATGATCTTAACGCCCCGTTCATATGCCTGATGATATGGACGGGCACCAATGAATGCAGGCAAGAATGAGTGGTGAATATTAATGATTTGGTTCGGATAATGCTGTACAAACGCTGGGGTTAATACACGCATGTATTTTGCTAAGACCACATAATCAGGCTGATATTGGTCAATTTGCGCAATCATTTTTTCATCATGCTGTTCACGCGTTAGACCTTCATGGCTAATATGGTGGAAAGGAATACCGAATTGTTCGACAAGGCCTTTCAATGTGTCATGGTTACCGATAACCGCCGCAATTTCTACATCTAAACCATCGTATGCACTCTTCATCAATAAGTCACCTAGACAGTGAGCTTCCTTGGTGACCATAACGACAATACGGCGACGGCCTGATGAATTTAATTCACGTTTTGAACCCGCCGGTAGGGCGTCATCGAGATCAGCGAGTAGGGTTTCATCATTAAAAATCCCCTCAAGCTCTGTACGCATAAAGAAGCGACCAGTGCGGTGATCAACAAATTCATTATTCTGTACGATATTGAGCTGGTGTTTGTAACAAATATTGGTAATTTTTGCGATCAAGCCTTTTGCATCAGGACAAATGGTGCGAAGGACTTTTTTTTGTACATTCTTTTGTTGCATGGAAGTGTCTGATCCTTAACTTACAAAGCTTACATACTCATCATACTTCAAGTGACTGTAAATAGCGCAAACAGGGTTTGCATCTATCCGATAAATAGATGTTTTCGCGCATCGTTTTAGCAGTAGCTTGAAGGGCTTAGAGCGCACATAAGCAAACGATACATTATGCATTTCCGTTACGATGGGTAAAACATGACCACTAATGATTGTTACAGCATTTTTTGAATTTTTTGCCGGAACCACATGGACATAGATCATTTCGACCTGTTTTAGGTGTAATACCATCTATGTAATACCAACGTTTTTCTATACGCAGAAAACGGGAACGTTCATGAATAAGCTGTTTATGATCAGCTTTTTCATCAATAAAGCAAGTTGAAAATTCCACATAACCTTCATCACTATTTTTAGCATAAGAAGAACTAATGACACGAAGAGAAAGCCATTGTGTCTGTAAGAAGCTTTGTTCTATTTCTTCACGCCAGTTATTGGCATGACAATCAGGATGCCAAGTTGCGATAAGGTAATCGGCATTTTTTGTCACATAAGCACTATAGCGAGAGCGCATCAATTGCTCGGGTGTTTCAGGGATTGCCTGATTATCGAGATAAGGTTGGCAGCATTGGCTAAAAGGGAGTGAATTGCCACAAAAACAACAGTTGTTTAGGGATTGTTCCATCTTCTACTCTATAAAAATAAGTATAAGGTATAAAAATAACTATACTTTAAAAATGACAGTACAATGATTTTGTCATATGAATAATAGTATTGGTAGTAAATAACCGATGAAAGCTAGAAGTAGGTTAAATATGAAAAATAAAAAGATACTCATCGTTGAAGATGAAAAAGTTTTTCGTTCAATGTTAGAAGGGTACTTACATGCTCAGGGGATGCAAGTCTTTGTCGCGGATAATGGTCAGAGTGCATTAATACGTCTCACCGAAGAAAACCTTAACCCTGATGTGATTTTGTGTGACTTGAATATGCCTGTCATGAGTGGTGAAGATTTTATGGCAGAGTTGGTCACACGAAATATTCACATCCCTGTTATTGTCATCTCTGCAACAACAGATTTCACGCAGCTTGACCGTATGCTACGGTTAGGTGCAAAAGATGCTTTATTGAAACCAATAAAAAATTTAGAGGAGTTGAAAGTTACTATTCAGAGTAACCTGTATCCTGAGCAATACAACGATCAAGTTGTTAATAGGTTACAACCCACACTGATAAACTATGATAACCAAGATATCACGCCAGTGTTAAAGCAATTGCAGCCACCTATAAATCAAGTGATTAATGGCTATCGCGTTAATTACCGTCAATT
The DNA here is from genome assembly GCF_028477805.1 of Providencia sp. PROV268. Lineage (NCBI taxonomy): Bacteria > Pseudomonadati > Pseudomonadota > Gammaproteobacteria > Enterobacterales > Morganellaceae > Providencia > Providencia sp. PROV268. The sequence goes on from NZ_JAMPLW010000005.1 coordinate 288,341, forward strand.
AAATGAAATTAACCGGTTCGGGCTACTTCTTGATCTCGCACCAATATCAGATACTCAAATTGGTTTTTATTGCCTTGATATAGAACGCTCTCCACAGGAGGGAATTATGGCAGCGTTCTTGATCCGTGTTGTATTTAACGATTTATTAAAAAATGCGGTAAGTTTTCCAGATAAAAAACTACCTAATATCGATAAAATTATTAATCAAATAAATTATTTATTAGAGGATTCCGGATTTAGTGGGCAATTTCCGATATTACTGGGGTACTTCAATACGCGTAATAAAGCGATTATTCTGGCTAGTGGAGGGTTAGAAGCGGAAGTTGCAACAGAGAATGCTCAATATAGCTTATCTAGGAGTGTTCCATTGGGAACTTTAAAACATCAACCCTCCAATCATCTCGATGTACGAGGGACATTTTGGCAATGTCGAATTTGGAATAACCACCAAAATATTAAATTAATGTTTAATCCTGAATCTTAAGTTTTGTTTAAATTTACTCCAGTAAGTGTCATATTGGCTCTAATTAGGGCTTTGTACTATTTATCCAAAAATTATTCCTGTTATACTGCCTCGCACTAAAAACGCACCTTTATTACCGTTGATTATATAAAGAGTTTGGGTGCTTAGGAGAATTCTGGAGTTATGACTAAAATGACAAATAGAAAGGTACGCAAGGCAGTAATCCCTGTCGCAGGTCTTGGCACTCGTATGTTACCCGCGACTAAAGCAATTCCCAAAGAGATGTTACCACTCGTTGATAAACCTTTAATTCAGTATGTTGTTAATGAGTGTATCGCTGCTGGTATTAATGAAATTGTTTTAGTGACTCATTCATCAAAAAACTCGATTGAAAACCACTTCGATACGAGTTTCGAGCTTGAGGCAATTTTAGAAGCTCGTGTTAAGCGTCAATTACTCGATGAAGTGCAATCTATCTGCCCAAGTCACGTAACTATCATGCAAACGCGTCAAGGTATTGCTAAAGGCTTAGGTCATGCGATTTTATGTGCTAAGCCTCTTGTGGGGAATGAGCCTTTTGCGGTTATTCTGCCCGATGTTATTTTAGATCGTTATAGCACCGATTTAACCAAGTTTAATTTGAGCGAAATGCTGGCCCATTTTGAAGAAACGGGAGCAAGCCAAATTTTGGTTGAGCCCGTTCCTGAAGATGAAGTTTCTAATTATGGGATTGTAGATTGTAATGGTGCAACGTTGCTTCCTGGTGAAAGCAAACCGATTAGCCGCATGGTAGAAAAACCGAAGAAAGAAGAAGCACCATCAAATCTGTCGATTGTTGGCCGCTATGTATTATCGGAAAAAATTTGGGATGCACTAGCAAAAACAGCACCAGGGGCAGGGGATGAAATTCAATTAACCGATGCTATTGCGATTATGATGGAAAATAAGTCTCCTGTAGAGGCGTACCATCTATGTGGTAAAAGTCATGACTGTGGTAATAAGCTAGGTTATATGAAAGCATTCGTAGAATATGGTATGCAACATGATTCATTAGGGGAAGATTTTTCTGAGTGGATCCAAACCATATCGAATAAATTGAACAGTTCTAAAGCAGAAAAATAAACAGTTTCTTCTTATGATGATTTATAAAAGCTAACTCTAGATGTTAGCTTTTTTTGTTTGTGCGCCTTGTAGCTTTTCAATAGTTAAGTATCAATTAATGTAAATTATTGCTTAATTTAATTTACGTATTTAGAAGAAAAATACATCAATTTTTTTTGTATCGTATAAGTTTTATTATTCAATCGTATGCTTAAAAAGTTTGAGTAGGATTACATAACTTTACTTTTAGCGATGGCTTAAATTTAAATAATATTAATAAATGACTAGCAGATAAAAGGATGACTAAAACGAGCGAAAGAGGATTGCTTATCCTTGGAGCAGGAGGGGATTAACAATTTAATGGCTAATAGCGGCATAAGTGATAATAAAACTTAAATGTAGGATAAAAAAAACACCCTTATATAAGGGTGTTTTTGGGGAATAAGGTTATGGATCTTAGATTAGGAAATCGTCTAAAGATTTACCTTGTTCTTCAATGGCGGTTTTGATAACTGCTGGGGTACGACCCTGGCCAGTCCAAGTTTTAGTTTCGCCATTTTCATCAACGTATTTATATTTAGCTGGGCGAGCAGCACGTTTAGCACGAGTGCTTGAGCCTTTACCTGTATCTAAAATTTGAACCAGTTCGTTCAGATCAATACCTTGCTCTTCTGCCATTTGACGGAAGTTTTCTAGCTTACGGTTCTTTTCTTCTTGCTCTGCACGAACTTGATTTTCTTCTTCACGACGTTCTTCAACAACGACAGTTAATTTTTCCAGCATTTCTTCCAGTGATTCTAAAGCAATTTCTCTTGCTTGAGCACGAAGAGTACGGATGTTATTTAATGCTTTTAAAGATTCGCTCATTTTCCTGGTCTCAAATTTAATTGTTGGCCTGTGTACACTAATAATAGAATGCTATTTTATTTTCTGCAATAGCTAATTTGCACTATTAGTTTAAAAGTTATCTTTAGTAAAAGCAATTTTTTTACAAAAGAAATATTAACTTTTCACTGATATATATATACCACTATTATCAATATCCAAACTAATGAAAAACGGATTCAATTAGCTGGAAATTTTTTTGATTATAATTTGAAGGGCGCATCGAGAATACATCAGGTTATTAGTGGCATGATAATGAAGCAAATAAGAGAGACTAAACGTAAATTTTCTTTTTTTGATACAGTAAATTAGTACTATGTTTTAGGGAGCACGCTATATTTTTACCAATGATAGTTCGATATTTTACCTGTTTTAAGAGGGAAAAGAGTGATTACTATTGGTAAGCTTTAGCAAAATCAATGGCGATATCTCTATTTGATGCCTGTATTTTTAAGTGCTTCCAGATGATGACTGTTAATCTAATGACATGTTTTATGGTAAAATTATCTTGTTTATTAATTTAGAGGAACTAGGCTGATGGCTCAGCTATATTTTTACTATTCTGCGATGAATGCAGGGAAATCGACATCCTTGTTGCAATCTTCTTATAACTATAATGAGCGGGGGATGCGTACGCTGATTTTCACGGCAGAAATCGATAATCGCTTTGCGCAGGGTAAAGTTTCATCGCGTATTGGGTTGTCTGCGGATGCACTTTTATTTACGCCAACCACAAATATGGCGGAAGTCATTAAAAATGAAAATAGCACAAAAAAGGTACATTGTGTCTTAATTGATGAGTGTCAATTTTTAACAAAACAGCAAGTTGAAGAGTTATGCGATATTGTCGATAACAGTGATATACCTGTTTTATGCTATGGGCTGAGAACTGATTTTTCAGGTGAACTATTTGTCGGAAGCCAATATTTATTAGCTTGGGCTGATAAATTAGTTGAATTAAAAACCGTGTGTTATTGCGGCCGTAAGGCCAATAAAGTATTAAGGATAGGGAGTGATGGTATTCCTCTTTACGAAGGGGCACAGGTCGATATAGGCGGTAATGAGAAGTATATTTCTGTCTGCCGTAAGCATTATACAGAAGCCATCGAACAGGCTAAGTTAATGAACCAAGGCATTATTCCCAAAAAAGCGATTCACTTTAATTAATTGCGTATAACAATTAAAAGTAGATTTAAGTTAATCGTGTAATAGGGAAAGTCACTTTCCCATAAAAATTATAAGGATAATAATCATTTATTATCCTTATTAAAAAAGAGAGGCACTGAGTTTTAAATCAGTGCCTCTCTTATTAATTAGCTACCTAACTATTTTTTTGAACTTTTCTTTTCCACTTTTGCTGCTGTTGTTGTGGATGTTTGTTCAGTGAATTCGCGTCCATAATAGGAATCCAGTAATAGCTGTTTCAATTCAGAAATTAATGGATAGCGAGGGTTTGCACCGGTACATTGGTCGTCAAATGCATCCTCAGAGAGCTTATCAACGCGTGCTAAGAAGTCTGCTTCAGGCACACCTGCTTCACGTATGGATTTAGGGATACCTAAATCTGCTTTGATTTCCTCAAGCCATGCTAATAGTTTTTCAATTTTAGCATCGGTACGGTCGCTAGATTTTGTTAAACCTAAATGGTCGGCTATTTCAGCATAACGGCGTCGTGCTTGTGGACGGTCATATTGGCTAAATGCCGTTTGTTTAGTTGGGTTATCGTTAGCATTATAACGAACGACGTTACTAATTAATAAGGCATTCGCTAATCCATGTGGTATGTGGAACTCAGAGCCTAATTTATGGGCCATTGAGTGACAAACCCCTAAGAATGCGTTTGCAAATGCAATCCCAGCGATGGTTGCAGCGTTATGGACACGCTCTCTTGCAACAGGATTGGTTGCCCCTTCATGATAACTCGTCGGTAGGTACTCTTTTAATAGGCTAAGCGCTTGTAATGCTTGACCATCAGAGTATTCATTCGCTAATACAGAAACATAGGCTTCCATCGCATGAGTCACAGCATCCAGACCACCAAATGCGGTCAGTGATTTCGGCATATTCATCACAAGGTTTGCATCGACGATAGCCATATTTGGAGTCAGTGCATAGTCCGCTAATGGGTATTTTTGACCTGTTTTATCATCCGTTACCACTGCAAATGGGGTAACTTCAGAGCCTGTTCCTGAGGTCGTTGTAATCGCAACTAATTTTGCTTTCACTCCCATTTTAGGGAAACGGTGAATACGTTTACGGATATCCATAAAGCGTAGTGCTAATTCTTCAAAATGCGTTTCTGGATGTTCGTACATAACCCACATAATTTTGGCCGCGTCCATTGGGGAGCCACCACCTAATGCAATAATGACATCAGGTTTAAAGGCGTTCATTTGAGCGGCACCTTTACGGACGACCGTTAATGTAGGATCAGCTTCAACCTCAAAGAAAACGTCGGTTTCAATATGGTGTTTTTTCAGTACATTTACCACTTCTTCAACATAGCCATTGTTAAATAAATAGCCATCAGTGACGATAAATGCACGTTTTGCGCCATCCGTTGCGATCTCTTCAAGTGCAATAGGGAGACAACCGCGACGGAAATAGATTGAGTTAGGAAGTTTATGCCACAACATATTTTCAGCTCTTTTCGCCACGGTTTTAGTATTGATCAAATGTTTTGGTCCAACGTTTTCAGAGATTGAGTTACCACCCCATGAACCGCAACCAAGTGTGAGAGAAGGCGCTAATTTAAAGTTATAGAGGTCACCGATACCCCCTTGTGAAGCGGGCGTATTAATGAGGATACGCGCGGTTTTCATTTTGACGCCGAAGTAATTAACACGTTCAGCTTGGTTATCTTGGTCTGTATATAGACAAGAGGTGTGACCGATACCCCCCATTTCGACTAATTGCTCGGCTTTGTCTACAGCCTCTTCAAAGTTTTTAGCGCGATACATGGCAAGGAGTGGCGATAATTTTTCGTGGGCAAATGGCTCTGAATCTGCAATTACCTTGACTTCGCCAATAAGTATTTTCGTGGTTACAGGTACAGTAACACCGGCCATTTCAGCGATTTTATATGCAGTTTGACCAACAATTGCTGCGTTCAGACTACCATTTTTCAAGATAACATCTTGAACGGCTTTAAGCTCTTTACCTTGCAGTATATAGCCACCGTGGGTCGCGAAGCGTTCACGAACCTGATTATAAATTTCATCAACGACAACAACGGATTGCTCGGATGCACAGATGACGCCATTATCGAAGGTTTTTGACATCAAGATAGACGCCACAGCACGTTTGATATCGGCCGTTTCATCGATAACAACCGGTGTATTACCTGCGCCTACACCAATAGCAGGTTTACCGGAGCTGTATGCCGCTTTCACCATACCAGGACCACCTGTTGCTAAAATCAGGTTGATATCCTCGTGATGCATCAATGCATTAGATAATTCGACCGATGGTGCATCGATCCAACCGATAATATCTTTCGGTGCACCAGCTTCGATAGCTGCTTTAAGAACAATTTCTGCCGCTTTATTGGTTGCATTTTTAGCGCGAGGGTGCGGAGAAAAAATAATTGCATTACGCGTTTTTAAACTAATTAAAGATTTAAAAATGGCAGTTGAGGTTGGGTTAGTGGTTGGAACGATACCACAGATAATACCGATAGGTTCAGCGATAGTAATTGTTCCAAAAGTTGGGTCTTCAGAAAGCACGCCACAGGTTTTTTCGTCTTTATAGGCATTATAAATATATTCAGAGGCAAAGTGATTTTTGATCACCTTATCTTCAACAATACCCATACCTGATTCTTCTACAGCAAGTTTAGCGAGCGGGATCCGTGCGTCTGCTGCTGCAAGCGCTGCTGCGCGGAAAATGCGGTCAACTTGCTCTTGAGAGAAGTTAGCGAATTCACGCTGAGCTTTTTTGACACGAGCAACGAGGTCATTGAGTTCGGTAACATTAGTTACTGACATAGAGATTACTCCTGATAAATGTTAAACTTTTTAAGCCAATGAGCAGTGCTTCTTGAAACATTAAAACGCTAAAAACTGAGTAGATAAATTATAGTTTATATTTATTAACATATTTTATTTATCCGCTTATTGGCTTAAAAAGCTTTTAGTACAAGGTGAAAAGCGTACTTTTCTTAAATTAACTCCCTCTATCAGTTAAGAATAGATTAGCATTATTTGTGTTTATTGATGTGATCCAGATCACAAAAATTCAAAGCTGACTCCTTTCAGCAAGCCTATTTTGAGGGAATGCATGTTTTTTGTTGAAATTAGACACAATATTTTTTGATAACGAATAAAAAGAGCTAAAAAATCATATTATTTGCATGAAGTTTAAGCGAATAACTAACAGTAACCGCTAAAATAAAACTTAGCAGAATCTATTTTATTTATTTAGTGATAAACTTTAACTATCTGTGATTTTCTTAAATCTGATTATTTAAAGGTGCTGATGCGTGAGTGCAGGATTACTTGATTTATCAGGCTATATAAAATTTTTTATTGGTCTTTTTGCGTTAGTAAACCCAGTGGGAATTCTGCCTGTGTTTATTAGCATGACTAATTATCAAAGTAGCGCTGGGCGTAACAAAACAAATACGATAGCGAATACTTCTGTCGCTATCATTTTATGTACATCATTATTAATCGGCGATTCAATTCTGCAAGTATTTGGTATTTCTATCGATTCATTCCGCATTGCGGGTGGAATATTAATTGTAACGATTGCAATGTCGATGATCAGTGGGAAAATCGGTGAAGACAAACAAAATAAACAAGAGAAAACAGAAACAGCAGTGCGAGATAGTATCGGGGTAGTACCACTTGCATTACCGCTAATGGCAGGACCGGGGGCAATTAGCTCTTGTATCGTTTGGTCATCTCGGTGGCATGGTTGGCAAAACTTTATCGGTCTGGCGCTGACAAGTATTGTGTTTGCATTTTGCTGTTGGTTACTGTTCCGCTCGGCATCATTGCTTGTTCGCTACTTAGGGCAAACAGGGATTAACGTGGTGACGCGAATTATGGGACTGCTTCTGATGTCTCTGGGAATAGAGTTTATTGTTACGGGGGTTAAAGCAATATTTCCCGGTCTTCTATAATCATTTTTTGACATACTAATTCTCTTGCTCATAGATCACTATTATATGGTGATCTATAAGTGTCTATTACATTAGTAATAATATTCCGATTAAAAAAACGCCAAACAAATAAACACCATTATCGTTTTTTACCTTATAGGTATCACTAATAAAAAATGATGGTGTTATTCTACTAAATGATAGTCATAAATAGATTATCTTTTGCCTGCTAATCTGCTGTTATTTTGTGCTGATTTCAATTCCCTTTTCTTATAATAATATGTCGCATTTTTTGCTAAATAAGGCATAAAAAGTAAGGAAATGTGAGCCAAGTAAATTTTTGCGCTATTTAATTTATTCAATGTTAATGATATGTTTAAACAAGTCTCAATTGCGCGAATAGATGAATAACAGAATAATCATCTATTTATACAATAAAATCATAACGCTTTTAGTTTAACACAGGCTTGTCTAGCTTGCGGGTGATTACACAATTTTAACATTTTGTAACAAAAATGTGAGAGGCCAAAAGTGGATTATTAAAACTAATCCAAAGGGAAATACTCTAAGTTTCAGGGTATGACGCGAAACAAAATAACCAGATAGGATGCTGAAGTTTGTTGTAGCAACCAAATAACCGTTGAGGGTGATAATGAATTTTTTTACCAAGAGTTTGTATTCACTACCTATATTTTTAGTTGCATTACACACTAATGCAGATCCAGTGTCTGCGTCGATTAAGCAAGCGATTACCATTAATAACGGCACAGAGGTTTCGTCATTAGACCCCCATAAAGTCGAAGGGATCCCTGAGAGCAATATTATTCTTAATCTTCTTGAAGGGCTCGTTTATACGGATGTGGATGGTAAGGTGACACCCGGTGTTGCCGAAAGTTGGACTAATGATAATTATACTACATGGGTGTTTACTCTCAGAGATAATGCCAAGTGGAGCGATGGTACACCAGTGACTGCACAAGACTTTGTGTATAGCTGGCAGCGGTTAGCCGACCCTAAAACAGGCTCTCCTTACTCAAGTTACTTGCAAAATGCCTATATTGAGAATGCTTCTGAAATTTTAAAAGGTAAAAAGCCAATTGAGTCTCTTGGTGTGAAAGCGTTGGATGAGAAACATTTGCAAGTCACGTTGACCCATCCAGTACCTTATTTTATCGATATGCTTAATCACACGGCGATGAAGCCCGTAAACAGAAAGGCGATTGAAAAATATGGCGATAAATGGACTCAGCCCAAAAATTTTATCGGCAATGGAGCCTATGTATTAGATAAATGGGTTGTCAATGAACGGATTGTTTTGAAGCGTAATCCACAGTATTGGAATAATCAAAACAGTAAAATTGATGAAGCGACATTTTTAGCTATTTCTTCAGAAGTGAGTGATGTAAACCGTTATCGTAGCGGTGAAATTGATATCAGTAATTCCGCAATTCCGCCTGTTCTTTATAAAAAAATGCAAATAGAACGGCCGAACGAATTATATATTCGTCCTTACCTATGTACGTTCTACTACGAGATTAATAATAGCAAACCACCATTTACCGATCCGAGAGTACGAGAGGCGATAAAGCTCGGGTTAGATAGGGAAACCATTACGAATAAAATAATGGCACAAGGGCAAATTGTTGCTTATGGTTTTACACCTACTTTCATTAATAATGGCGATTTTTCCCCACCAGAGTGGGCAAATTGGAGTAATGAAAAGCGCTACCAGCGTGCAAAGGCTCTTTTGGAAGAAGCGGGTTACAATGCGCAAAATCCACTGAAATTCTCACTTCTGTATAACACATCCGATCAAAATAAACAGCAGGCTATCGTCGCAGCTTCAATGTGGAAAAAAAATATTGGGGCCGAGGTAAGTTTACAAAATCAAGAATGGAAGACATCGTTACAGAGTCGCCATGATGGTAACTATGATGTTGTGCGTGCGACTTGGTGCGCTGATTATAATGAACCATCGGCATTTTTAAATATTATGTCGTCAGATAGCAGTAATAACACCGCATTTTATAAAAACTCAGAATTCGATGCTTTGTTAGAAAAGGCATTGAGCGCGCCAGATGACGCCAGTCGTAAACAAATCTATCAGCAGGCGGAAGCACTACTCGATCAAGATTCAGCGATTATTCCCGTCTATTATCGGGTCAGTGTGCGTTTAATTAAACCTTCGGTTGGTGGATTCAAAGGAAAAGACCCTCTTGATAATATGGATATTAAACGGTTATATATAAATCAAGATAATAAATAGTAATTAAATAATTAAAAAAACAGTTTACCGAATGGGTAAACATATTAATCCACAATGTCACCATAATATATGGTATGGGAGTAACGGATAAAATGAGTAAACACATTCATAAAACCATGATTGCTTTAGGTGTTGCCGCTGGATTGATGACAGGGGGGATAGCGAGCAGCTTTGCCGCTACAGTGCCTGCTGGTGTTGAACTTGCAGAAAAACAAACGTTAGTCCGTAATAATGGCTCTGAACCTCAATCCCTAGATCCACATAAAATTGAAGGTGTTCCTGAATCGGCTTTAGCGCGTGATCTCTTTGAAGGTTTAACGGTCGTAGGTCCTAATGGTGAAATCTTACCTGGCTCAGCTGTAAGTTGGGAAAATAAAGATTTTAAAGAGTGGACGTTTAAAATTCGTGAAGGGGCTAAATGGTCAAACGGTGACCCTGTAACAGCACAAGACTTCGTTTATAGTTTCCAACGTATCGTTGACCCTGATACCGCTTCTCCTTATGCGAGCTATCTACAATATGCACACATTAAGAATGTCGATGACATTATTACCGGAAAGAAAAAACCCGAAGAGCTGGGTGTTAAAGCATTGGATGATCATACTCTTGTGCTGGAGTTAAGTGAGGCGGTTCCTTATATCCCCAAATTGATGATCCACTCATCAATGTCACCGGTTAATAAAAAAGTGGTTGAGAAATATGGCGCTAAATGGACGCAACCACAAAACTTTGTAGGCAATGGTGCTTATAAACTAAAAGATTGGACCGTTAACGAACGTATCGTTCTTGAGCGTAGTCCAACATATTGGGATAACGCTAATACCATTATCGATCAAGTGACCTACTTGCCGATTTCTTCAGAGGTGACTGACGTTAACCGCTACCGCAGCGGTGAAATTGATATGACCTATAGCAATTTACCAATTGAGCAATTTAAGAGCCTACAAAAAAGCATGCCTAATGAGTTACGCGTGAACCCATATCTGTGCATTTATTACTACGAAATTAATAACGAAAAACCGCCATTTAATGACCCTCGAGTCAGAGAGGCATTGAAGCTATCAATGGATAGGGATGTGATCACCTATAAAGTGAAGGCTCAAGGGGATATTCCGGCATATGGTTTCACACCGCCATTTACCAGTGGCATGAAAACTGAAAAACCGGATTGGTATACCAACATGACGCAAGAGCAACGCAATGAAAAAGCGAAACAGCTACTTGAAGAGGCTGGTTATAATAAATCAAATCCGTTGAAATTTAACCTGCTGTATAACACCTCCGATTTACATAAACGTATTGCCATTGCTGCATCATCAATGTGGAAGAAAAATATCGGCGCAGAAGTGAAATTGGAAAACCAAGAGTGGAAAACCTTCTTAGATAGCCGACACCAAGGTGCTTATGATGTCGCACGTGCAGGATGGTGTGCTGACTATAATGAACCGTCTTCCTTCCTCAATATGTTACTGTCTAATAGTAGTAATAATACGGTTCACTATAAGAACAAAGAATTTGATGCGGTGATGAAGCAGACTTTGCAAGTGAAAACAGATGAAGAACGTTCTGATTTGTACAATAAAGCAGAAAAAATCCTAGATAAAGACTCCGCTGTTGTGCCTCTTTATTACTATGTTAATACTCGTTTAGTTAAGCCGTATGTAGGTGGGTATACAGGAAAAGACCCGCTAGACAACCTGCATACAAAAGACCTTTATATTATCAAGCACTAACAATAATAATCCGGCTCTTCGGAGCCGGATAACAATATGATTATTGGTCCGACTAAGCAACGGAAGTAGGAAAGGGCAATGTTAAAATTTATTTTACGGCGTTTACTTGAAGCGATCCCGACACTTTTTATTCTTATTACAATTTCATTTTTTATGATGCGTTTAGCACCAGGCAGCCCTTTTACGGGGGAACGTAAATTACCACCTGAAGTTATGGCAAATATTGAAGCGAAATACCATCTGAATGACCCTATGTATAAACAGTATTTCAGCTATTTAGTTCAATTATCTAAAGGTGACTTTGGTCCATCATTTAAATATAAAGACTACAGCGTTAACGACTTAGTGGCGAAAGCCTTCCCAGTGTCTGCGAAATTAGGTGCAACTGCTTTTATCGTCGCCGTCTTCTTTGGTGTGACAGCGGGGGTTATTGCCGCATTGAATCAAAATAGCAAATGGGATTTTACAGTCATGGGGTTCGCCATGACGGGGGTTGTCATCCCAAGCTTTGTTGTGGCACCGTTATTGGTGCTGATATTCGCCATTCATTTGAAATGGCTCCCCGGTGGTGGCTGGGATGGTGGTAACCTCAAACATATGATTTTGCCGATGGTGGCATTATCACTAGCTTATATTGCAAGTATTTCGCGTATTACGCGTGGCTCCATGATTGAAATCATGCATTCCAACTTTATTCGTACAGCACGCGCAAAAGGCTTACCACTGCGTACGATCATTTTACGACATGCCTTAAAACCAGCATTACTCCCTGTGCTTTCTTATATGGGGCCTGCTTTTGTGGGGATTATTACGGGTTCGATGGTTATTGAAACTATCTTTGGTTTACCAGGTATAGGGCAATTGTTTGTTAATGGCGCGTTGAACCGTGATTACTCTTTGGTGCTTAGCCTAACAATCTTAGTTGGCGTATTAACGATTACCTTTAACGCTATTGTCGATGTGCTGTATGCCGTTATCGACCCGAAAATTCGCTATTAGTCCGGAGAGAACGCTATGTTATTAAATCAAAAAAATAGTGAAGCTCTGGAAAAGCTTTCTGAGCAATTAGATATTGAAGGGCGCAGTTTATGGCAGGATGCACGACGTCGGTTTATGCATAACCGAGCGGCAATTTTTAGCCTCTTTATCCTATTTTTGATCACCTTATTTGTCATCTTTGCCCCCATGTTATCTCCCTTTTTATATGATGATACTGATTGGGAAATGATGTCGATGCCTCCTGATTTGGCAAGTGGTCACTATTTTGGCACCGACGCCTCTGGCCGTGATCTTTTGGTGAGGGTAGCGATTGGTGGACGAATTTCTCTGATGGTAGGGGTGGCTGCTGCATTGGTTGCTGTGGTTGTTGGTACCTTATATGGCTCTATTGCAGGTTATGTTGGCGGGAAAGTGGACTCCATCATGATGCGTTTGTTGGAGATCTTAAACTCATTTCCATTTATGTTTTTTGTGATCTTGTTGGTAACACTCTTTGGTACAAATATCTTATTGATATTTGTTGCGATAGGGATGGTTTCTTGGCTGGATATGGCGCGTATCGTTCGTGGGCAAACTTTAGGACTGAAACGCAAAGAGTTTATTGAGGCTGCTTTAGTTTGTGGGGTGAGTACGCGTCATATTATTTTGCGCCATATCGTTCCTAATGTATTAGGTGTGGTTGTGGTGTATGCGTCATTACTGGTGCCAAGTATGATCCTATTTGAATCATTTTTAAGCTTTCTAGGGTTAGGGACACAAGAGCCGCTTAGTAGCTGGGGAGCGTTATTGAGTGATGGGGCAAACTCAATGGAAGTGACGCCATGGCTATTACTGATCCCCGCGGGTTTTCTAGTAGTAACTCTGTTTTGTTTTAACTTTATCGGCGATGGTTTACGTGATGCCCTCGACCCGAAAGACCGTTAGAGGGAGCTATTATGTCTAATATTCAATCATCTAACCCTCTCTTGAGTGTAAAAGATCTCAATGTGACCTTTTCAACTCCTGATGGTGATGTCACCGCAGTCAATAAGTTGAATTTTGAACTACGTGCTGGCGAAACACTGGGTATTGTCGGTGAGTCAGGCTCAGGAAAATCACAAACAGCATTCGCATTAATGGGGCTGTTAGCGCGTAACGGCAAAATAGGTGGCTCAGCGATATTTAACGGACGTGAAATTTTAAATTTAAAAGAAAAAGCGTTAAATAAGATGCGTGCGGAAGAAATCTCTATCATCTTCCAAGACCCGATGACCTCTCTCAATCCATATTTAAAGATTGGCACACAATTATCTGAAGTGTTAATGCTACATAAAGGGATGAGTAAGCAAGAGGCATTTGAGGAATCTGTTCGCATGTTAGATGCCGTTAAAATGCCAGAAGCACGTAAACGAATGAATATGTATCCCCATGAGTTTTCTGGGGGGATGCGTCAACGGGTTATGATTGCGATGGCGTTATTGTGTCAGCCTAAGTTATTGATTGCCGATGAGCCGACAACCGCGTTAGATGTCACGGTTCAAGCACAAATCATGACTCTGTTAAATGAACTGAAAAAAGAGTTTGATACCGCTATTATCTTGATCACCCATGACTTAGGTGTCGTCGCAGGCGTGTGTGACAAAGTGTTAGTGATGTATGCGGGGCGCACTATGGAGTATGGCTCAGCCCGAGATATTTTCTATCAACCCTCTCATCCTTATTCATTAGGGCTACTTGCCGCAGTGCCGCGTTTGGATGGCGATGATGAAAGCCTAGCGACCATAGCGGGTAACCCTCCTAACTTATTGCGCTTACCAAAAGGCTGCCCATTCTCGCCACGTTGCCAATATGCGAATGCACAATGTATTGAACAAGAGCCTGAGCTGAATGCATTTTCAGCGGGTCGATTAAGAGCTTGCTTTAAGCCGCTGGAGGAGCTGGTATGACACAACATGAAAATAGGCCAGTTTTGCTCGAGGTCAATGATTTAAAAGTGCATTTCTCTATTCGAGATAAAAAACAGTGGTTCTGGCAGCCTGATAAAAGCTTAAAAGCTGTTGATGGCGTGACGTTACGTCTGTATGAAGGCGAAACATTAGGTGTTGTTGGGGAGTCAGGGTGCGGGAAATCAACTTTCGCACGTGCCATTATTGGCCTAGTAAAATCGACAGGCGGCTCTGTGAGCTGGCTGGGGAATAATTTATTAGGATTAAATGAAAAACAGTGGCGGGATATACGTAGCGATATTCAAATGATTTTCCAAGATCCTTTGGCATCGCTGAACCCTCGCATGACGATAGGCGACATTATTGCCGAGCCACTGAAAACGTATAATCCAAAAATGCCGCAATCTGAAGTGATCGAAAAGGTCAGAAAAATGATGATGCGGGTAGGGTTATTACCTAATCTGATTAACCGTTATCCCCATGAATTTTCAGGGGGGCAGTGCCAGCGTATTGGGATAGCAAGGGCATTGATCCTTGAGCCTAAACTGGTCATTTGTGATGAGCCTGTTTCTGCACTTGATGTCTCTATTCAAGCGCAAGTCGTTAACTTATTACAAGAGCTTCAAAGGGAAATGGGCCTATCCTTAATATTTATTGCCCATGACCTCGCGGTCGTCAAACATATCTCTGACCGTGTATTAGTGATGTATTTGGGAAATGCCGTTGAATTAGGCACCTATGATGAAGTGTATAACAATCCACTTCATCCTTATACCAAAGCACTAATGTCTGCGGTACCCGTTCCTGATCCTGACAAGGAAAAAAATAAAACCATTGAATTACTTGAAGGGGAACTGCCGTCACCCATTAATCCGCCTTCAGGTTGTGTATTTAGAACTCGCTGTCCACTTGCTGATGAAGGCTGTGCTAAAACAAAACCTTTATTAGAAGGGAGCTTTAAACATGCGGTATCTTGTTTAAAAGTCGATCCACTATAACGGATTTGTATGCCTAGTTAGAATGCCAGTTAGTGATGCTGACTGGCATTTTTCTTGGGACCATTTATTGATATTGACCATAAAAATCGCGCCCTAACTCAAAGGCTAGGGCGCGGTTAGCGAATTTAAATTCACGATTATTTTTAATAGCAGGTTGCTATATCTTCATCGCGGCATGTTTAACGAAACTAGCGCTTCCATAAAATATGGTGAAAAGGTTGGGCTGGATGGCGGCTAATTAAAATGCGGGCAAAAATGTCAGCAATTTCATCGTCATCGGATTGCGCCAACCCAATAATCACTTCACTCAATGTATCTAAATCAAAATCAGGCTGAATAACATCCTGCCAATGTTGGCTGAGAGGAGCAATTTCAGCCGCGCCACACTCTTCAAATTGCAATGCAAAAATAACCTGATCGGCTGGCTCTAAATTATCCATTGCTTGCTCAAGGAACAGGTCATAGGCTATCTCAATGATTTCATCTTCATCAATAAGTTTAATGGATTGTGGCTTAGTCATGACAGTTCCTAAAATAAAAAATTACAATAACGGGCTAAAGAAATAGCATAAACGTTCAACAACTCGGTTCCAGAAAGGCCGTTGCTCCCACTCTTCTATCTCAAGGCGTGTGGAACGTGCGATATAATCATATTGAACAAGAGTAAGGTCACTACCAAAGTTTTTATCATCAATCACAACAGTTATTTCAAAATTCAGCCATAAGCTTCGCATATCTAAGTTAACGGAACCAACGAGGCTTAGTTCACCATCGACCAGAACGCTCTTAGTGTGTAGCAGGCCATCTTCAAATTGATAAATTTTCACGCCAGCTTCAAGTAGTTCAGTATAAAACGAACGGCTTGCCCAGCGCACGAGAAATGAATCATTTTGCCTTGGCATAACAATACTCACATCAACTCCGCGCATGGCAGCAGTACAAATCGCGTGCAATAGATCATCACTCGGCACGAAATAAGGGGTCGTCATGATAAGCTGTTTGCGGGCAGAGAAAATAGCCGTCATCAGTGATTGTTGGATCAACTCATCAGGGAACCCTGGCCCAGATGCAATCATTTGAGTGGTGTGACCGTTAGCTTGCTCAAATGGCATAATATTCGTGTCTGGGGGTGGTGGCAAAATACGTTGCCCCGTTTCCATTTCCCAGTCAAAGGCGTAGACAATACCTAATGTCGTGCTGACAGGGCCTTCCATACGCACAAGGATATCCACCCATTCACCGACCCCTGCATCCTGTTTAAAGTAGCGAGGGTCAACCATATTCATACTTCCAGTATATGAAATATAATTATCAATCACGATAATTTTGCGGTGCTGACGCAAGTCCATGCGGCGTAAGAAAAAACGCATTAAATTGACTTTTAAGGATTCGATAAACTCAATACCTGCCGCACGCATTTTATCGGGGTAATCGCTACGGAAGAAATGCCAGCTACCCGCCGAGTCAACCATAATACGGCATTTGACACCTCGCTTAGCGGCATTGAGTAGGGCTTCAGTGACACCATCTACCAATCCCCCGGGTTGCCAGATATAAAATACCATCTCGATTGAGTGCTGTGCATTATTGATATCATTGACAATCGATTTTAATGACTCTTCACAAGTGGTCATCAATTGAATTCGATTGCCTTTAACGCCAGCAATACCTTGCCGTTTCTCACACAATTGAAACAGTGGCTCGGCAACAGGACTATTTTCAGTGGCAAAAATGTGTTTAGAGTGACGTAAATTTTCGAGCCAAGTTGCCACAGAGGGCCACATCTGTTGCGCTTTATCAACCCGCCGTTTACCTAAATGCAACTCACCGAAGGCAATATAAGCAATGATACCGACCAATGGCAGAATGTAGATGATCAGTAACCAGGTCATCGCTGAAGTGACAGGGCGTCGTTTAACAAGGATTCGAACGGTAATTGCTGCAATGACTAGCCAATAGACGAAAAATAATAACCAGCTCAATAGCGTATACACAGTTGCCATAATCGATTACATGCCTCACAAATTGGAGAGTGTAAAAATAGTCAAAAAATGAAACAGATTTGATAAAAAATAAAAATTGATGCTAACACTGATAGAATTTAGCAAACATTCATCGTAAAAGCTTTGCTAAATCTTATAGATTAATGGTGAAAAAACAATTAATTCTATTTATAAGTTCCCCTTTAGCATCATGAGCATCGTTATTCGAACGGTTTTTTTATCAAATGACAGGTATTTCTTGGCTAGCGTGACCAAAGGTCTATAATATTTTGCCAATTTCATACGTAGTTAAACTCAGTAATAAAAGGATAGAAAAATGAGACGTAGTAGGCATGAAGTTGGTCGCTGGCGGATGTTGAGACAATCATTACGTCGCCGTCGTCGCTGGCTTGAAGGGCACTCAAGGCGCAATATGACTATTTACGCGATAAGAAAATTTGATATCTACAAACGCCGTCGCTCCTTGCTATTTACCCAGTGGAGTGAGTGAAAAGATTGAGGTCCGGTTTCACAATTTTCGCTTTGAGTGACAAACCTTATTGAATATGATTGCTATTTGCATTTAAACTATCAGTCATATTCTTAAGGTTTAAAGTCGTAGGGTAGAAAATTCTTATGCGTTGGATCCGTTGGCCTCTTATTATTATCATTTCATTGTCTATTCACGCAGGGCTTGCTATGGCATGGATTTTCAATCAACCGAAAATGCCCCCTGTGGTGGAGCCAATAACGGTTGCCATGGTCTCGTTTGAATCAGATGAACCAGCGGAGGTGCCTGCCGCTGAGCCTCAACCTGCACCCGAACCGGAACCCGAGCCAGAACCTGAACCCGAGCCGATTGTTGAGCCTGAGCCTGTTGTAAAACCTGCGATCGCGCTAGAAAAGAAACCTGAAGTTAAGAAAAAACCAAAACCTAAGAAAGAAGAAAAGCGTGAAATCAAAAAGGATGTTAAACCTGTTGAGAAACAGTTAGCGAAAAATGATCTGAAACCGTTATCTAATCTTAACGCAGGGGCACCTAAATCGAATACCAACGTCATGGCGAATAACAAGGGGGCAACGAACAGTGCTCAATCGTCAGAGCGTCGTGGCCCTAAAGCGCTACGCAAGCAGGCACCTGCATACCCAGACCGCGCTCGTCGCTTAGGTAAAGATGGCTATGTTAAAGTACGTTATGACATCACTGAAGATGGCCGCGTTACGAATATTGAATTTGTAGAATCTTCACCTAAAGGTTTATTTGAACGTGATGTAAAACGCGCGATGAACCGTTGGGTTTTTGAAAAACTTCCAGCAAAAGGTTATGTCACAGAAATCTACTTTAAAATTGATGGTACGGTGAGCCAAGTTTAAAGCAATAATCAAAATAGACTCTAAATAAACCCCCATAACAGAGAGTGTTGTGGGGGTTTTATCGTTAAGGGCGATAGATATGCAGGCGCTATTCAGTGCTTTCTAACTGAAAATGCTGTTTCTCTTTTGGCAATTCACGAGGTGTATTATCATCATTAACGGCAACATAGGTAAAAACGGCATCGGTTGCACGATAACGATGGCCTACAGGCTCCGTTGCCACTTTTTTAACCCATACTTCAATATTAATGGTAATGGAGCTTTTGCCCGTTTTTAAGCAACGAGCGTAACAACATACCACATCACCTACGGCGACGGGCTTTTGAAATTTAATACCATTCACCGCCACAGTAACCACACGACCCAGCGCGATCTCTTTGGCTAATATCGCGCCACCTATATCCATCTGAGACATTAGCCAGCCGCCAAAAATATCCCCATTTGCATTTGTATCGGCAGGCATAGCTAAAGTACGTAGAACTAATTCCCCGTTTGGTAATTGCATATCAAACTCTTTATCAAAATATAAAACGATTCAAATTCGTTTTTTATCATAAACTAGATTCAGAGTATTCGTCACGATGAATCATGTTTCGACGACTTCATTGCTGCCAAAAACAGCAAAGGGGAGCTTTAATTGTTTATTATGCAGGGTAAACCATAAACATAATCAATGTAATAGACTAAAAAAATGCAAAGAAACTGCAAGAAGTGTTTTTTATATTTCATATTGAAAGTTGACTGTCTACAATGGCGATATCTTAGGTTTTTAAGTCTGTAGTGGAGAGGTGACATGAGATTAATATTGGCAATTTTGCTACCGTGGCTGCAATTTTTTACTATTGGTCGCCCATTTGCAGGTATTATTTGTCTGATCTTACAAATTACTTTAATCGGTTGGCTTCCAGCAGCGATTTGGTCAGTGTATGCATTATCGCAATACAATACAGATAAGAAAATCGAACAAGCATTAGGTAAAGGACGTTAAAGACAAAAAAACCTGCTCTTGCAGGTTTTTTTATTGAATATGTTTATTTTTCTTCTTTAGATTGTTCTGTTGGCTGCTCTCTAGGCTCTTTGGACATATTTTTATAAATATAAATCACACTGAGCACAGTAAAAATCAGAGTGCCAGCGGTTAAACCGAATACCTTAAAATTCATCCAAACATCTAAAGGCAACCAAAATGCGATATAAACATTCAGCGCAGCACATGCAATAAAGAAAATCACCCATGCACTATTTAACTTGACCCAAATGTTGTCTGGCAGCCTAATTTCTTGATTATTGCCTAACATACGTTGAATTAATGGTTTTTCAGTAAACCATTGGCTAATCAATAATGCCAGTGCAAACAGTGCATAGATAATGGTCACCTTCCACTTTATAAAAGAATCCGTGTGGAAAATAAGAGTGAGAGAAGCAAAAATCATCACAATCAGACAGGTGATTTTGGCCACTTTTTCGACGTGCTTATAAATTAAATAAGTTGCGAGTAACGCAAGAGGCGTCGCTACTAATAGAGCACCACTGGCATAATAGATACCATAAATTTTATAGACAATAAAAAATATCACCAGAGGGATAAAATCAATAAGTTGTTTCATAACCGTGGTTACCGAAGCCTTGCATAAAAAATAATGAGGTAGTTTAACTGATTTTTGCGCTAATTGTTAAAAATTTGCTTCTTTTTACCAATAAACATGCTTTGTTACCAATCATATTTGCACTATTTTACTTTTATTTGAGATAAGTGATAGATAATCTTTAATATATCGGATATATATAGTATTTATAATAATTTAACTCATTAATTTTTAGAGAGTTTTCCGACAATGATAAAGGCGAGACTGTTTGTCTGGATGCCCGGCTTAGAAACGTTATTTAATTATCGTTTTGCTGATTTTGGTCCTGATATAAAAGCGGGGTTATCGGTTGCTGCAGTCGCTTTGCCTGTTGCAATTGCGTACGCCGAACTCATGGGAATAAACGCGATTATAGGGTTATATGCCTGTGTTTTTCCAATGATTATCTACGCATTATTTGGCACATCTAAACAGTTAATTATTGGTCCCGATGCGGCGACTTGTGCGGTAATCGCTGCGGCGGTCAGTCCTTTAGCCATGGGGGATGATGCGACGCGATGGCAATTGATAATTGTCATGAGTTTGATGACAGGGATTTGGTGTTTAATTGCCGCACGATTTAGGTTAGGAACTTTTGCTGATTTTTTATCACGACCTATTTTGCAAGGGTTATTAAATGGAGTCGCATTAACTATTATTGTCAGCCAGATAGGGAAAATATTTGGTATTACTCAGTTACCGAGCGGTTTTATTGAACGTTTGGTGGCGTTTCCTACCGCGCTATTAGATAGTCATATTCCTACGTTACTGATGTCAGTTGCGACGCTCGCGGTTATCATTGTGATCAAAAAAGTACGTAATCTGTGGCCATCACTATTAATTGCAATGGTTTTGGCAACCTTGGTCAGTTATGTATTTAATATTGAAAAATATGGTATCAGTATTGTAGGGGATTTAGGTGAGGGGTTACCTTTTATTCCAATGCCGCAGTTTGATCCTGGTTTAATGCGTGACCTGATCACTCCGTCACTTAACTTAGCCGTTATTAGCTTTGTTAGTTTTATGATGACGGCAAGAAGTTTTGCAAGTAAAAATGGCTATTCTGTCGATGCCGATCAAGAGTTACGAGCATTGGGAATGGCAAATCTCGCCTCAGCGTTGTCACAAGGATTTGCTGTAAGTGCCGCCAGCAGCCGTACTGCCGTTAATGATATGATGGGGGGTAAAACCCAACTCGTCTCTATTGTTGCGGCGTTAGCTATTTTAATCGTACTTTTATTTTCGGTTGATCTATTAGAGTACATCCCAATGCCAGCGTTGGGAATGGTACTGGTTGTATCGACATGGTCACTACTTAGTTTTCGTAATATTTTATCGATGCGTAAACGTAATAAGCAAGCCTTTACACTGAGCATTTTTACGTTAGGTGCAGTGCTGGTGGCAGGGTTGATTAACGGCGTGGGATTGGCAGTTTTACTGGGATTATTACAATTTATCAGGGTTATTTTTCGCCCAACAGACCAATTGTTAGGGGTCGATGACCAAGGAATGTTGCATTCGATTTCTAAAGATAATGGCGTTCAACCTGTTGAAGACGTGCTTATCTACCGGTTTAACTCTCCATTGACCTATTTTAACGTTAACTATTTTAAAGAGCGTTTAAATAAGCATTTGGATAACCAGCCTAAACGTCCTGCATGGGTGATTGTCGATGCTGCTGTTAGTTTCACTCATAATGATGTGAGTGTTTTTTCGGCCTTGAACGATATCGTGACTGGATTAAAGGCAAAAGGAGTGACGTTAGTACTCGCGGGGAGAAGAACATCAATCAACAGTTGGCTAGAGAAAAATAAAATTAGTCGCTCAGATGATGATCTGTTAGTCGTACCTGATATCTATTTTGCTATCCGTTTGATCCAAAGTAAGCAACAAAAACAGATAAAAGAGATGGAAGAACAAGTTACGCTCTAGTTTCGATTTAAAATGAAAAACTGCACCTAATAATAACTAGGTGCAGTTTTTTTATGGTGCCAGTGAACAACACTATTTGAGATTCACCAGCATATATAGGCGGAAAAAATAAAGCAGGACAAAGGCTGCAATCAGGTTATTGACAAAAAATGAAATCCCGTTAGATACGATATAATTCAGTTCAAACATATTAAAAAGTAAAGCGACCAGCATTTGTGATGCTAGCCAAATCATAATCATAGGTAAGATGATACGCCAATTTGCATAGGCTATTTTCCAGCTTTTACCTATTGCGCTAAATGGACTCACATTTTCGCTGATTAGCACGGCAGGGGCTAAGGAAAAGCCAATTGCAAGAAGAACCCCAGGAACGATAAACAAGTTAATCCCTATCTGCACAAGCAAAGAGCAAATGAGGACGAGTAAAAAAATAGAAGGGATTTTTGGCAATGATGAGGATAGGGCTTGCATAGCAGTAATATCTTCACCACGTGAAAGACGGTTGATATAGGATAAAACCCCACAAATTAATATGGTGCTACCTAAGATAGTGGGGAGGAGTGTACCAAAGAAAACATGGATGATCGCATTTTTTTCTTGATCTGTCATATTTTCCAACCAGTATTGGGCGCCCTGACTCCCTACTTCAGTGAGTTTTTTAAGAGATTCAAGATAAGTCACAAAGAGTTGTGGATCGGGTATCAATATAGCGTAAATAATAACGCTCACAACAGCTGCTAACAGCGCTATTGTGAATAGGCCACCTAACTGATTTTTGAAAAAATTCACACTATCATTGATGAGTGAGTTGGCCGAAATGGACATGTAACTGCTCCTATCTACAAACGGGATAAAATTTTAGCTGATTGTAACTGAGTATCTATCGCATAGGTAGAGAAAGATCAGAAAAGACTGGGGGTGAGCAAAAAAGGAGCAGTCAGCGTGAAGGCTGATTAGCAAAGGCGATTTCATTTATTTTTACTATCTTTATTAAGGGATATTTTAAATACAACTTTAAGTGGTGTGTTAAATTTAAAAGCGAGGTAATCAATTCTTATTTTAAAGTATATATAACAAAAATTGATTTACATCAAAATCAAAAAAATTATAAATGGAATAATAAATTCAACTTAGTCAGATTAGGTTATCTTTATTAAAAGATGTGATCTTGATTTGAACATTAAATAAAATTAAAAGGTATATTTAAACCAAAATAATAAACACAGGAATGGGATTAATAATGAAAAAACTCACTGCGCTTGTCTTAGCTGCCGCAACGCTTGCACCAGCTGCTTCATTTGCTCATGAAGCTGGCGATTTTATTTTCCGTGCAGGTACTGCAACTGTCCGTCCGAATGCAGGCTCTGATGATGTATTAGGTGGCCTAGGTCATTTTAATGCAAATAATAATACTCAATTAGGGCTGACATTCAGCTACATGGTTACCGATAATATCGGTGTGGAATTATTAGCTGCAACGCCATTCGAGCATAAAGTTAGTTTAGGTGAATTAGGCAATATTGCGACAGTTCATCATTTACCACCTACTTTGATGGCACAATATTATTTTGGTAGTAAAGAAGATAAATTACGCCCTTATTTAGGTGCAGGTATTAACTATACTTTCTTCTTTGATGAGAAATTTAATTCAGGGGCAAAACAGCTGGGCTTGAGTGACCTTGACCTGTCTAGCTCTTGGGGCTTTGCAGCGCAAGCCGGTATGGACTACATGCTGACTGAAAATTGGATGTTAAACGCCTCTCTTTGGTGGATGGATATTGATACGGATGTTAAATTTAAATTTAACGGCGCTCAACAAAAAGTTGATACTCGCCTTGACCCATTCGTATTTATGTTTGGCGTAGGTTATCGCTTCTAATCGAATTTGCAGGATGCATAATAGGCAGATGCCTAACTTGAAATGGAATGTAGTAGTAAATCCGAGAATATTTATTCTCGGATTTTTTTGGATATAAATTAGGAATAATTTTTTAACTAAAAATGTAATTTATCTATTATACGATTTCATAGAAAATAATAACCTCTATTTTTTATAACGATAAAATAACAAAATACCAACAATTGTTAATGTATTAAAGTAACGTAATTATTATTTTTAGGAAATATGTAAGATATATTTCTGATATAAATATCAGCCCAATTTGAGCTGATATTTATAATGGTTGATTGATGATGTATTAGCGGATTTTCATTGAGTCAATGACAGATTGGACGCCTTTTACTTTTTTAGTGACCTCTATGGCTTTATTTGCATCTGCTTTAGAATCGACAAAGCCACTTAATTGCACGCGTCCTTTAAAGGTTTCAACACTAATCTGAGTTGATTTTAGGTTTTTCTCAGCCAGTAGGGCAGATTTTACTTTAGTCGTAATGACAGTATCATCAATGTAGCCACCGGTGCCTTCAGATTTATCGGTTGGTGCACAAGCAGCTAGCGTGAAAGCCATAAAGAAAGCGACAAGTAATGCACTAACAGATTTGAATAGTTTCATCCTTTATCTCCTAACGTGTCAAACGCCAAAATACGTGATGGTTAAGTCATCCAACAAGATCTTATCAGCATAATAAACAATGATTACAATTAGTTTCTCGCTGATAATTTTAGTATCAGTAGAAAGTGGAAAAAATTCAACTTATAGACGCCCGTAATGGCAAATTAAAATCGTAAATAAAAAACGCCATACAGGATATGGCGTTTATCGAGGGTGGGGGTATTTCGCTATTTTTGTGTTGCTGCCTTCATTTTTGCCACGAACTGGGTAAGTTCTGCCAGCATAATATCAGGGCGATGAAGATTATTTTCGATAATTTTAACCACGGCAGAGCCTGAAATGGCACCAGCTGCGCCATTAGCGATTGCCTCGCTAACTTGAGATGGTTCAGAAATACCAAATCCTTGTAGTGGTGGTGCTGCCTGATACTCATTTAACCGACTAATTAAGTTAGTCAATGGTGTCTCAGCACGTTTTTCTGTTCCTGTCACTCCTGCTCTTGATAATAAGTAAGTATAGCCCTGGCTATATTCACCAATTTGCTTGAGTAATGGCTCATCAGCATTTGGCGGGCAAATAAAAATAGGCGCAATACCATGTGCTAAGGCAGACTCGCGAAAGGGCTTTGACTCACGCATAGGAACATCTGCGACCAATACTGAATCGACACCAGCTTGTTGACAACGTGAATAAAAGTTATCGATACCATTACTAAAGACCAAATTGGCATAGACAAGTAAGCCAATGGGCATATCAGGGTGTTTCTGCCTTATCCGAGCCAAAAGTTCAAAGCACAATGTTGGGGTAATATCACTTTTAAACGCCCTTAAATTCGCATTTTGGATAGTAGGACCATCAGCGAGAGGATCGGAGAAAGGAATACCAATTTCTAATGCATCAGCGCCACCAGCAATTAGGGCATCTACAATTTTTAAGGATAGCTCAGCGTCAGGATCGCCTAATGTTACGAACGGAACGAAAGCACCTTGGTTAACGCGGTTCAAGCGTTCAAAAAGTTGAGTATAACGTTCCATTAGATTTCTCCCTTACTTTTTAAAATATCATGTACGGTAAAAATATCTTTATCGCCACGGCCAGAAAGGTTCACAATCAGTAATTGTTCTTTATTTGGCTCTTTTTCCGCGAGTTTTAGTGCATACGCTAATGCATGTGATGATTCTAATGCAGGGATGATACCTTCCTTACGTGATAGCAATTTAAAGGCCGCTAAGGCTTCATCATCGGTAATGGAAACATAATCCGCTCGCCCAATACTGTTTAAATGTGCATGCTGTGGTCCAACAGATGGGAAATCAAGCCCAGCGGAAATAGAGTAGGACTCTTCAATTTGCCCTTCATCCGTTTGCATCATCGGTGACTTCATACCAAAGTAGATGCCGACGCGACCATGCTTGAGTGGTGCACCGTGTTGGCCTGTTTCGATACCCAAACCCGCAGGTTCCACACCGATAAGGCGCACATTTTCTTCAGGAATAAATGATGCAAAGAGGCCAATTGCATTTGAGCCGCCACCAATACAAGCGATCACGGCGTCAGGCAGCCTTCCTTCTTTTTCGAGTACCTGTTGTTTTGCTTCATCGCCAATCATACGCTGAAAATCACGGACAATGGTTGGATATGGATGTGGGCCTGCCGCTGTTCCTAGCAAGTAATGCGCCTTATCATAACTGCCAGACCAATCTCTAAGCGCTTCATTACAAGCATCTTTTAAGGTGGCTGAGCCACTGTGTACAGGGATCACTTCCGCACCCATTAGCTTCATACGGAAAACATTGGGTGATTGGCGCTCAACATCTTTTGCCCCCATATAAATACGGCACTTCATATTAAGCAAAGCACACGCTAGAGCGGTTGCGACGCCATGTTGACCTGCACCCGTTTCAGCAATAATTTCTGTTTTACCCATTCGCTTAGCTAATAATGCTTGGCCTAATACTTGGTTAGTTTTATGTGCGCCACCATGAAGTAGATCTTCACGTTTTAGATATAGTTTCGTTTTAGTGCCTTCGGTTAAATTCCTACAGAGTGTTAATGCAGTAGGGCGACCGGCATAATTTTTAAGGAGATCATGGAATTCTTTAATAAATGTCGGATCGTTTTGAGCCTCAATAAAGGCATCTTCCAGTTGGTTAAGGGCTGGAATTAAAATCTCAGGAACATATTGTCCACCGAATTCACCAAAGTAGGGGTCTAATTTACTCATATTATTATTCGTCTCTTGATGTCATGCTATTCATATTCAATTTCAGTTCTTAGTCACTATTGAGCTACTTTTCTTGATGATTAGAGTGCTAATGAACTGAAAACTTGATTCAGTTTTTTCTCGCTTTTGATGCCCGGTTCAGTTTCAACGCCTGAGTTAAAATCCAATCCATTGCATAATAGTGTCGCAGCCTGACGGCAATTGTCGGCATTTAAGCCTCCTGCAACCATCACGCGAAATTGGCTGCTATTTGGGATCTTGCTCCAATCGAAAGTTTGACCACTGCCGCCACGACCATTATCAAGTAGCAGCAAATCAATCGGTTGCCCATCAAACTGGCTGAAATCAGGTTGTGACATATTGACGGCTTTCCAGATTTCACAATGCTCAGGTAAATGGCTACGTAGATTTTTCACATAATCGGCATCTTCATGACCATGGAGTTGCACTGCTGATAAAGCCAGTTGTTCGACCATATGGGCAACAAAATCAGCAGATTGGTCACGGAAAACACCAACATATTGTAGTGGAGCGGCATGTATTATCTGCCTTGCTTGTGACAGGGTCACTTTTCGCGGGGAGTTTTCAGCAAAAATTAAGCCGCCGTAAGTTGCTCCCGCAGCAAGGGCGGCTTGCGCATCTTGGCTTCGGGTTAGGCCACAAACTTTATGTTCCCCAATTAATAATTTTTGCAATCCTTTGTTAAGATCGGCTTGCTCCATTAAAGCACTACCAATCAGAAAACCGTTGGCAAACTGGCTCAAAGATTGAATGTGCTGGTGGCGGTGAATGCCGGATTCACTAATAATAATGGTGCCTTCTGGCAGACGCGGTGCCAATTCGCGGGTACGATTGAGGTCGATTGATAAATCGCGGAGGTCACGATTATTAATGCCAACAACACGCGCTTTTAGTTTTATGGCGCGCTCTAACTCTTCTTCGTTACTCACCTCAGTCAGTACACCCATATTCAGTTGGTGTGCGACTTCTGCAAGTGCAATGTACTGCTCATCACTCACGACAGAGAGCATCAGTAAAATAGCATCGCCTTGATAATATCTCGCAAGGTAAATTTGGTATGGGTCAACAATGAAGTCTTTACACAAAACGGGTTGCTTAACCGTACGACTGACAGTGGTCAAATACGCCATATTCCCTTGAAAATACTTTTCATCGGTTAAGACGGAAATAGCTGACGCATAGGGTGCATAAATGTTCGCTATGACGGCAGGATCAAAATCTTCCCTAATTAGCCCTTTTGATGGTGATGCTTTTTTGCATTCCAGTATAAATACAGGGCGTTTTGCGGACAGTGCTTCATAAAAACGACGGCTCGATGGGAGCACTTTATCAATAAAGCTGTCTAAAGGTTGTTGTTGTTTACGCTCTTCCAGATAGATTAGCTTATCATCAACAATTTTTTGCAGTACGGTTGCTTTCATCTTTATTGGTTCCTTGAAGCGAGCGCAGTGACGCGATCAAATGCAGCACCACTACGAATAATATTTAGAGCGTGTTCACTATTGGCTTTTAGGTCTTCATAACCATTGATCCGCATTAGCATGGCGACATTGGCTGCAACGGCGGCTTCATGTGCAGGCTTTCCGTGACCCTGTAACAAATTACTTAGCAAAATTCGATTTTCATCTGGCGTTCCGCCTTCTAAATCAGATAGCTGATAAGCTTGCAACCCAAAATCGTCGGCATTGAGCTGATAGAAAGACAGAGCGCCTTGGTTTAATTCTGCAACTTGCGTGGTTGCATGAAGAGAAACTTCATCCATTCCACCACTGTGTACCACAGCTGCACGAGTAAAACCAAGCATTTGTAACGTTTTTGCTACAGGTTCAATTAATGACGCTTGATACACACCGATTAATGCAATAGGCGGTCGTGCAGGGTTAATTAATGGGCCTAACACATTGAATAACGTGCGTGTCTTTAATTGAGAGCGTACAGGAGCCGCATGACGGAAACCGCTGTGGTATTGAGGTGCGAATAAAAAGCAAACGCCTAATTCATCCAATGCGTCACGCGCACTTTGTGCACTTAAATCTAATGAAATACCAAAAGCAGCGAGTAGATCAGATGAACCGGAACGACTAGAAACGCTACGGTTACCGTGTTTTGCGACTTTGATCCCCGCTTGAGCGGCAACAAAAGCACTCGCCGTTGAGATATTGATGCTATTGGCACCATCACCGCCAGTACCGACGATATCACTAAATGGGTAGTCAGGGCGTGGAAAAGGTTGTGCGTTTTCTAAGCAAGCTAAAGCGGCTCCTGCGATCTCTTCGGGTTGTTCACCTCGCATTTTCATACTGACGAGCACTCCAGCCAATTGGGCTTCCGTTAATTCACCGCGAATAATGCCATTAAAGAGCTGTTGGCTTTCTTGTTGTGTTAATGCTTGTGCACGGAATAGTTTATCGAAAATAGTTTGCATAATAGAGTCTCTTCCCTGGTTAAAATGATGGTGTTGTTGTGCCAATCGATGCTGAAAGCGCCCATGCAACGGTTTGTTCCAGTAAAATAGCCCCTTGAGTTGTTAGGATAGATTCGGGGTGGAACTGAAAACCGCAAACACGATCACTGTCATTGCGAACAGCCATAACCATGCCGTTAGATTGTGCACAAATTGTCAGTTTTTCAGGGATTTGGCTGCCGACCAAAGAGTGATAGCGCGCAACGGGAATTGGGTTATCGAGACCATCAAACATCGCTTGTTGGTCATGGGTGGCCATGGATGATTTACCATGCAAAATTTCTCCAGCAGAGGAAACATGCCCGCCATAGGCTTCAATAATCGCTTGATGCCCTAAGCAAATACCTATCACTGGTAATTTACCGATCACTTGCTGAAGGACCGCTGGCATGCAACCCGCGTCACTTGGCTTCCC
The DNA here is from genome assembly GCF_028477805.1 of Providencia sp. PROV268. Classification (NCBI taxonomy): domain Bacteria; kingdom Pseudomonadati; phylum Pseudomonadota; class Gammaproteobacteria; order Enterobacterales; family Morganellaceae; genus Providencia; species Providencia sp. PROV268. Next base: position 318,365 of record NZ_JAMPLW010000005.1, read on the forward strand.
AGGTCCCGGTGATAACACCAGCAAAGGGGAATCCATGTTATTGAGGACAGATAGAATACGTTCTGCGCTGACGGTATTGCGATAAATGACCACTTGATGGCCCCCTGAGCGCAATTGGTCAACGAGGTTGTAAGTAAAGGAGTCAACATTGTCGAGTAATAGTATGTTAGCCATTAAAATAACTCCTCTGCTTGGTGTGCTTGGGCAATTGCGCGGATCACTGCGCGAGCTTTGTTACGTGTTTCATCGGCTTCGCCTTGCGGGGAGGAGTCTAAAACGACACCTCCGCCCGCTTGTACCGTAGCAATACCATTTTCCACATAGGCTGAGCGGATCACGATGCAAGTATCAAAATCCCCTTTACCAGTAAAATAGCCTACAGCGCCACCGTAAGAGCCTCTGCGCTCCTGCTCATATTCAGCAATTAATTGCATAGCGCGAACTTTGGGCGCTCCGGTCAGCGTGCCCATATTCATACACGCTTGGTATGCATGAAAGATATCGAGATCTCTGCGTAGTGTGCCAACCACCTGTGATACTAGATGCATAACAAATGAATAGCGGTCGACTTTTGTGAGGTTTGCAACATAGCGACTACCAGGCTCACAAATACGCGCTAAGTCATTACGGGCTAAGTCGACTAACATGAGGTGTTCAGCTAACTCTTTTTGGTCAGTACGCATAGAAAGTTCGATGCGGCTATCAAGATCTAAGTCAATCGCTCCCGAGGCATCACGACCACGAGGGCGAGTTCCTGCGATAGGGTAGATCTCAACTTTGCGGTCACTTGCATTGTATTTCAATGCGCTTTCAGGTGATGCGCCAAACAGTGAAAAGTCCTGATCTTGCATAAAAAACATGTAAGGACTCGGGTTTTGTGCCTTTAACTTTTGATAAGCAATTAATGGGTAAGGACAAGGCATTGAAAATTTCCGTGATGGCACGACTTGGAAAATATCACCACGATAAATGGCTTGTTTCATTGCATTGACTACCGCACCGTATTGCTGATCATTTTTGTTGGTTTCAACGTGAAATTGTTCCGTTTTCCCTAATGGAAGAGGCGATAAGAACGGACGGCATGCCGCTATCAGCTCGTTGTGACGTTGTGTGACCGTTTCTACATGGCTATCCACAGTCGAAAAAATAGCGCTCTTTAGGCGTGCCGCTTGATTTTGATGGTCGATCACTAAATAGTGTTCTGCGACAAAAAAACAGTAATCAGGGCAATTATTTATCGTTTTCACTTCAGGAAGTGATTCAAAACTGGCAATTAAATCATAGGCAAATAACCCACCGACAAATAGGTTTTCAGATTTTTGTGAAGTCGCTTGAGCCAATGTTGGCAATAAACGCAATACATCTAAGCATGATGCGCTTTTTAAGCGGCTGTCTTCGTCAAGATCACCATTCGGTTGGCTAAATGTCATCGTCAAATGTTGTGCTGACAGTTCATAATGTTGAGCTTTATCAGCTAGTTGTGTTGCGATGACTGGGAGTAATTGAGCACCATTTTCAGTCAATGCTTCAACGTCTACCCGTTGACCAAATGCACGAATGCGTAGCGCACTTTCGACAATCAATAGGCTTTGTAAATTGGCTTTGCTGTTGATCTCTGCGGACTCCAGTAACATAGTTGCTGGAATGTCGTGGCACAGGTGATGAAACAGCAATGTTGGATCTTGCTGATAGTTAATTGGACTATCCAGAAAACTAAAATGTGCTAATGTTGTGTTTTGGTTATTCATTTTATTGCCTTTTAACAGTTTTTAGACATAAAAAAACCCGCGGGTGAAGGCGGGTTAGGCACTTAGGCATATTTAATCTATGCGTGTGCGGCATCCGCCCAATTTGGGAAGTTGCGCCACCAACGATTTGATAGATTAAGAATATTCATACAGTGCCTCTCTGGATAATCACATTAATACGGGTCAGTAACTTGTCTCGTGTACTAGTAAACTGGATCGCGTGAGTTGTGTCAAGCGGTTTGTTATTTATATTTAGGAAAAATATCCAGAAACGGGAAAAAGGAGTGAAATAGGCTATGTCACAATTTTCGAGCCCATTAATGACCCGATATGATTTACATTGCCATACTCAGGCTTCTGACGGTGATTTGTCGCCCATTGAGGTTGTTGAGCGAGCAATTGAGATGGGGGTTAACGTACTTTCTATTACTGACCATGATACCTGTGAAGGTGTTATTGAGGCTCGTGAATACCTTTCACACGCACAACGCCCTTTAACCTTGATTAATGGCGTTGAAATTTCCACCTTATGGGAAAATATTGAAATTCATATTGTGGGATTAAATTTTTCACCTACAGCATCCGCAATGGTTGAGCTATTAGAGCGGCAATCGGTATTACGGGTCGAGCGCGGAAAGGAGATTGGCCGTCGCCTACAAAAAGCAGGTATAGCGGATGCATGGGAAAATGCGTTAGAAATAGCCCAAGGTGGACAAGTCACCAGAGCGCATTTTGCTCAATATTTGGTAAAAACGGGGAAAGAGAAAACTATCAGTAACGTTTTTAAGCGTTATCTATCAAAGGGGAAAACGGGCTATGTTCCGGCAAAATGGTGCACCATTGATGAGGCCGTTAAGGTGATCCAGCAAGCTGGGGGCGTGGCTGTACTCGCGCATCCCTCGAAATATCAACTTTCGAATAAATGGCTGAAACGCTTGATAGCTTATTTTAAACAGTGTCAGGGGGATGCAATGGAAGTGTCTCATTGTCAGCAACCTGCCAATGAAAAGCAGTATCTAGATGAACTTGCACAATCCGCGAATTTAAAAACGTCAATGGGCTCCGATTTCCATCGTCCATGTTCGTGGATTGAACTTGGGCGTAACCTGTGGCTGCCTGATGATCAACGGGCGGTTTGGACATTATGGGACGAAGTAAAAACGACATAATGCGTTGATGTATAATAAATGCGGTGTAAAATATAACAGTGATACTTCAATTTGGGTTGAGTGTGCAGTGGGAGTGATATACCGAGCACGATGCTAGCCACATAGTTATCCTCTCGATATTCTCATTTTCAGTGAAACAACCTGAGTGATTTGGAAAGTCATTAAAGTAGTGCGTCTTTTTAGAGATGTGTTTTCTTATTGTAAATAGATAGTGCCATTTTAAGGTTTTTACCGGATGATGCTGTCAATACTAAAGATCAGAGGTCTGTATGAGTCAGTTTTTTTATATCCATCCGGATAATCCCCAAGCTCGGTTAATCAACCAGAGTGTTGAAATTTTAAACAAGGGCGGCGTTATCGTTTACCCAACCGATTCTGGGTATGCAATAGGCTGCCGGTTGGAAGAGAAAGAGGCATTGCAGCGTATTTGTCGCATACGTCAACTTGATGCCAACCATAACTTTACTTTGATGTGCAGAGATCTCTCTGAGCTATCAAATTATGCACATGTTGATAATACGGCATTCCGGTTAATTAAAAATAATACGCCCGGCAACTACACGTTTATTCTGCGCGGAACTAAAGAAGTGCCTCGCCGCTTAATGAATGAAAAACGTAAAACCATTGGGTTAAGGGTTCCGTCTAATCCTATCGCTCGAGACCTCCTTGAAGCTGTTGGTGAGCCATTAATGTCAACCAGCCTCATTATGCCGGGGGATGACTTTACGCAGTCAGATCCTGAAGAGATCCGTGATTTACTCGGTAAACAGGTCGATTTAGTTATCCACGGTGGTTACATTGGTCAAAAACCCACAACAGTAATTGATTTCACGGATGATAGCCCAGTTGTCGTTCGTGTCGGTACTGGTGACCCATCTCCTTTCGAATAAGCGATAATCATCGCGGGTCGATTAATAATAGGGCATCCTCATAAACCTGTGTATAATACGCAGGTTTTCCAATTCGTTATTTTTCGTCACTGTGTACGAAAAACTATTTGACGCCTGTGAAGGCGACATTTGAGGGTTATATGAGCGCTAAACCGCAAAAAACTGAGAAGCTACAAAAAATTCTTGCCCGCTCTGGGCATGGTTCCCGTCGTGAAATTGAAACTTTTCTAAAAGAAGGGCGCATTAGTGTCGATGGTAAAATCGCGACGCTAGGTGATCGTATTGAAGTAAAACCGGCGACTAAAATTAGATTAGATGGTCGGATATTAGCGATAAAAGAACCTGAAAAAGAGATCTGTCGTGTCATGGCTTATTACAAGCCAGAAGGTGAACTGTGTACTCGCCATGATCCAGAAGGTCGCCCGACAGTATTTACGCGTTTACCAAAACTTGTGGGAGCTCGCTGGATTGCGGTTGGTCGCCTCGATGTGAACACAAGTGGGTTATTACTGTTTACTACCGATGGTGAACTGGCTAACCGTTTAATGCATCCAAGTCGCGAAGTTGAGCGTGAATATGCTGTTCGTGTATTTGGGGAAATCACTGATGCAAAAATACGTCAATTAACTCAAGGCGTTCAGCTTGAAGATGGCCCGGCCGCATTTAAAACGGTTTCTTTCCGTGGCGGTGAAGGGATGAACCAATGGTATAACGTGACCTTAACAGAAGGGCGTAACCGTGAAGTACGCCGTTTGTGGGAAGCCGTTGGGGTCCAAGTCAGCCGCTTGATCCGGGTGCGATACGGTGATATTGACCTGCCTAAAGGTCTGCCGCGTGGTGGCTGGACTGAGTTAGGCCTACAACAAACCAATTACCTAAGAGAGTTGGTTGGGCTTGAAGCTGAAACAGAAACTAAGGTGGCTGTTGAACGAGACCAACGACGCATCAAAGCAAACCAGATCCGTCGTGCGGTTAAACGCCATTCACAAGTAGCAGCAAGGCCTGCGTCTAAACGTCAATCATCTCGACCAACAGCAAAGCGTCGTACACGCATTTAATGACTTTGGCTTGTGTTGATTTATCGAAAAGGTTATAGAGTTATCTATAACCTTTTTTATTAGTTTTGGTTATGTATTTGTCACAAAATGATACAAACTCATTTGAGAATATTCTGTGTTTAAGTTACCGTTATGATGTAAAGGAATAAACAAAGGTAAATTATACTACATGTTTAGTTTTCGATTAATAAAGGCGTTGATGATACTTTGCTTAAGCGTAATGATTAGTGGATGTGATAATAATCAAAGCATAATATCAGAAAGTGGGCGTTTTTATTTTACGAATGATACATCAGATAGTTTCATTTTTTTTATGGATTACCATCCGATTGTTGTTCCTAATCAAAGTGTGGGAAGCCTCTTATTGAAGCCTGGTGTCCACGTTATGATAACGACGACGGGTGAACCTGTTCAGTTTATTGTTTACCCAGGCAATAAAGGTGGCATTCTCAACCCAACTCAGCAATTTTATTACGCGTACAATTATGTGTATGGGACAGAAGGGATCCCATCACTTCACCATCTGAACAAACAATCGCTGGTGGTGGGTCACTATCAACTCAGTGGTAGAATAAATAGCAGTAACGATTATATCATTGATAATAATGTGTTTAACTGTGATATTCCAGTTGGTGAACAAGCACCAGAAGCGCTATCAAGCTCGGCTGCCGTTAGCCAAGTAAAAACGAAGTGTTTAACACATAAGGAGCTGACTGACCTAATCCACCGTGGCGATGCCTTTATATCACAATTAATGGTGAAAAAAGTGCCTCATGGTGAAAAGCAATCGGTCACAGTGCATTTCGATTACCCACTCACGACACCTAATTTTACCGATGAAGTTCTGCAAATGTATGCACAAGAAGTGGTTGGGTTGGTTAATAGTTTTCGTCGCTCTTTAGACCCACAACGAAAACAGTTCTATTATAACGAATACCACAATAAAATTTCACACATGGCAGTGATTTATAGCCAAATGAGAAATGATGGCACGGCATTACTTGAAAAATGCAAATATGCAGAGTTTATGCAGCAAACCCGAGCGATCTTCGGTGCCGGCATTCTGATGATGTAATTAAATTGCCGATACACAGTTGCTATGTATCGGCAGATGAATACGATTACCAGTCAATCCCTTTTTGTGCTTTTATTCCAGCATCAAAAGCATGTTTCACAGGGCGCATTTCAGTAACGGTGTCAGCTAAAGTAAGCAGTTCGCGGTGACAGCCTCGCCCAGCAATAATCACTGATTGGTGTTCAGGGCGATCAGTTAATGCGTCTATAACCTCTTCCAATGGCAGATAGTCATAGCTAATCATATAGGTGATCTCATCAAGTACCACTAAATCGATGGATGGATCAGCCAGTAACCGCCGCGCATATTGCCATGTATCAAGGCAAGCGAGAGTATCAGCTTCTTTGTCCTGAGTCTCCCAGGTAAAACCGGTAGACATGACATAAAAAGGAACGCCGTGAGGCTCTAGTAATTCTCGCTCACCATTATCCCAACTGCCTTTAATAAATTGCACGACAGCGGCTTTTTGTCCATGGCCGACAGCACGGCATACTGTACCGAACGCTGCTGTTGTTTTACCTTTGCCGTTTCCTGTAAAAACTAGCAAGATACCTCGTTCGATTTGCGCAGATTCAATTCGAGCATCAACCTTTTCTTTCAAACGTTGTTGACGCTCTTCATGCCGGCTTTGAGACATAAAAATTACTCCGTTGTTTTAACATTTTGAGCGGGTTGAGCGTCAAAACTAATGCCTGTTTTACGCAAGCTATCATTACTCATAAGATATAAGTAAATTGGCATAATGTCGGCTGGTGCTTTGATAGTCATTGGATCTTCATCTGGTGCTGCACTGGCACGCATACTGGTGCGAGTACGCCCTGGATTGATACAGTTAACACGCAAGCCACTGTTTTTATACTCTTCGGCAAGGATCTGCATTAAGCCTTCAGTGGCAAATTTAGAAACGGAGTAGGCTCCCCAGTCTGCACGGCCTTTTTTACCGACGCTGGAACTGGTGAAAACGAGCGATGCTGTTGGTGCTTTCAGTAATAAAGGCAACAGCACTTGAGTTAACATAAACGACGCATTGACATTAACTTGCATAACGTCATGCCATAAATCGACAGGTTGTTCGATAATTGGGGCAACAACCCCTAAAAGACCTGCATTATGCAATACGCCATCTAGATAAGGGTGTTTTTTAGCAATATCGTTGGCTAACTCAACATATTGTTCATGAGGTGCTGTCAACAAGTCAACGACATAGATATCTGCGGCCTTACCGGTTAATGTTTCGATTTCTTGGCTAACGGCGTCAAGTTTATGCTGTGTCCTACCGACTAAAATCAAAGAGGCGCCGAAGCGAGCATAGGTTAATGCGGCTTCACGGCCAATTCCATCACCGGCCCCAGTAACCAAAAGGGTTTTGCCACTTAAAAGGTCATGTTTAGGTTGATAGTGGAGCATGGTATTTTTCCTATCCTATTTGTTAACAGTTACGATATCATCTCATTGATTGATGCTATTGGCTAATGTAGCGTAGAAATTTAAGTAAGATTACGATAGAAACGACGTTATTTTACTGGTTGTTTAATAGCAATCATGAGACTATTTTTATCAAGATAAATATGAGAAGGATGATTTTGTGGAGTATTTCTCTCTGTATGGACTGTTTTTGGCAAAAGTCGTCACAATAGTCGTTGCAATTATTGCTTTGGCTGTTTTTGTTTTTGGTGTCGGAATGCGTCGCCAAGGTGGGCGAGGTGAATTGAAAATTACCGACTTAGGGGAACGTTATCGCGAACGCCAGCGCCAAATGCAGCAAGTAAAAATGAATGATTCTGAGCATAAAGCTTGGGTAAAAGCCTTTAAAAAGCAACAGAAAGCAAAGGCGAAAAGTGAAAAAGCAGGGGCAAAAGCAGGCCAATCAACGGTCAAAAAACCGTGTTTATATGTCTTAGATTTTAAAGGCAGTATGGATGCCCGTGAAGTCGGCTCTTTAAGAGAAGAAATCAGCGCTATTCTAGCCGTGGCGGAACAAGACGATGAAGTTTTGCTGCGTCTTGAAAGCCCTGGGGGCATGGTACATGGATACGGCTTAGCTGCATCACAGCTTTCCCGTTTAAAAGAAAAAAATATTCCGTTGACTATCGCGGTTGATAAAGTGGCCGCAAGTGGCGGTTATATGATGGCGTGTATTGCGTCGAAGATTGTTGCGGCTCCATTTGCCATCATTGGTTCTATTGGGGTAGTTGCACAAGTGCCAAATATTCACCGCTTATTAAAAAAACATGATGTAGATGTTGAATTGCATACGGCGGGTGAATACAAACGCACATTAACTATGCTTGGTGAAAATACCGAACAAGGACGTAAGAAATTCATTGAAGATCTGAATGAAACTCACGAGTTATTTAAACAGTTTGTGCATCATAATCGTCCATCATTAGATATTGACGCGGTGGCTACTGGAGAATATTGGTATGGTACTCAAGCACTTGATAAAGGCTTAATCGACCAAATTGGCGTGAGTGACGATATTATTATTTCAGCAATAGAGACTAAAGAAATCATCAGTATTCGCTATACACAAGGTAAAAAGATGTTAGAACGTTTTACAGGTAGCATGTCTGAAAATGTTGATAAATTGTTATTGCGTTGGTGGCAGCGCGGGCAAAAACCTTTTATGTAATTAAATTAAGATTCGGTTTTCTCGCAAAAAATAGATTTCGTAACTATCATTAATTACCGGCGCTTAGCCGGTAATTTTTTGGCTACGTCTCTTTACTTAAGACGGTATTGCTCAGAAAGAATATGAGACAAATGTTTATACATGTTGAATGCCGCCGTGCTTTTCGCTGTTGGAATACCATTGGCATCTAAAAAGCATTCACCTTTGAACACTAAGGTATCACGATGCTGCTCTACCGTATCAACGAACATGCCATGAATGAAGTCTTCGTGTTTCCTTATGATCTCATTAGCTTTTTCGAGAAGTTCATTTTGTGTTATAGATTGGATATTGTTGTCCATAAGTTAGCCCCCTTAAAAAAATAATTGGTTGCGTCTGGCGTTTTATCAGGTAGAGTGTGTGCTTTTCGTTGGCAATAATTAGCCATTATATGGCTAAAATCAGTCAGCTAGAACACTTTATGTTCTTTTTAGCATAGCGTGATTAGCTTGGTAGTTTTTGCGTAAACGCAAACTATTTGAAGAAATTATATTGATATATTGCAATTGTGCCGCAATATAAAAAAGAGATTTTCATTTTGTGCATTTTCATGTAGAAATGCGCCATTGTAGAAATTTAGGTAAAGGTAAATATGGGTAAAGCTCTTGTTATCGTGGAGTCCCCGGCAAAAGCCAAAACGATCAATAAGTATCTTGGCAGTGGCTACGTTGTAAAAAGCAGCGTTGGCCACATTCGCGATCTGCCGAAAAGCGGGTCCGGCTCACAAAAGAGTACAGGCTCATCTACCGACAAAACTAAAAAGGTTAAAAAAGATCCTCAAGCCGCGCTTGTGAAGCGTATGGGGGTCGATCCTTACCATGGTTGGAAAGCAAACTATCAGATCTTACCGGGTAAGGAAAAGGTGGTTTCTGAATTACAAGCTTTAGCGGCAGATGCAGACCATGTCTATCTTGCGACGGACCTTGACCGCGAAGGGGAAGCTATTGCATGGCACTTACGCGAAGTGATTGGTGGTGAAGACTCTCGCTTTAGCCGTGTTGTGTTTAACGAAATTACTAAAAATGCGATCACTCAGGCGTTTGATAGCCCTGGCGAACTCAATATCGATAGAGTTAATGCTCAACAAGCTCGCCGTTTCATGGATCGCGTAGTAGGTTATATGGTATCGCCGCTGTTATGGAAAAAAGTGGCGAGAGGGTTATCTGCAGGTCGCGTACAATCCGTTGCGGTACGTTTGATTGTCGAACGTGAACGTGAAATTAAAGCGTTTGTGCCGGAAGAATATTGGGAACTTCATGCGGATTTGGCGGATAAAAGTACGGCTGCATTACGTATGCAGGTTACGCATCAATTAGGCAAAGCGTTCAAGCCAGTCACTAAGGCGCAAACTGACGCTGCGGTGAGTTTGCTAGAAAAAGCACGCTTCCAAGTGATTGACCGTGAAGACCGACCCACATCCAGCAAGCCGAGTGCGCCTTTTATCACATCAACGCTGCAACAAGCCGCTAGCACCCGTCTTGGGTTTGGTGTGAAGAAGACCATGATGATGGCTCAGCGCCTTTATGAAGCGGGTTATATTACCTATATGCGTACTGACTCAACTAACTTGAGCCAAGATGCATTAAATATGGTACGTGGCTATATTAGCGATAATTTTGGCGAAAAATATCTGCCTAAAGACGCCAATATTTACACTAGCAAAGATAATTCGCAAGAAGCGCACGAAGCTATCCGTCCTTCCAGTGTTGATGTTCTACCCGATGCACTGAAAGATATGGAATCAGATGCGAAAAAGCTCTATCAGTTAATTTGGAATCAATTTGTGGCATGTCAAATGACGCCTGCAAAATATGATTCAACAACATTAACGGTGAAAGCAGGGGATTTTGAGCTAAAAGCGAAAGGCCGTACATTGCGTTTCGATGGTTGGACGCGAGTGATGCCTGCACTGCGCAAAAATGATGAAGACAAAACATTGCCACCAATCCAAGTAGGCTCTGAATTGTCGCTGGTTGAATTGTTGCCAAGTCAGCACTTTACGAAACCACCAGCACGTTTTAGCGAAGCCTCCTTAGTTAAGGAGCTTGAGAAGCGCGGTATTGGTCGTCCATCAACCTATGCGGCAATTATCTCTACGATCCAAGATAGAGGTTACGTTAAGGTTGAGAACCGTCGTTTTTATGCGGAGAAAATGGGTGAAATCGTGACAGATAGGTTGGAAGAAAACTTCAATGACCTAATGAACTATGATTTTACTGCGCGCATGGAAGATCAGCTTGACCATATTGCTAATCATGAAGCAGAGTGGAAAGCGGTGCTTGATGAATTTTTCTCTGATTTTAGCAAACAGCTAGATATTGCAGAGAGAGATCCTGAAGAAGGCGGAATGCGCACGAACCCTATGGTGATCACTTCAATTACTTGTCCTGATTGTGAACGTCATATGGGGATCCGTACAGCTTCAACAGGGGTGTTCCTCGGTTGTGAAGGCTATGCGTTACCACCAAAAGAGCGCTGCAAAAAAACCATCAATTTGATCCCTGAACATGAAGTATTGAATATTCTTGAAGGGGATGATGCGGAAACCAACGCGCTGCGTGCTAAGCGTCGCTGTCCAAAATGCGGTACAGCAATGGATAGCTACCTGATTGATAATCAACGCAAACTGCATGTGTGTGGTAACAACCCAGCTTGTGAAGGTTATGAGATTGAAGAGGGTGAGTTCCGCATTAAGGGTTATGACGGCCCAGTAATTGAGTGTGATAAATGCGGTTCAGAAATGCACCTAAAAACAGGGCGCTTTGGGCCTTATATGGGGTGCACAAATGAAGAGTGTAAAAACACCCGTAAGATATTAAAAAATGGTGAGATTGCTCCACCAAAAGAGGATCCGGTACCATTACCTGAATTACCTTGCGAAAAATCAGATGCGTATTTTGTGTTGCGCGATGGTGCGGCTGGCGTATTCCTAGCGGCAAACACCTTCCCGAAATCACGAGAAACGCGAGCGCCATTGGTTGAGGAGTTGCAACGCTTTAGAGATAGACTACCTGAAAAGCTGGTTTATTTAGCTGACGCGCCTGCAAAAGATCCTGATGGTAATCCAACCGTTGTGCGTTTTAGCCGTAAGACGAAACAGCAATATGTTTCTTCAGAGAAAAATGGCAAAGCCACAGGTTGGAGTGCATTTTTTGTAGACGGCAAATGGGAAGTGAAAGAGAAATAATCATTCACTGACGTTAGCGATTAAAAGGCGATAGGTTAATTTCTATCGCCTTTTTCATTTCTGTTGTTCATCATTTTCTGTGAGCCTACGAGGTTTTTATCATTAACCACAGACAGACTCTCCCTCCATCTTATTTTTATGATGATTTGATCTCCTTTCAGGAGCCGTCTTAAAAATGCACTTATTTGGCTTAAGTGTTGATTTATGTGGCTAACCGCAAAGCAATATGATGACGGTTTGCTATGCTGATAAATAGCAATTATCAATAAATAATAATTTATTGATGTGTATTTGCTTTTAAGCAATAAACATCACAAGCAGCGATTAGGTTAGAAAGCTCACAACTGGAGGTAGAATGAAATTCAAAATGTGTTTACTGGCCGGCTTATTAACGGCTTTTGCAGCAAATGCAGCAGAAACAACAGTAGTACTGAAAGAAGCTACACCACAAGGTGAAGGCAAGGCGATTGGTGAAGTTGTTATTTCTGAAACCGATTATGGATTATTGTTTACCCCAAAATTAGCAGGTTTAGAAGCGGGTATCCATGGTTTCCATATCCATGAAAACCCAAGCTGTGAGCCTGCTGAAAAAGATGGCAAATCAGTACCAGCATTAAAAGCAGGTGGACATATGGATCCGGCAAAAACAGGTGTCCATAAAGGGCCTTATGACAATACAGGCCACTTAGGGGATCTTCCGGGCTTAGTGGTTGATGCCAAAGGTAATGCCGATTATGCCGTATTAGCACCGCGCTTAAAAACACTAAAAGAGATTGAAAACCGTGCACTGATGGTACACGCGGGTGGGGATAATTACTCCGACCATCCTGAAGCGTTAGGTGGTGGTGGTGCACGCATGGCTTGTGGTGTGATCAAATAGTTTATACTGTATATTTAAACAGTGATTGATGAAACCGTACTACTTTGAGACTTAATCTAAAAGCTCTGAAATACTCAGAGCTTTTAACTATTTGAAAACTAATAAAATAGGTGATTAAAGAAAATTTATTTGTTTTTAACAGGGGATGGTTAATACGATTGAACGTTACCTGTAGATATAACCGATATGAGAATTGAAGGTTGCGGCTTTCAAATGAAAGCCGCAGATATCAAGGGGGAAAGCGCATTTACCAAATACGAATGCGTTGTTCAGGTTCAAGGTATAATTTGCTGTCTTTATCGACACCGAAAGTTTGATACCATTCATCCATATTACGAACAACACCATTGGCACGGAACTGGTTAGGGCTATGTGGGTCGGTCAAAATTTTATTACGCTCGGACTCTTTATTGGATAACTCTTGCCAAGTTCTTGCCCAAGAAATAAAGAATCGTTGCAGACCGGTTGTCCCATCAATAATTGGCGCTTCACCATTTGGATAATTCTCTTTAACGAATTGCTTATAAGCGCTCAGAGCAATGTTCAGCCCGCCTAAATCACCGATGTTTTCACCCAATGTGAGTTGACCATTAACCTTTTGGCCATCAACGGAGAAGCTATTATATTGTTCAACCAGTTTATCGGTTTTTTGTTTAAAGTGCTGTTTAGAGTCATCACTCCACCAGTTACGCAACTGACCAGTACCATCATACAAGCTGCCTTGGTCATCAAACCCATGGCCCATTTCATGGCCAATTACAGCGCCAATTGCGCCATAGTTATAGGCAGGGTCAACATTAGGATCAAAGAAAGGTGCCTGTAGTATTGCGGCTGGGAACACTATCTCATTTTGCACTGGGTTAAAGTATGCATTAATGGTTTGAGGCGTCATCCCCCATTCCCATTTACGGACAGGTTGTCCTATCTTACTCATATTGTCGTTATAGACCCAGTTTAAGACCTGTTTGTAGTTATCCAGTAGCGTATCGGGTTTTAGATTGATACTACTGAAATCATTCCATTTGTCAGGGTAACCCACTTTAACGGTAAATTGCTCAAGTTTTTTAAGCGCTTCTTGGCGTGTTGCATCATCCATCCAATCATTATCTTTTAAGCGAGAATTAAACGTTCCTCTGACATAGCTGACAAGATCGGTAATTTTCGCTTTTGATTCAGGGTTGAAATATTTCTCAACATAGATTTGCCCCATAGGCTCGCCCTGTAAGCGATTGACGGTTTCCAGAGCACGCTCTTTGCGTGTCCGCTGTTTTTCTACGCCGTTAAGTTTACGCGAATAAAAATCAAAGCGGGCGTCAGAAAAATCGCGATTCAAATAGGGGGCTTGATCACTTAAATAGTGAAAACGTAGGTACTCTTGAAGTGTCGATACAGGGGTATTGGCATAAATTTTGGCTAATTGCTCTACTGCGGTATCCGTTTCAACTATCACCTTATTCAATTGTTTGTCTGAAAGTTGCCACTGTTGAATAAAGTTATCCCATGCAAAGCCTTGAGTGAACTTTTTCATATCGTTCAGCGTCATTGGGTGATAATTTTTGATTGTGTCACGGCGCGCTTCTGGGCTCCAATGAGCCTGTGCCATTGATTTTTCCAGTGCGAAAATTTGTTGGGCTTTTTTCTCAACATCATTTTCGCCCGCCAGTTTTAATATAGTGGCAATATAGGCGATATAATTTTTGCGGATCTCCTCCATCTGCGGGGTATCATCGAGGTAATAATTACGGTTCGGTAAGCCTAAACCGCCTTGCCCAAGGTATAAAACATAAGTATCCGGCTGCTTAGCATCCAAGTCTACCCAATAAGAAATAAATGGCGTATAGGCCGGAAGTGCCATTAATTTACTAATATCATTATGATTTTTTGCATTAGTAATTGCATCAAGGTCATCTTTGAGAGGGCTTATTCCTATTTTTTCTATCGCGTCTTCATTAAGATAACTTACATATAAATTACGAATATTGCGTTGATTATGATTGAGTTCCTTCTCTGGTGAGCTTTGCAACTGATCGATAATGCTTTGTAGTTGTTTCTCTGTCGTGAGGTATAACTCAACAAATGAGTTAATGCGCGGCATGCCTGTTGGGATCTTCGCTTTGCTTATCCAGTCCTGATTGACGTAGCGATAAAAATCATCCCCTGAAGCGATATTATCAGATAAAACAATCTTTTGGTCGCCATAAGAAACTTCTTTGGCATAAAGGCTAGGCGCTATAGCGATGGTTGACATACTGATAAGGAGCGCCAAAATTTTTTTCTGCATGTAATACCCTCTCTTCGTTGAGAATTATTGTTTCCATTACTTAAGATTAAAGCCGATTCATTTATCTTGCAAAACTGCCTATCAGCTATTCAAGCATAGATTGGGAAAATTTAAATGTAACTTTGCATTTTCTTACTAGTTAACAATGAAGATAATTTCAAATTTAAACTATTTTAGGTGAAATTTTATCATCTAGCTATTCACACTCAGCATAATGATGATATATTGGTTATATCAAATCATATACATATAGCTTTTAGTTATAAATAATAATTTTTAGCTATAGCGAATTCCTTACGGCTCTGTATAGGTGGACCTAAAAATGAAATTGCAGCAATTACGTTATATTGTTGAGGTGGTTAATCATGACTTGAATGTCTCTGCAACCGCTGAAGGGTTATTTACCTCACAGCCGGGTATTAGCAAACAAGTGCGTATGTTGGAAGACGAATTGGGGATCCAAATTTTTGCTCGCAGCGGAAAACATCTCACTCATGTTACGCCAGCAGGGGAAGAAGTTATCCGTATTTCACGGGAAGTGCTTTCAAAAATTGAGGCGATCCGTTCCGTTGCAGGGGAGCATACTTATCCAGATAAAGGCACTTTGCATATTGCAACAACACATACTCAGGCACGTTATGCGCTTCCGCCGGTAATCAAAGGTTTTATCGAGCGCTATCCGCATGTCTCACTGCATATGCAACAAGGTTCCCCAACGCAAATCGCAGAGGAAGTTTGCAAAGGGAATAGTGATTTTGCGATCGCTACTGAAGCGTTACACCTATACAGTGACTTGATCATGCTACCTTGTTATCACTGGAACCGCTGTGTTGTGGTGCAAAAAGGGCATCCGTTAGCCGAAAAGAAAAATGTGACGATTGAAGATGTTGCACAATACCAAATCGTAACATATACCCATGGTTTTACGGGGCGTTCTGAATTAGATGTGGCATTCCAAAAAGCCAATTTAGAACCTAAAATTATTTTTACGGCGACAGATGCGGATGTTATCAAGACCTATGTAAGGCTTGGGTTGGGCATTGGGATTATTGCCAGTATGGCGGTTAACCCAGAGTTGGATAGTGATCTGGTTGTCATCGATATGCGCGATAAATTCAGTTATAGCACAACGAAAATTGGCTTCAAACGTACCAGTTTTTTACGTAGCTATATGTATGACTTTATTTGGCGATTTGCCCCTCATTTAACCCGTGATGTTGTAGATAGGGCGATTGCACTGCGCAACAATGAAGATATTGAGGAAATGTTTAAAGACATTAAATTGCCTATCATCTAACTTTAGGTTGCCTTTCAAACGAGAGCTAAGCTTTTAGTGACTGATGTGAATTCAACTAGAAGCTTAGTGACTCACTTTTTTGTTCTCTATTTAGCTATTCCAATGTCAGCGTTCAATTGACAAGTTCAAAATCCTAGCATTCTACTACTCTTTTTATGAGTCACTTGGCTAAATTTCCCCGCCATTTACTGTTTTTTTGATGATAAGCACAGCAAATTTATGGATTTGACACAAAATCCATAAAGTAAATATTTTCAGCAACTATAATTACAACTAATTAACAAATTCACTGTAATTTGTTAGGTAAATAAGATGACCGATAATCATCATAAAAAACCAAGGAGGAGTTATGTCGTTGAGTCTTAAAACACAGAGTGCAGCAACACTCAGTGTCGGAAGCAAGCTCTATAATTACTTCAGTCTACCGATTGCGACTCAGCAACTCGGTGATGCCACAAAGCTACCCAAATCCCTTAAAGTATTACTTGAAAACTTATTGCGAAATATTGATGGCAAATCGGTAGTAGAAGCCGATCTGCAAGCCATTATTGATTGGCAGAAAACAGGGCATGCAGATAGAGAAATTGCTTACCGACCAGCTCGGGTACTAATGCAAGACTTTACGGGTGTACCTGCGGTCGTGGATTTAGCTGCAATGCGTGAAGCGGTTAAATCATTAGGTGGTAATGTTGAGCAAGTCAATCCTCTCTCGCCAGTTGATCTGGTCATTGACCACTCGGTAATGGTTGATGAATTTGCCACGGATAAAGCATTTGATGACAACGTTGAAATTGAGATGAAGCGTAACCATGAACGCTACCTCTTTTTACGTTGGGGGCAAAAAGCCTTTAATCGCTTTAGGGTTGTGCCACCAGGAACCGGTATTTGCCACCAAGTCAACTTAGAGTATTTAGGTAAAGCGGTTTGGTATGAAGAGGTGGATGGGAAGTTATATGCTTATCCAGATACCCTTGTGGGCACCGACTCGCATACCACGATGATCAACGGTCTTGGCGTATTAGGCTGGGGGGTTGGTGGGATTGAAGCTGAAGCTGCAATGCTAGGTCAACCGGTATCCATGCTGATCCCAGACGTTGTCGGTTTTAAACTGACGGGTAAATTGCGTGAAGGTATTACAGCGACAGACTTGGTACTGACAGTCACACAAATGCTACGTAAGCATGGTGTTGTCGGTAAATTTGTTGAATTTTATGGTGATGGTTTAGCTGATCTTCCGCTGGCTGATAGGGCGACTATCGCCAATATGTCTCCTGAGTATGGTGCTACTTGCGGATTCTTCCCTGTCGATAACGTCACATTAGATTATATGAAGTTAACTGGGCGCAGCGATGATGAAATTGCGCTGGTGGAAGCCTATTGTAAAGAGCAAGGTTTATGGCGTCATGCGGGTGATGAACCTATCTTTACGAGCACATTAGAATTGGATATGTCGACGGTGGAATCTAGTTTAGCCGGCCCTAAACGTCCACAAGATCGTGTTGAACTGGGTCAAGTTCCGCAAGCATTCCAAGCCGCTATTGAGCTGGAGCTTAACAAAAAAGAGAAAGGTGCACATCCGACAGTCAATTATCAAGGACAAACCTTTGAAATGACCGATGGTGCTGTTGTGATTGCAGCGATTACTTCTTGTACGAACACATCAAACCCAAGTGTGTTGATGGCGGCAGGTTTACTCGCTAAAAAAGCGGTAGAAAAAGGTCTAACTCGTCAACCTTGGGTGAAATCCTCGTTGGCACCAGGCTCTAAGGTGGTAACGGATTATTTAGCTCTGGCAGGACTAACACCTTATCTTGATAAACTCGGCTTTAACTTAGTGGGGTATGGCTGTACAACCTGTATAGGTAACTCTGGGCCATTACCTGATCCGATTGAGCAAGCGATCAAAGAGGCGGATTTAACCGTTGGTGCGGTATTGTCGGGTAACCGTAACTTTGAAGGCCGTATCCATCCTTTAGTCAAAACGAACTGGTTAGCGTCACCCCCGCTGGTGGTTGCTTATGCGTTAGCGGGTAACATGAATATTAATGTTAAAACTGACTCATTAGGCAAAGACGCACAAGGTCATGATGTCTATCTAAAAGATATTTGGCCATCCAGTGCTGAAATTGCTCAAGCCGTTGAAAAAGTTAAAACAGAAATGTTCCGCAAAGAGTACAGTGCGGTTTTCGATGGTGATGAGGCATGGCAAGCATTACAAGTGGCAAGCTCTTCCACGTATGATTGGCAGCCAGATTCGACTTATATTCGCCATCCACCGTTCTTTGAAGGGATGAAAGCAGAGCCGGAAGTGGTTCAAGATATTCATGGCGCACATATCTTGGCAATATTGGGTGATTCGGTAACGACTGACCATATTTCACCTGCGGGTAATATCAAAGCGGATAGTCCAGCGGGGCGTTATTTGCAAGAGCATGGCGTAGCTGCCGCCGATTTTAACTCATATGGCTCTCGTCGTGGTAACCATGAAGTGATGATGCGTGGTACGTTCGCCAATATCCGTATTCGCAACGAAATGGTGCCGGGGGTTGAAGGTGGATATACGAAACATATCCCTACAGGTAAACAGATGGCGATCTATGATGCGGCGATGCTGTATCAAAAGGAAAAGCTGCCTCTCGCTATCATTGCAGGTAAAGAATACGGTTCTGGTTCAAGCCGTGACTGGGCGGCTAAAGGTACTAATTTACTTGGTGTCCGTGTCGTTATTGCGGAATCGTACGAACGTATTCACCGCTCTAACTTAATTGGTATGGGGGTTATCCCATTAGAGTTCCCACAAGGTACAACGCGTAAGACATTGGGCCTTAAAGGGGATGAACGTATCGATATAGAACACTTGCAATCCATTGAGCCGGGTCAACATATTATTGTGAAAATTACCTATGGTGATGGACAGGTCAAAGAAATTGCAACACGTTGCCGTATTGATACCTCAACAGAAATGGAATATTACCGTCATGGTGGCATCCTGCATTATGTGATCCGCCAAATGCTCCATTAATTTTTAATCTCTAAGTTAACAACGCCCATCTGTGTTTGTTTGCACGATGGGCGTTTTTTATTGTTATTTCGCAATATATGAGGATTGAGTCTAGGCTATGATGATTGCCTATCTATATTGAGTGATGCAGAGATATCATTTTAAAAATTTCGTTATTGGAAAGAGGTATGTTTTACTTTTTATCGTGAGGCAAAAACGAGTAGAGATTATGGCTCATATTTAAACTAGCCAAGATAAATGTGGGGTTGCTGACATTAAATCAGACGTCACAAAACCAATAAAATCACCAATGTGAGGTATTAATATATGGCAGATATTAACGCAACGGATTTTTACAAAGGGGCACTTTGGGCGGCTGACATTTTAATTACCACCTCGCCAAATCATCATTATTTAGATGAAGTCCGAGATATTCTTGAACATATTCCGAATCTCTATTCCATTGTCATGCAAACCCCAGAAACTGAAGTCTGCGATCTTCGTTTATTGGTTGATAGGGAATTCCCATTAGGACGAAATGCCGATTATGCCTCGTTTGAAATCGTACCATTATCTTTCGCTAATGAGATAGTGACAATGCCAGAAAAATCGCCAGTTCCAGATGAAATCTATCAAACAAGAGAGGATATTGGATCATGGGGCGTTGTGGCTAATACATTGAATGGCGAACAGAAATTACTTATTACGGGTCTCTATGAACCTCGCATTGCGTTAAATTATGCTCAGCGCTTTACAGAGCAACTGGCAGCACAAAAAGCATAACAGGCGATTTTGTTTAGGTATTCTCAAACATCGCTATTTATGAAAATAACATGCCCGCTAATCGACTCGACAGCGGGCATGTTGTTATTTCTCACGCACTCATTATCGTGACAAAATTTTATCTTCGGCTAATTGCAGGGCAAAATAGGTGAAAATCATATCAGCGCCAGCCCGTTTGATAGAGCCTAATGTTTCCAGAGTGACGCGGGTTTCATCGATAGCCCCAGCCATTGCAGCAAATTTAATTTGTGCATATTCACCACTGACTTGATAAGCACCGATAGGCAATTCAGTACGTTCACGTAGGTCACGAATAATATCAAGGTAGGCACCTGCTGGTTTAACCATCAATGCATCCGCGCCTTCTTGTACGTCAATTAAGGATTCATGAATTGCCTCACGGCGGTTCATTGGATTCATTTGATAGGTTTTGCGATCCCCTTTTAAACAAGAGCCTGCCGCGTCTCTAAATGGGCCATAGAGTGCTGACGCAAATTTAGTCGAATAAGACATAATGGCGGTATCTTTAAAACCAGCTGCATCTAGAGCTTGGCGGATAGCGGCAACTTGCCCATCCATTGCAGCAGAAGGGGCGATAAAATCAGCACCTGCACGGGCGGCTGCAACAGCTTGTAAACCTAAATTATGGATAGTGGCATCGTTATCAACGATATCGCCATGCATTACCCCACAATGGCCGTGTGAAGTGTATTCACAAAAACAGGTATCCGACATCACAATCATTTCAGGTACTGTCTCTTTACAGATACGAGACATACGTGCGACAAGGCCATTTTCTTGCCAAGCATCACTCCCTGTTTCATCCAAATGATGAGAGACGCCAAAAGTCATAACAGATTTAATACCTGCTTTGGCAATACGCTCTATTTCATAAGCTAAACGTTTTTCTGGAATACGTACAACACCTGGCATGCTGTCAATTTGCTTATAATCATCAAGCCCTTCCTCAACAAAGATTGGAAGGCACAGGTCATTAAGAGAAAGATGCGTTTCTTGGAAGAGATCACGCATTTTTTCAGTCTTACGTAATCTTCTCATGCGTTGGATAGAATGCAGGTTATTCACCGTAGCTCCTTGTTATCAGAAAAATAAACTTAACGTATTAAATTTATTCATCGAGATCATTGTTGATAAACAGTATAAACCTTATGAAATGAAAGTGAATATATCAATCGGCAAAAGTGCTACAACCGATTGTTATCATTTTAATATTAGTCAAGGAAGAGCAGTGTCATTACTCTTCCATTATGAGAAGGATTATTGATGTTTAAATAACATGTGGCCCATTTTCTCAGCTTTAATATCGAGATAATGAGCATTACTTGGATTGCGACCAACAATTAATGGCACACGTTCAACGACATTAATACCTGCTTCACGCATGATATTTATTTTCTTTGGATTATTAGTTAATAATCGAACCTCATTAATACCTAATAACTTATACATATCAGAGCAGAGCGTAAAGTCGCGTTCATCCGCTTTGAAGCCTAGTTTGAGATTGGCTTCTACGGTGTCTAGACCTTGATCTTGCAAGGCATAAGCACGAATTTTATTAAGTAGGCCGATATTACGACCCTCTTGGCGATGATAGAGCAGTACGCCTCGACCTTCTTTGCTGATCTGAGACAGTGCCGCTTCTAATTGGAAGCCACAATCACAGCGTAAACTGAATAATGCATCTCCGGTTAAGCATTCCGAGTGGATCCGACTGAGAACAGGCTCTGGACCTGAAATATCGCCAAAAATCAGTGCGACATGGTCACGACCTGTTGCGATTTCCTCAAACCCTACCATTAAAAATTCGCCGAAAGGAGTTGGTAATTTGGCTTCGGCAACGCGTTTTAGCTGCATATTTTCATTCATTAGTTGAGATAACTCTTGCTTAATTAATAACGTTAATCGATAAAAATATTGCTTATCGATACTATATGACATCTAGCATATAGCGCAGACATTTATTTGCACACAGTCCACTATGCATTACTATAACAGAGTTAATCATTTGTGAATCTAATTTTATTGATTCGAACAGTCAACTGACATGGATAGCATAAAATGAATAAATCAATTTACCCGATATTAGTCTTTGCTGTTTTATTAATCATACCTCCTACAGCGTTACTGATGGTAGGGTGGAGTTGGCTGCCGTCTCAGAATGTAGAATCAGTTAAATGGTTATTTTGGCTAACAGAAACGGCTGGTCTCCCTTATAGTCTGATAACCTCTATCGTATTATTAGCCTTGGCCCTTTATATCTGTAAACCAAAGTTGAAAAGTGTCCTTCAATGGGTTGTTATTGTTGTATGCTGTATTTTGGTAGGACAAGGGATCAAAAGCGTTGTTAAGAATAGTTTCCAAGAGCCACGCCCATATGTGGTTTGGCTAGAAAAAGAATATGGGCTTTCAGCGACAGAATTTTATGACTTAAAAAGAAAGCAGCGAGCAGACGTTATCAAACAAACCGTTAAACAAAGTGATCAGGTTCCTTCATGGTTACGCAAACATTGGCAAGCGGAAACTGGCTACTCATTTCCTTCTGGGCATGTGCTATTTGCGGCAGGCTGGGCACTTTTATTGATTGGATTATTTTGGCAGCGTCGTCAATATGCACTTGCCATCGTGCTGGCGGTATGGGCGGAAGCTATCGTATTTAGTCGGTTATTATTAGGGATGCATTGGCCTTCAGATGCAATCGCTTCTATTATCATTAGTGCAATTTTGGCGATGATTGCGTGTACGCTCTTAAGGGATAAAACACCCAATTTGAGTGAAAGTAAAAACATGTAGGTTAAATAAGGTTCAATATACATTAACAAAGTGGGCGTATAAGATAAATTACTTTGTCTGAGTGCGCCAGAAATGCTACCTTATCAGGTAGATAATTTGTTTTCATAAGAACGGATAACGGGAAAGAATGTGAAATATTTTCTGATATTATTACTAGCTGTGGTTATTTTTATTATTTCAATCACGCTAGGCTCAAGCAATAATCAGGTTATTACATTTAACTACCTGATTGCACAAGGAGATTTTGCATTATCTTCACTTTTAGCCTCTTTGTTTGGTGTCGGCTTTGTACTGGGTTGGTTAGTTGCAGGGCTATTTTATCTGCGTGCTGTGGTGAGCTTGAAAAATGCACGCCGTAAAATTAGACGTCTTGAATCACAATTGAGTGTGGATGATAAAACCATCTCTGAATCTACAGAAGTTGTGGCTCAAAAGAGCAAGGAATAATCTTGTATGTTTGAGTTGCTGTTTCTGTTGTTACCTGTCGCCGCTGCATACGGCTGGTATATGGGGCGTCGAAGCGCTCAACAAGACAAGCAGCAACATGCTAACCGCCTGTCACGTGATTATGTTACGGGCGTTAACTTTCTTTTATCAAATCAGCAAGACAAAGCGGTTGATTTATTCCTTGATATGCTCAAGGAAGACAGTTCCGCCTTTGAAGCGCATTTAACCTTAGGTAATTTATTTCGTTCACGTGGTGAAGTTGAACGAGCCATCCGTATTCATCAGTCACTTGTTGAAAGTGCCGCATTATCCTTTGAACAACGCTTATTAGCCACGCAACAACTCGGTCGTGATTATATGGCCGCAGGGGTTTACGATCGTGCTGAAAATATGTTCCAGCAATTGACGGATGAGGTGGATTTTAAGCAAAGTGCACTACAGTCATTATTGGCGATTTTTCAATTAACCAGTGATTGGACGAAAGCAATCGAAACGGCGACTAAGTTAGTTAAATTGGGTAATGAAGAGTTACGCGAAAATATTGCGCATTTTTATTGTGAATTAGCCAATCAACACTTAGGCAGTGACGATCTTGATGGGGCTTTAAGTCTTCTGAATAAAGCCGAACAGGCGGATAAAAATTGTGCCCGTGTTTCAATTATGAAAGGGCGAATTTTTATCGAGCAGGAACATTACGACAAAGCTATCAATGTTCTTAAACAAGTTTACGAACAAGATAGAGAGCTGGTGGCTGAAACTTTACCTTTACTTTATGATTGCTATCAACAAATCGCAGATATGGATGCTTGGGAAGTGTATCTACGCCAATGTGTTGCGGGTAATACGGGGGCAGTCGCTGAACTGTATCTCGCCGACATTATTGTTGAGAAGCAAAGTCATGAAGCCGCCGCAAGTTATATTAACGATCAGATTCAACGTCACCCAACAATGCGGTTATTTTATCGTTTGATGGATTACCATTTAAAAGAAGCAGAAGAAGGGCGAGCAAAAGAGAGCCTGATTTTGCTGCGGAAAATGGTCGGGGAACAAATTAGAACCAAACCTGACTATCGTTGCCACAAATGTGGTTTTACTTCGCATTCATTATATTGGCACTGCCCGTCTTGTCGTTCATGGGACACCATTAAGCCAATTCGTGGTTTAGATGGGCAGTGACAGCGTCACTTTATTACCAAATATGATTAAGGCTACTACTAAATGATTTCTTCAACTGAGAACCACGCTCGCGTATCTACTCACTCGCCAGTTATTGTTGCGCTCGATTATGAAGATGCAAACGCGGCATTGGCATTTGTTGACCTTATTGATCCGCGTGAATGTCGTTTGAAAGTCGGTAAAGAGATGTTTACCTTCAATGGCCCTCAATTTGTGAAATCACTACACCAACGTGGTTTTGATGTATTTCTCGATTTAAAATTTCACGATATTCCTAATACGGTTGCGCGTGCGGTTGGGGCAGCAGCAGAAATGGGCGTTTGGATGGTTAACGTTCATGCTGGTGGTGGCAGCCGTATGATGGAAGCGGCTCGTCAGGCATTAGAGCCTTATGGAAAAGAGGCGCCATTATTAACAGCGGTCACTGTTTTAACCAGTATGGATCAATCCGATCTGACTGGCATTGGTATTAATGCTACGCCAGCTGAGCATGCTGAACGTTTAGCTTTATTGACAAAAGCATGTGGCTTAGATGGTGTGGTGTGTTCAGCACATGAAGCTGCAAGACTGAAATCATTGTGTGGTGATGATTTTAAATTAGTGACACCAGGTATTCGCCCAATTGGTAGTGATGTTGGGGATCAGCGCCGTATCATGACACCTCAAGAAGCATTAAAAGTCGGGGTTGATTATATGGTTATCGGCCGTCCTATTACGCGTAGTGATAACCCTGCACTCACATTAAAGCAGATCAACCAATCTATTAAGGATTGTGCATGAAGGATACAAATAGCCGTTTAGTGTATAGCACGGATATCGGTCGCATCGAAGAGGAAAAACCGAAAGCACAACGCCCAAAAGGAGATGGTATTGTCAGGATCCGCCGTGAAACATCGGGTCGCAAAGGCAAGGGCGTTTGCGTGGTGACAGGACTCGATCTTGAAGATGATGCACTGGCTAAATTGGCCGCGGAATTAAAGAAAAAATGTGGTTGCGGTGGCTCAGTAAAAGATGGTGATATTGAAATTCAGGGTGATAAGAGAGAGCTGATTAAGCAACTTCTTGAAGCAAAAGGTTATCAAGTGAAGTTAGCGGGTGGATAACACAATATAGGATAAGGGGGGCATCCCCCCTTATCCATAGATTTATTTTCCGACTTGGTTACCAATAATCCCACCAACTGCAGCGCCACCAACCGTTCCCAGTGCACTACCGCCCGTTAGGATAGCACCGCCTACAGCACCTACGCCAGCACCTACAGCCGTATTCTTATCTCGCTTTGACATATTAGAGCATGCGCTAACGCTTATTGCGATAAGGGTTGCAAGTGTGAATGTCATAATGCGTTTACTTGTCGTGTTCATTTTAGTGACTCCGAGTTTTAAGGACGCTACCAAATTATCACAATCAGTAATTATACGAATCAGAATTATCGGGAATTAATGTATATAAAAAGCGACAATATATCTGAGTGGAACTCATTAAGAAGGAAAAGTAAGAAACAATATGCTACTGCTAAAACCAGTAGCATATTTATTATAGCATCAAAAGTAATTATGCGGCAGGGCGAGCAACAATATTGCGAGTTTCCATACGTACTTCAGCGATATTAACATTAATAATATCGTTGAGTTTGTATGCGGGTTCGCCTTTGATTAACACGCTACCTGTTTCTTGGCTGCACTGGATCTCATCGCGTACAGCGTGTAAGAACGGCGCTGGAATAAAGGCTACGGCACCATTGTCGGTTAACCTCACTCGTACACCACCACGTGTGATATCGATAATTTCCGCAGGGAATGCCTTGTCTGTACCTTCGAAAGGTTTTAAAAAGCGCGCATATAACCAATCACCAACATCACGTTCAGCCATGCGATTGGCTCGGCGACGCTCCGCTAATTTAATCGATAACTCTTCTGTCGGTTTATCAGTTGAGGGTTTACCCGCAATAACCGATTTAAGTAGACGATGGTTAACAATATCCGTGTATTTACGGATTGGTGATGTCCACGTTGCGTAAGCCTCAAAACCTAATCCAAAGTGAGGGCCGGGTTCGCCTTTGACTTCTGCAAAGGTTTGGAATCGACGAATGCGGCTATCTAAGAATTGTGTCGGTTGTGCATCTAATTGGCGGCGTAGTTGGCGGAAACCTTCTAAGGTGAGCAGGGATTCGGCCGTTGTCTCAATACCATGCTCTTTCAATGTTTGTACAACTTGCTCTATTTGTAATGGCTCAAAGCCCATATGAACGTTGAATACGCCAAAACCTAATGTGTTTTTGAGCTGTGTTGCGGCACACAAGTTAGCGGTGATCATCGCTTCTTCGACAATACGGTTTGCCGTACGGCGGCTTTCGACAACGATGTCAATAACATTCCCTTTGTCATCTAACAAGAAACGATAGTCAGGGCGATCTTTAAAGACTAACGCATTTTGTTGACGCCATTGATGACGCTTATCCGCCATTTCTTTCAGTAATTCAATCTGTTGCTGATCTGTATCATTAGTTGGTTGCCAGCTACCTGATTTTTCTAGCCAATCAGAAACTTCGTCATAAACCAGCTTTGATTTAGACTCAACCCATGCACTGAAAAACTGAATATCTTCAGCTAGGTTACCATCATCCAAAATGGTTGCGGCACACACTAATGCTGGACGGCGCTCATTTGGGCGTAAAGAGCAGAGGTTATCTGAAAGCTCACGAGGTAACATCGGAATATTAAAGCCAGGCAAGTAGTTCGTATAAGCGCGAGCTAAAGCGAGCTTATCTAATTCACTGCCTTCTTTGATATAACTGGTTGGATCCGCGATAGCGATATAAAGTTTTAAATGACCGTCTGCTGTTCTTTCAATATACAGAGCATCATCCATATCTTCTGTACTTGCACTGTCGATAGTCACGAAATGCAGGTCGGTAAGGTCAACACGCTCAATGCCTTCATCATCGCGTTCACTGTGAACCATTTGCGGCTCAGCACGATCAAGTTGATGACGACGTAAAGTGACCCACCAAGGGGCGAAATGGTCATTAGCATCGGTGATGTACTCAGTGATATCAGCGTAAAAACCTTTATCACCTTTTAAAGGATGGCGGCGCATCTGTGCAACAACCCAATCACCTTGAGCAAATTCATGGTCGATGTCTTTTACTGGGCGACAAGAAATAGCATCTTTTAGCAGTGGGTGATCAGGGATCACAAATAAGCGGTTGTCATTATCTTTCTTCTGAATGCGCCCGACAAAGCGGCTGAGAAAGGGTTCAACAAGTTCTTCTGGTTCAGCGAATTCACGGTCTTTGTCTGTATGAATGGCCGCGATAACGCGATCGCCATGCATCACTTTTTTCATTTGTGGAGGTGGAACAAAGTAGCTTTTTTGGCCATCTACTTCGAGAAAACCGAAACCTTTATCGGTGCTTTTTACCAATCCTTCAACGCGAGGCGTTTGGGAGTGCAGTTGCTGTTTAAGTTGCGCGAGCAATGGGTTGTCTTGGAACATACTTACCGTTTTTATGGAGGTTGAGTTTGGCTCCCATTGTTACGTAAGACAAAGTCTTAGAGCAAGAAAAAATTTGCATTGTGAACAAATAACTGGGAGCAGTGTAATGTTAATTCTCAGGGTACACCTTATCTTTAAATTCGCAGAGATCTTCAATAATACAAGACCCACAGCGCGGTTTGCGTGCGATACAGGTATAGCGACCATGTAAAATGAACCAATGATGGCAGTCGACTTTAAACTCTGTGGGAACGACTTTGAGAAGTTTTTCTTCGACTTCAACGACATTTTTACCTGGAGCAAAATTGGTACGATTACAAACTCGAAAAATATGCGTATCAACAGCAATGGTTGGCCAGCCAAAAGCCGTGTTTAACACCACATTTGCTGTTTTACGACCAACGCCGGGTAAGGCCTCTAAAGCTGCGCGATCTTCAGGAACTTGGCTATTATGCTTTTCAATTAAGATTTTGCAGGTTTTGATAACACTTTCAGCTTTAGTGTTAAACAGACCAATTGTTTTTATATACTCTTTGATACCATCGACGCCCAAAGCGAGCATGGCTTCAGGAGTATTAGCGACAGGATATAATTTGGCTGTTGCTTTATTAACGCTGACATCAGTCGCCTGTGCAGATAACAAAACCGCTATCAACAGCTCAAAAGGGGAGTTAAATTGTAACTCAGTTGTTGGATTGGGATTGTTATCGCGCAGGCGAGTCAATATCTCAATACGTTTTGATTTATTCATAGCTCACAATTAATCTTATCTAGAAATATGGCTGCCGCATCCTTGTTCTTTTTGGTATTCACGTTCAGGTTGTTGGCCCGATTTTAGGGCGGCTCGTTTTTTCATTTTCTCATCAATTAAATATTTGCCCGCAAGCATCAGGGCGAGGCCGATAAAGGCGCCCGGTGGCAGCATAGCGAGTAAAAATGGTGAGTCAAGGTGTAAAACCTCTATTCGCAATGATTTGGCCCATGATCCTAGTAGTAAATCCGCACCGTCAAACAGTGTGCCATTACCTAAAATCTCGCGCATAGCCCCTAAAACGAACAAGGCTGCCGTTGCACCTAACCCCATCGCAAGGCCATCAATAGCAGAAAGTGGTACAGGATTCCGTGAGGCATAAGCCTCAGCGCGACCAATTACAATACAGTTGGTCACAATCAGCGGAATAAATATGCCCAGCGATTCATATAGGCCAAACGCATAGGCGTTAATAAGCATCTGTACTGCACTAACGACAGAGGCAATGATCATAACATAAATAGGAATACGAATTTCAGCTGGTACCCAACGACGAAATGCGGATACGGCAACATTGGTACAGACCAGCACTAATGTTGTAGCAAGTCCTAACCCTAATGCATTGGTCGCTGTTGATGAAACAGCCAGTAATGGGCATAGGCCTAAAAGCTGTACAAGTGCCGAGTTGTTTTTCCATAAGCCCTGTACAAAAAGTTCTTTAGATTGACTCATAATTATTCAGCTCCACAAATAGGATAGCTAGAGAGATTTTGTGGTATTTTTTGCATAAAAACGGCGGTACGTTTGGTCGCATTAACAACCGCTCTTGGGGTTATGGTTGCCCCAGTAAATTGGTCAAAATCACCGCCATCTTTTTTAACCGCCCATTTGGGGTCATGGTCGGATTCAACTTTCCCTGTGAGCAAAGTGATCCAGTTTGAAATTCGTGTTTCAATTTTATCGCCGAGACCCGGTGTTTCATGATGCTCTGTCACTCTAACACCTAGCACATTACCATTAAAATCTGCACCGACTAAGAGATGTATTGCACCTGAATAGCCGTCGGGTGCTGTAGATTCAAGGGCGGCGGCAACAGGCTCACCATTCTTTCTCGCAATATATAACCGATGTGGTTGCTTGCTGCCTAGCTCAGCTTCTGCTCCGACTAAATAACACTCCTGCCCAAATGCATTATCATACAGGCTAGTTGGTACGACTTGGTCAAGTAGCTGTTTTTGTACGATCGCCGCTTGTTGTGCGATTGTCTCTTTCGTTAAGGTATAAACAGCCGCACTAAGTGCAGTTGTGCCGGCTGCAAAAATAGCCAAGATGGCTCCATGACGACGCATTGTGTTTAACATATAGGCTCCTTACTTATGTCCATGCCCGTATGCACGAGGTTGCGTATAATGGTCAATGAGAGGCACCGCAATATTAGTTAGTAGCACAGCGAAAGCGACAGCATCGGGATAACCACCGTAAACACGGATTAGCCACACTAATAAGCCAATCATTACACCATAAATCAAGCGGCCTTTTGGTGTCGTCGATGCCGTAACTGGATCTGTTGCAATAAAAAATGCCCCTAGCATAGTTGCGCCGGAGAGTAACTGTACTAGTGGTGGCGAGTAGCGACCATCATCTAATAACCAACTGACTACCGAACAGAATGCTAAGGTAGCAAGGAATGAAACAGGGATCTGCCAACTAATAATCCGACGGTTTAACATTATGAGGCCGCCGATTAAATAGGCAATATTGACCCATTGCCAACCAATACCCGCCAGAGAGCCTTGTAAAATTGGTTGCTGTAAAACATCAGAAATCGAATGGGTTAATAGCCCTGTTTTAAAGCTGTCTAATGGTGTTGCTTGGCTCATTCCATCGACACCCATTCGCAAGGCATCCAGCGTGATCCCCGTTGGAGTATGTCCAGTGAAGATAATTGAAAGGCTCTCTAGTGCATTGATATTAAGAGTCTGTAATTCAGAGGGCGGGAGCCAACTGGTCATTTGTACAGGAAAAGAAATTAGTAATACGACATAACCCACCATTGCAGGGTTAAATGGATTTTGCCCCAAACCACCATAACATTGTTTAGCAATGATCACGGCAAAGGCAGTTCCAAGAACGATCATCCACCAAGGTGCTAATGGCGGTAGACTCACACCCAGTAATAGCGCGGTAACAATGGCTGAATTATCTTTAAGAACGTTAATAACAGGCTTTTTACGTAAACGGATAGCGATGCCTTCTGTGATCACAGCAGCCAGCATGGCTAAAACAATTTGATAGAGAGTGCCAATACCAAAGAAGTAAATTTGTGCTGCAATACCCGGTATCGCAGCCAATAAAACCCAAAGCATAACAAGACTAGTGCTTTGGTTATCATGGGTAAATGGCGCGCTAGCGATTTTTAAACGACGGTTATTTGGATCAATAGGCCTAAATTTCATGGTGTTTAATCACTTACTCTATCATTGTTTGTTCGTTTTGTTTTTGAGCTTGTTTGGCTTTTACGCGAGCTATCGCCGCAGCAACCGCAACTTTACGAGGATCTGTTTCTTCTTCAATGGGTTGTTCAGCAGCAGGTGACAGCATTTCCTCCTCACTCACTTGAGCCTCAAGTTGTGCTTTCTCTTGGGCTGCTTTTTTCGCTTTAGCACGGGCAATAGCGGCAGCGACTGCGGCTTTACGCGGATCAATGTCGGCTGGCTCAGTTTCTGCCGTTGCAGGTTCAA